>NZ_NYWI01000040.1:0-230664 GCF_002684955.1 Tistrella sp. | reverse complement strand
GGCTTTGGCATTCCTCCGCCTCGCCATGATCCGGATCATGATGCGGAGAATCGCAAGGAGCCGGAAATCATAGATAACTTCTCGGACGGACTCTAAGGATCGCGCGAAAAACCTCGGGCCAGTTGTGGACAAGCGCCACGTCACGGCCGATCGTCGGATCATAGTCGGGCGTGATCAGCACCCCCCGCTGAAACGCGATCAGGTCGGCCGCGACGACCGGATCCACATGGAAGACATCGAGCAGAATCTTTTCGACATCGGCATAAAACCCATCGACATCCAGGACGGCAAGGAAGAAGGCCGCCCCCTCGACGGGGCACAGAAAATCCAGATCGGCGTGGCAGTCGACGAAAAGCTCTCCCTCGGGATCCGAGAGATAGGCGCCGATCACCGCTTTCAGACGATCCGTCAGACGCCGAATGACACCGCCCTGCGGAGCGCGGTCGATCAGAGCCTCGTAAACGTCACGATAGCGGCAGCCGTGATAGTGACGCAGATAGGCCGAGATGAAACGCGTGGCGCCGTAATTGTGGAACCCCTGGACGATGGTGGTCCACAGCCGCATCCTGACCCAGTCGTCGCGGTCGAAACTCGACGTGGCAACGATATATTCACAGAAGTTCTCCGCCCGATCTCCGGCCCCCGATTTCGGCAGAATCTTGAGCGGAATCCTTCGGCGGATGGTTTCGATCTGCCACTGTGCACGATAGGCGCGGGAACCGGCCGGCGCATTGGGCAGAACCACGAAATCCACGGCAACGATATCCTCGTGGAACCCCCACTCCAGAATATCGTCGTGGCAATCCATCCACAGATCGGGCGTATCGCCCGGATTACCCGTAATCAGCACCGCCGTGATCGGCGTCTGAGGCGTCCACTGCCGGACGATCGGCTCCATCAGCTTGCGGATCGGAATGTTTTCGCGGGCGATTGCCTGAAGGACCTGAGCGCGGGTGTGCTGAAAATTCACCGAACTCAGCGCAAACAATCCGGCTTCACAAAACCGCTCTGTGATGCGGGCCATGACGTCCTGTCGATTCTTCGGCGGGTTCAGGACGATGTACTCGGGATAGCCGGTCGTTCTTTTCGACAGGCACAGACGCTCGGCCGTTTCCTCGTCGCGCTTCAGCATTCCGTAGTTGGCGTCGGCGATGAAGACCGTGTGCAGACGGGCCTCGGAGAACCAGTCGATCTCTGCCTCCAGTCGCGTCATGTCGAAACGGCGCACCTTGGCGTTGGTCGCCGATCCCCAGTCGCAGAATGCGCAGGAATACGGGCAGCCGCGATTGGTCTCCCACATCATGTGGGCGTCACGCCCACGCGCACGAAGCTCCCGCGACATGCGCGCCAAATATGCCGCCTGGGCCAGAATCGGGCTCGCCATGCCGGTCAGATCAAGGGGGCCGGTGTCTTCCGTGTGCCGGTCTCCGCGCAGGATGAGGTTCGGAATACCGGTAAAGTCAGGGACCGCCGCCAACGCCGCTTTCAGGATACGGCGAAACGGTTCCTCGCCCTCGCGCTTGACGATAATGTCGATGACGCCCTGGGCATCGATGAAGCCGGGCTCCCCCCAGGCCGGATGCGGGCCGCCGGCCACCACCAGACAGCCGGGATTGCGCGCCTTGACCCGGCGGGCAATTTCGAGGTTCGTCGACCAGTTCCACACGTAGCAGGACAGCCCCAGCACGTCGACAGACAGGTCGGAGATCTGGTCGAATGCCTCACCATGATAGAGATAAACCGGCTCGAGCCACTCATAGGCCGCCCGAATCTCCGGGTCATGCTCGGCATGGGTCTTGAGCACAGCCCAGACATAGGGAAGGTAGATGTTCTTGTAGTACTGCCCCGGAACGCTGATCAGGATCCGTTTCACCGCTCATCCCTCCGATGCAGATCCGTCGCCGACCCCGGCGGGGCCGTCCCCGGCATGATCGCACGGGCAGCAGGCACACGAAGCTACGTGGACGCGTAGGCAAGGCCGTGTCCCTGAGGCGATCCCGAGCACGCCCGTTCCGGTGGCGCGCGACCGTGACGCTGGCATTCAGGGCCCCCCACCCCATATCCTGAGGCCATGACGAACGTGGACCAGATCCGCGCCGCCTGCCTTTTCCGCTCACGTGAGATACCGATGACCGATACCGGACTTGGAAACGCTCTCGACCTGCTCGAAGACCTGATTGCGCGCGCGAAGCGTGCCGGTGCCGACCAGGCCGATGCGCTGATGGTCGAGAGCCGCGCGCTGTCGGTGCAGCGCCGGCTGGGCAAGATCGAGGAACTGACCCGGTCGGATGGCGGCGATCTGGGGCTTCGGGTCCTGGTCGGGCGCCGTCAGGCGATCGTCTCGACCGCGGACCTCAGGCCCGGCAGCCTGGACGCGCTGGCCGAGCGCGCGGTCGCCATGGCCAATGTCGTGCCCGAGGACCGCTTTGCGGGCCTGGCCGAGCCGGACGAGATCGCGCGCGAGATTCCGGCGCTGGAGATCTACGACCCGACCGAATTCAGCGCCGAGGATCTGCTCGCCTGGGCCGAGACCTGCGAAGAGGCGGCCCGCGGGGTCGAGGGCGTGACCAATTCCGAGGGTGCCGGCGCGTCCCAGTCCCACAGCATGATCGCGCTCGCCGCCTCCAACGGCTTCCGCGGCGCCTATCGCACCAGCCGCTTCACGGTGGGCGCCAGCGTGATCGCGGGCGAGGGGCTGAACATGGTCCGCGGCCATGAATACACCTCGAAGCGCTTCGTGGCCGACATGGACGATCTGGCCAGGATCGGCCGGATCGCGGGCGAGCGGACGGTGGCGCGGCTGACCCCGCGCAGGCCGAAGACCGCGCGGGTGCCGGTGGTGTTCGACCGGCGGGTGTCGCGCATGCTGGTCGCGGCCATCGCGTCGGCCGTCAACGGGGCGGCGGTCACCCGCGGCACCAGCTTCCTGAAGGACCGGATGGGCGAGCGCGTCGCCTGCGACGCTTTCACCATCATCGACGACCCGTTCCGCGAGCGGGCGCCCGCCTCGCATCCCTTCGACGGCGAGGGCATCGCCGGCGCGCCGCTGACCGTGGTCGAAGGCGGGGTGCTGAAATCCTGGCTGCTGGACTGCCGCTCCGCCCGTCAGCTGGGGCTGAAGAGCACCGGCCATGCCGCCCGCGGCGCCGGATCGGCCCCCAGCCCGGCCTCGAGCAATCTTTATCTGGCGCCGGGCACGCTCAGCCGCGACGAGCTGATTGCGAAGATCGGCACCGGCGTGCTGGTCGATGAAACAATGGGCTCGGGTGTGAACGTCGTCACCGGCGATTTCAGCCAGGGTGTGGCAGGCTTCTGGATCGAGAACGGCGAAATTGCCTATCCGGTGAACGAGATCACGGTTGCAGGGCGCATCCAGGACATGCTGATGTCGGTGGAACCCGCCTCCGATCTCGAATTCCGCAGCGGCACCGATGCGCCGACGCTCGCCGTCGGCGGCCTGACCGTCGCCGGCGCCTGATCTGCGAAACGACCAGACGACCCCATATCCACGACCGGGAGTGCCCGCCACCGATGACCCCGCCCCTGTTCGCCCTGCCCGACGGCGCCCTGCCGGCCGACCTCGTCGACGACCGCCTGCTGCTGGAGCGGGCGTTGCGGACGGGTGGGCGGATCGCCATGAACGCCTTCGGCAAGGCGCCGGTGACCTGGGACAAGGGCGGCGACAATCCGGTGACCGAGGTCGACATCGCCATCGACACGGTGCTGCGCGACCATCTGCTCCATGCCCGGCCCGGCTATGGCTGGCTGTCGGAGGAAAGCGTCGCCCATCTCTCGGAACGCGCCCGGCCGCGGATCTGGGTGGTGGATCCGATCGACGGCACCCGGGCCTTCGTGGACGGGCGGCCGGAATTCACCATCTCGGTCGCCCTGGTCGAGGCCGGACGCCCGGTGATCGCCCAGGTCTTCAACCCGGCGACGGGCGAGTTTTTCGAGGCGGTGGCCGGCCATGGCTGCCGGCTGAACGGCATCCCCTGCCGGGTGGGCGAGGGGGCCGATCCGCTTGCCGCCCGGCTGCTGGTCTCGCGCCGGGAACTTCATGAACGTCGCTGGGGTTCAGGCCTGGACGGCAGCGCGGTCATCGCGCTCGGCTCCATCGCCTACAAGCTGGCGCTGGTCGCCGCCGGCCGCTTCGATGCCGCGGTGTCGCTGCGCCCCAAGGCCGATTGGGATCTCGCCGCCGCCGATCTGATCGTCGCCGAGGCGGGCGGACGGATGACCGATGCCGAGGGCCGCGACCTGCTCTATGCCAGGCCCGACACCACCGAACATCCCTCGCTGATCGCCGCAAACCCGGCGCTGCATGCCGCCCTGATCGGCCGGCTTGCGGTCGATGCGGCTGGAAGCCCGGCGCCGGCTGGCGTACAACCGCAGCCATGACCCGCGCCGGCCGGATGCCGACCGCATCCGCCGGCCGCCGCCTCTTCACGGGATCCATCCCCGCCCCATGTCGCGCCGCAAGCCGAAGTCTCCCCACCCCGCAGGTGCCGCCGGCACCCGGGCCCTGATCACCCGCCTCGCCCGCGAGCATCTGCGCCCCTATTGGCGGCGGATCGCGCTTGCGATCGGGGCGATGATCGTGACCGCGGCCGCAACCGCCGCCAATGCCTGGCTGATGCAGCCGGTGCTGGACGATGTGTTCCTGAAGCGCGACGAGACCATGCTGTTGCTGGTGCCCGCCGCCGTGCTCGCCATCGCCGCCGCCAATGGTTTTGCGACCTATGCCGAACGGGTGCTGATGGAACGGCTGGGCACCCGGGTGGTGGCCGATCTGCAGCACCGGATGTATCAGCGGCTGATGGCCGCCGATCTCGCCTTCTTCCACCGCACCGGATCGGGGCGGCTGATCGCGCGCTTCACCTATGACGTGCAGCTGGTGCGCAAATCCGCCGCCGCCGCGATCACCAGCCTGGCCAAGGAAAGCCTGACCGTCATCTTCCTGGTGGGGCTGATGTTCTGGCAGGACTGGCTGCTGGCGATCATCGCCTTCGTGGTCTTCCCGGTCGCGATCCTGCCGATCGCGAAGCTGGGCCGGCGGATGCGCAAGGTGTCGGACCGCGCCCAGGACCAGATCGGCCGGCTGACCGGCATTCTGGAAGAGACCTTCCTGGGCGCCCGCCACGTCAAGGCCTATGGCATGGAGGGCTATGAAACCCGGCGGATGGGCGTGACGGTCGAGGAGATCTACCGCCTGACCGGCAAGGCCGAACGCATCCGTGCCGCCTCTTCGCCGATCATGGAGGCACTGGGCGGCGTGGCGGTCGGCCTCGTCATCTTCTATGGCGGATCACAGGTGGTCGCGGGCGAGACCACGCCCGGGGCCTTCTTCTCGTTCGTGACCGCCCTGCTGATGGCCTATCGCCCGGCCAAGACCCTCGCCAATCTGAACGCCAATCTCCAGGAAGGCCTGGCCGCCGCCCATCGGGTGTTCGAACTGGTCGACCTGCCGGCGACGATCACCGACCGGCCGGACGCAAAGCCCCTGCCCCAGGTCATCGGCGGGCCGGTCAAGGGCGAGATCCGGTTCGAGGATGCGCGCTTCGGCTATGGTGCCGACGGGGCGCCGGCGCTCGACGGGCTGGATCTGGTGGTGCCGGCGGGGAAGCGGGTGGCGCTGGTCGGCGCCTCGGGCGCCGGCAAGTCGACCGTGATCAACCTGATCCCGCGCTTTTACGACCTCGACGGCGGCCGGCTGACCATCGACGGGGCCGATGTCCGCGCGGTGACCATGGCGTCGCTGCGCGCCGCGATCGCGCTGGTCTCGCAGGAGGTGACGCTGTTCAACGACAGCGTCGCGGCCAACATCGCCTATGGCCGGCCCGATGCCGCGCGCGAAGACATCGAGGCCGCCGCGCGCGATGCCGCGGCACATGATTTCATCATGGCCCTGCCCAAGGGCTATGACACGCCGGTCGGCGAGCATGGCTCCAGCCTGTCGGGGGGCCAGCGCCAGCGGATCTCCATCGCCCGCGCCATGCTTAAGAACGCGCCGATCCTGCTGCTCGACGAGGCGACATCGGCGCTCGACACGGAAAGCGAGCGGGCGGTGCAGGATGCGCTCACCCGGCTGATGGCCGGGCGCACGGTGGTGGTGGTGGCCCACCGGCTGTCGACCGTGGTCGATGCCGACCTGATCTGCGTGATGGATCGCGGCCGGGTGATCGAACAGGGCAGCCACGGCGAACTGATCGCCCAGGGCGGGGCCTATGCCCGGCTGCATGCGCTGCAGTTCGCCGACCAGTCCGAGACGCCGGTCGGCCATATCGATGTCGAGGATGCCGCCGGGGCAGCCGCGCCGACCGTGCGGAAGGGCTGAGGCCGATGGCGGGGCTGGTCAAGCGCTGGCTGAAGAGCGACCGGGCGCGCCGCCTCGCCTGCCGGATCGCCGCCGCCTATATCCGACTGGTCCATGCCACCGGCCGCTGGCAGGTGACGGGCGATGCCGTCCCGCGCGCCCATTGGGACGAGGGCCGGCCCTTCATCCTGGCCTTCTGGCACGGGCGGCTGCTGATGATGCCCCATGTCTGGCGGGCGGGCGTGCCGATGAACATGCTGATCAGCCAGCATCGCGACGGCCGGCTGATCGCCGATACCATCGCCCATTTCGGCCTGGGCTCGGTCGCCGGCTCGTCGTCGAAAGGCGGGGCGGCGGCGGTGCGGCAGATCGTGAAGGCGATCCGCGCCGGCGAATATGCCGGCGTCACCCCCGACGGGCCCCGCGGGCCGCGTCAGCGGGCAAGCGGCGGCATCGCGGCGATTGCCCGGCTTTCAGGGGTGCCGGTCATCCCGGCCACCTTCGGCATGCGCCGGCGGCGGCTGCTGGGCAGCTGGGACCGGTTCCTGGTGCCGATGCCGTTCAGCCGCGGGGTGTTCATCTGGGGCGAGCCGATCCATGTGCCCCGCGATGCCGATGCCGCGACGCTGGACCGCTACCGGATCCGGATCGAGGACGAGCTGAACCGCATCACCGCCGAGGCGGACCGCGCCACCGGCCATGCGCCGCTGGAGCTGCCGCCGCCGCTGGATACCGAACAGGCGGCGGCGGATCGATGAGCGGGGCGGGATCGATCAGTACGGCAGGTCTGGCTCTCAGTCTCTATCGCGGCCTCGCCCGTCTGGGCACGCCGCTGGTCAAGCGCCATCTGGAGCGCCGCCGGGCGGCGGGGCGCGAGCACGATACCCGCTGGCCGGAACGTCTGGGGCGCCCCGGCCTTGCCCGTCCGGCCGGGCGGCTGGTCTGGCTGCATGGCGCGAGTGTCGGCGAAAGCCTGTCGCTGCTGCCGCTGATCGCGCGGCTGAAGGCGATGGCGCCCGCGACCACGGTGCTGGTCACCACCGGCACCGTCACCTCGGCCCGGTTGATGGAAAGCCGGCTGACGGAAACCGGGGGGGGCGTCGGCGCCCTGCATCAGTTCGCCCCGGTCGACCTGCCCGTGGCGGTCGACGGCTTCCTGGATCACTGGCGGCCGGATGCCGCGGTCTTCGTCGAAAGCGAGATCTGGCCCAATCTGATCGACGGGCTGGACCGGCGGCGCATTCCGCGCGCCCTGGTCAATGCCCGGATGTCGGCGACCTCTGCCCGGCGCTGGGCGAGGCTGCCCGGCCTCGCCGCCCGGCTGATCGGCGGCTTCCGGCCGCTGCTCGCCCAGGATGACGACAGCGCCGCCCGGTTCTCGGCCGTGCTCGGCCGGCCGGTCCCGGCCCCCGGCAACCTCAAGGATGCGGCCGAGCCGCTGCCCGCGGATCCGGCGGCGGTCGCAGCGTTCAAGGCCGCGATCGGCGCGCGGCCGGTCTGGCTCGCCGCCAGCACCCATCCGGGCGAAGAGACGCAGATCCTGGCGGCCGACCGGGCGATGCGCGCGACCCGCCCCGACCTGCTGACCGTGATCGTCCCCCGCCACCCCGAACGCGGCCCGGCCATCGCCGACGAGATCCGTGCGGCGGGGCTTCGGGTGGCGCGGCGAGCCGCAGGCGAGCCGCTGACCAGGCAGACGCAGGTCTACCTTGCCGACACGCTCGGCGAACTGGGTCTTTTTTTTCGCGCAATCCCCCTCACCTTTATCGGAGGCTCGCTTGTCCCGGTCGGCGGGCATAATCTGCTCGAACCCGCGCGCCTCGGCGCCGCCGTGACGACCGGGCCGCATCTCGGCAATTTCGAGAGCCTGGCCGCCCGCTTCCGGGCAGCCGGGGCCGTGGAGATCGTCGAGGATGCCGCCGCGCTCGCCCGGACGGCCGGGCGGCTGCTCGACGATCCGGCGGCGTGCGAGAGACTGGCCCGGGCCGGCGCCCGGGTGGCCGAAGAGGGACGTGCCGCGGTGGAGGCCATCGCGGCCGCGCTGGGACCGCTTCTCGAACCGGCCGAGGCATCGGGAGATCCGTCGTGAAGGCACCGGAATTCTGGGGACGTCAGGCCAAACCGGTGGAGCGCCCGCTGCTCTGGGCGCTGGCGCCGCTGTCGCTCGTCTTCCGGGCGGCGGGCGCGCTGCGCCGGCTGCTGGCCCGGCCGGCCCGTGCCGGCGTGCCGGTGCTCTGTGTCGGCAATCTGACCGCCGGCGGCGCCGGCAAGACCCCGACCGCCCTTGCCATCGCCGCCCGGCTACGCGAACGCGGCCGCAGGCCCCATGTGGTGCTGCGCGGCTATGGCGGCAGTGTGAAGGGCCCCGTGCTGGTCGACCCCATCGCCCATCGCGCCGAGCAGGTGGGCGACGAGGCGCTGCTGATCGCCCGCCGCCTGCCGACCTGGGTTGCCCGCGACCGGGCGGCGGGCGCACGCGCCGCGGCCGCGGCCGGGGCCGATGTCGTGATCCTGGATGACGGCTTCCAGAACCCGTCGATCGAGAAAGACCTGTCGCTGATCGTGGTCGACGGCGGCTATGGTTTCGGCAATGGCCGGGTGATCCCGGCCGGGCCGATGCGCGAACCGCTGGCCCGGGGCCTGGCCCGCGCCGATGGCGTGGTGGTGGTGGGCGAGGACACGATCGATGTCGCCGCGGCCCTGCCCTTCGAACGCCCGGTGCTGCGCGCCGTGACCGTGCCGGGCCCCGAGACCCGGCGGCTGCGCAACCGCAAGGTCGTGGCCTTCGCCGGCATCGGCCGGCCCGAGAAATTCTTCGACACGCTGCGCACCATCGGCTGCCGCATCGCCGGCAGCTGGTCCTTCCCCGACCATCACCCCTATGATCCGGACGAGATCGCCCGGCTGGTGGAGGTGGCCCATCGCATGGATGCGGTGCTGGTGACGACCGAGAAGGATCTGGTCCGCCTGCCGCCCGAGGCGCGCGACCTGGTCGACCACCTGACCATCAGCCTGGAATGGCTGGATGCCGACCCGCTGGACCGGCTGCTGGACCGCATCGACCCGCGCCGGCCGGAACCCGCCACGCCGGCCGGGCTGTCGCGGCTGATCGACGGCCGGGCCGGGCATGAGGACGGCACCGGACACGAGGACGGCACCGGGCGCCGCAGATGACTTCTGACACCCCTTTCGCCCCCGAAACGCCGCCGATGACCTTCCGTCGGCGACTGGAGAGCCTGTCAGGCCGCCTGGCCTTCGGCTTTGCCCGGCTGCTCGGCCTGGAACGCGCCTCGGCCTTCGGCGGCTGGCTGGCGCGCAGCATCGGCCCGCGGATCAAGGTCAGCCGGATCGCCCGCCGCAACCTCGCCCGCGCCTTTCCCGAGCTCGGCCCCGACGAGATCGAGCGCATCCTCCGCGCCATGTGGGACAATCTCGGCCGCACCGCCTTCGAGATCGCCCATCTCGACCGTTTCGACTGCACCGGCCGCGACCCCGCCCGGGTGGAGGTGATCGGCCACGAACACGCGCTGGCCGCCCGCGACGACGGCCGGCCGGGCATCTTCGTCTCGGGCCATTACGGCAATTGGGAACTGGCCTCGCTTGCCGCCACCCAGTCGGGCATCGCCCTCACCCAGGTCTATCGCCAGGCCAACGACACCGAAATCGAAAAGCTGATCCAGCATTCCCGCCGCCGCGCCGGCGGCGCCACCGATTTCCTGCCCAAGGGCGCCAAAGCCGCCCGCGAGATCATGAAACGCCTGAAGGCCGGCGGTCATCTGGCGATGCTGATCGACCAGAAACTCAACACCGGCACGGCCCTGCCCTTCTTCGGCCGCGACGCCATGACCACCACGGCCCATGGCGAATTCGCGGTGCGCTTCAACGCCCCCCTGATCACCGCCCATGTCGAACGCCTGGGCGGCCCCCGCTTCCGCATCACCATCGACCCGCCGATCGACCCGACCCCGGAACCCGGCGAAACCCCGAACCAGGCCGCGGAACGCCTGACAAGGCTGGTCAATGCCCGCCTGGAAGGCTGGATCCGCGAACGGCCGGATCTGTGGTTCTGGGTGCATAAGCGGTGGCCGGATTGAGGGGGGGCAGTCCTCAGATCCGCCGGAACTCAGATCCGCCGGATGCTGACATGCATGACCCCGTCACAGGCGTTGCGTGCCGCACCATGATCGAGCCCCCGATATACTTCAACCCAGGCGCGGTTCGGGCGGCGGCTTCTGCTTGAGCCCACCAGGGAGCCCGCAGATCTGCCTGCCTGGGCCTTCGTCTGACACCGTCGGAACAAAGAGCTTTCGCCGACGCAATCAACCCGCGCGCCAGCGTTGCGTCAGGCATGCGCACCCATCGGCCGAATGATCGGGAACACGTCGCGCATCTCGTCTCCCAACACATTGCGCACCCGCCCGGTCAGGCCGAAGAACCGGCCGGCAAAGTCCCGTGACGTGGTGTCGGGCGACATGACGACACGGATGAACAACACCTCGTCCCCCACTTCATCCTCGGCCGTATCGATCTCGACGGCTTCCACCTTGTCGGCAAATCGCTCATGGATAACGCGATCGATCGCCTGCCGCATTTCGTCCGTAAGCTGCAACATCAAACCAATTCTCTCGAATTACTCTATTTATTTCAGTGACTTGTCATGATCATGCCACGTCTTCCCGCACATGCAACGCATTCGGCGCGGCACCTTCACCCGCCGCGCCTTCCACATGAGGCCTATAGTCCGTGGTTAAACGGGACGGACTGCCCCGGCTCCGGAGGAACCTTCAGACAACGCCGGAGCCACCGATGACCGACCAGCCCCCCACCGCACCCTGCCCCGTTGCCGCCCTCACCACCGATTGGGCAATCCTGGACGACCAGATCGCCGGCGGCTGGGTCGATGTGACCGCGGAGCCGGGGTTGGCACTGGCGCTGGATGCGCTGCGCAATGCCGTGATGGCGCGGGCAGTCGGGGGGGCCGGCGGGGTCGGTGTCAGGGGCCGCGTTTCAGGCCTGGTTGGTGGGGCTGCATGTCTCGATCGCCGATGATCCGGAACTGGATGAAGACGCCCGGACCCGGCATCTGCGCCTCGCGGCCGAGGGCGCGCGGCATCTGCTGCGGTATCTGACCACGCTTCGGCTGGCGGCCGATTGAGGCGGCCACAACGGCGGCTGGGAAACAGGCGACGGTTTCAATCCACGCACCCGCAAGGGTGCGACGGCCGGCCTCGCCGGCGCGACTGCCCGCGCCCGGGTTTCAATCCACGCACCCGCAAGGGTGCGACGAGGCGCAGCCGGCCATCGTTTCCTATGGCCGCATGTTTCAATCCACGCACCCGCAAGGGTGCGACACCACCGCCCACGCTGCTGCGACGGCACGAGCGGTTTCAATCCACGCACCCGCAAGGGTGCGACCACGTCTTACGACGATCTCGCTGTCCGGCTACTGGTTTCAATCCACGCCCCCGCAAGGGTGCGACCCTATCGCGGCCGTGACATGGATCGCGAAATCAAGTTTCAATCCACGCACCCGCAAGGGTGCGACCGCCTCGTCCGACACGGCAGCCTCCAGGACCGCGTTTCAATCCACGCACCCGCAAGGGTGCGACCCGACTAACCCACCTGGGCGGCCAGAGCCTCCAGTTTCAATCCACGCACCCGCAAGGGTGCGACACGTCGATCTCGCCTGGTAGCAGCGGCAATCCGCGAGTTTCAATCCACGCACCCGCAAGGGTGCGACACAATCGGGAGGATGCAAATGACCCCCTCTACCGTTTCAATCCACGCACCCGCAAGGGTGCGACGCGCATGAGCGATCTCGCCGCGGCCGATATCAGCGTTTCAATCCACGCACCCGCAAGGGTGCGACAAGCGGTTCAATTCATCGATTACTTATGCAGGGCGTTTCAATCCACGCACCCGCAAGGGTGCGACGCTTCCTGCATCAGGGTTGTCCGCAAAAATTCCTGTTTCAATCCACGCCCCCGCAAGGGTGCGACTCAGGGGCTGCCGGCGTGGCGGCGGGGGCGGCGGGTTTCAATCCACGCACCCGCAAGGGTGCGACTGCGGCATGCGGTCGTTGCGCCACTCGCCGGGGTTTCAATCCACGCACCCGCAAGGGTGCGACCCACCCCTTCTTAATAGCCTGAATCGGGGACCGGAAAAAGGCGATCCGCGCGAACCTCTGTTGGGGGATATTCTATCGTATGAACTATTCACGCATGTGAAATTTAATGCCCTGAAAAATCGGGGGAATTTTTTCCGCGAACCTCCCGGGGTTTTACGGGAGCTTGGGGTTCGCGGGTGAGGCGGGGTGGATCTGCGGTCGGGCTGGGGGGGCTATCGGGGCTGTGGCAGCCGGAAAGACGGGGCCGGCTTTTATTGTGCAGGGCGTTGTCCGACAGGCCGATGGCCGGGCTCGTGTTTGCGTAAAGGATACAGGACATGCGGGTTTAGGTCATGGCTGACTGGGTGCATGATATGACCGGTGCCCAGGTATTTTTCGTTCATTGGGATGGAGGACTACCTGGATCCCGGCCTTCGCCGGGATGACTGTGGAGAGTTTGTGCGATTATTTTACGGGGTGGAGGCTGACGTTTGCAGGCAAGCGGATGATATTTGCGGGCGGAGCGAAATCCGGAGGTCCGGAGGCCCCGCCTCCGGGCGGGTCCAGGGCGGCAGCCCTGGTTCTGCGGAGCAGGTTCCCGCCCGCCGGGCGTGCCGGCCGTCAGCCGAGCGCCGTCTCTACCAGCCCGGCGATGTCCAGGATGTAGCGGTCGTCGTGCCAGCGGCCGATGATCTGGAGCGCGAGGGGCAGGCCGTCATCGGGGGTGGTGCCGCAGGGCATGGAGAGGGCCGGGTGGCCGGTGAGGTTGAGGGGGAAGGTGTAGGGGTACCAGGCGCCGCGGATGGTGCCGGCGGGTTCGCCGGCGATGGTGACGATGCCGTTGGGGTCCTGGTCGACCGGCAGCGGCGGTGCCGTCAGGGTGGGGGAGATGATGACGTCGGCGCGGGCGAGTTCGGCCTGGAGGCGGCCGAAGAGCGCGGTGCGGGCAGCGGCGGCGGCGGAAAGGTCGACGGCCGAATGGGTGAGGCCCTTCTCGATGGTCATCACCAGCGAGGGGTCGAGCTGGTCGCGGAAGCGGGCGAGCTGGGGGCCGACGCGGGCGGCGAGGCCGGATTGCAGGATGACCAGGAAGTGGCGCTCTTCCGCGGCGAAATCGATCTCGATCTCGTGGACGCGGGCGCCCGCCTCGATCATACGGGCGATGGCGGCGTCGGTGGCGGCGAGCACGCGCGGGTCGACCCGGGTCCCGCAGCTGCGCAGATAGGCGACCCGCAGGCCATCGAGCGTGGTGGCGCGGCGTTCGGGCGGCAGGACGCCCTGGCCCCAGGGATCGCGGGCATCGAAGCCCTGGATGGCGTCGAACAGCAAAGCGGTGTCGGCCACGTCGCGGGCCATGGGGCCGACGAAGGAATTGGCGGCGATCAGGTCGGGCAGTTGCAGATGCGGGATGCGGCCGAGGGTGGCCTTCAGGCCGACGATGCCGCAGCAGGCGGCCGGGATGCGGATCGAGCCGCCGCCATCGGTGCCGAGCGCGATCGGCCCCATGCCGGCCGCGACCGCGACCGCGGCACCCGCGCTGGAGGCGCCGCAGGTGACCTTCGGGTCGATCGGGTTCAGGGTGCGGCCGAAGATCGGCGCGTCGGCGGCCTGTTTGTGGCCGAATTCGGGGGTGGTGGTCTTGCCGACCAGCACGGCGCCGGCGGCGCGGGCGCGGGCGACGGCGACGGCATCTTCGGCGGGCACGAAGTCGCGGAAGATGGCCGAACCCATGGTGGTGCGCACCCCCCGGGTCAGCGTCAGATCCTTGACCGAATAGGGCACGCCCAGCAGCGGCGGCAGGGTGTCGGGATCTTCGGCCGACCGCACGCGATCATCGGCGGCGCGGGCCTCGGCACGGGCCTCGTCGGCACAGACGGTGATGAAGGCGTTGAGGTCCGCACGGTCCTCGATCCGGGCGAGCACCGCCTCGGTCGCCTCCACCGCCGAGACCTCGCGGCGGCGGATCAGGCGGGCAAGATCGCGGGCGGAGAGGCCGGTGATGTCGGTGGTCATGGGGGCGGTCCTCGTGTTCGGCTCATCGAAGAAGAAAGGTGGATCCCCGCCTGCGCGGGGATGACATCATCTTCTTTCAAAACAATATGTTATTGTCATTCCCGCGGAGGCGGGAATCCACCTTCGACCGGAGACGGCGGCGCCGGACGGCATACCTCGCCGGGTCAGATCATCCAGCGGCCGCCGTCGATCAGCAGGGTCTGGCCGGTGACGTAGCGGGCATCGTCGCTGGCGAGGAAGGCGACCACGCCGGCGACGTCTTCGGGCACGCCCACGAAGCCTGCCGGGGTCTGGGCCTTGATCCGGTCCACCACCTCGGGCGTCAGCCGGTCGTGGGCGCGGGTGGCGATGGCGCCGGGGGCAACGGCATTGACGGTGATGCCGAGGCCGGCATTCTCGCGCGCCAGGGCGCGGGTGAAGCCGATCACGCCCATCTTGGCGGCGGCATAGTCGACGATGCCGGCATCGCCGGCGAAGGCACCATCGCTCGACATGTTGATGATCCGGCCGGTGCCGCGACTGCGCATCTCCGGCAGCACCAGCCGGGTCATGCGGAGCGTGGTGATCAGGCTGACCTCCATCACGAAGCGCCAGACGCCCTCTTCCGAGGCATGGAAGGGGCCGGCGCGCTCGCGGGCGCTCTGGCCGACATTGTTGAACAGCACGTCGATCGGGCCGAAGCGGTCGACCGCCTGCATGTAGGCGCGGCCGAGCACGGCGGGGTCGGTGCAGTCACCGGCAACCGCCATCCCGTCAGTGCCGGCGCCATCGAAAACCGCGGCCAGCCCGACATCATCCAGATCGACCCCGACCACGCGCGCGCCCTCACCCAGGAAGCGCCGGACCGTTGCGGCCCCGATGCCGTTCGCGGCACCGGTGACGATCACCACTCTGCCCGAAAACCGTGCCATGGCCGGCCTCTCTCTGATTGCCCGCGGATCTTGTCAGTGGAAACTGCGCCCGCCATCGACGGCGAGCGCCACGCCGGTGACATAGCCGGCCTCGGGGCCGAGCAGCCAGAGCACCGCCGCGGCGATCTCGTCGGGCGTGCCGATCCGTTCCAGCGCATAGCGGCGGCGGATCGCGGCCAGCGTCGCTTCCGGGTCGGGCGTCGGCTCCCACGAGGTGCGGAAGAGCGGCGTGTCGATGGCGCCGGGGCAGATGGCGTTCACCCGCACGCCCTGATCCGCCAGCTCCATGGCCAGCGATTTGGCGAGCATCACGACACCGGCCTTGGCAGCGCAATAGCTGGCCCGACCCTTGAGCGGCACGAGGCCGGCGGCCGAGGAGATGAACACCGCCGAAGCCGCACCCGCCCCCTCCATCGCTCCCGCCCCGGCCAGGTGCGGCAGGGCCGCGCGCATCACCAGCATCGGGGACGTCAGGTTGACGCCGATGCTGCGCGCCCAGGCGGCATCTGTGATCCGCGCCAGCGGTTCCTGATGGTCGATACCGGCGGCACAGACCACGCCGTCGATGCCGCCCATCTCTGCCGCCGCCGCGGCCACGGCCGCCTCGACATCGGGGGTTTCGGCCACATCAGCCAGGTGGCCGGTGACGCCGGTGATATCGAGCCGGTCGAGCGCCGCCCGGTCGCGATCGAGCACGGCGGCCCGGCCGCCGCGATCCGCGATCATCCGGGCGGTGGCGAGGCCGATGCCGCTGGCCCCGCCGGTGATCAGGATCCGGCGCCCCTCGAAATCCCGGTTGCGGTTCATGACGCCGCCGCGTCGAGGCCGGGACGCATGGCATCGACCAGTTCGTCACAGCGGCCGATCACCACGCGCGGATGCTTCAGCGCATGTTCGATGATGCCTTCGAGCAGCTTGAGCCGCGAGGGCTGGCCGATCAGCTGGGGATGCATGCCCAGCATCATCATCCGGTCCTCGGCATAGAGCGTGTCGAATTCGAGCGTCCAGGCTTCGAGCGCCGCCGAGGGCGCCTGGAGGGTGCGGCCGGGCAGGATGATCGAGTACTGGAAAAAGGGTGCATCATCCAGCACCCAGCGGAAGGGCAGCTCGACCAGCTTCGTCTTCTGCCCCTTGTGGCTGTGAATGTAGGGGCTGTCGTCGTCGAAGAAGTTCGAGGAATAGTCGAAGCCGTTCTCGACCAGCAGATCCATGGTGATCGGGCTGAACTCGGCGGCGGGCGAGCGCCAGCCGCGCGGCGCCCTTCCGGTCATCCGCCTGATGATCTCGATGCCCTTCTCCATCTCCTCGCGCTCCTGCTCGGGCGTGAGGTTGACGATCCAGGCATGGCTCCAGCTGTGATGGGCGATCTCGTGGCCACGGGTCAGCAGGGCCTCGACCACCTGGGGGCGCTGCTCCATCACCAGCCCGGGCACGAAGAAGGTCGACTTGATGCCATAGCGGTCGAGCAGGTCGAGAATGCGCCAGATGCCGACCTTCCAGCCATAGGCACCCTGCGACATCAGGATCGGCCGGTTGGCATTGTTCGGATCCCGCGCCGTCCACATGGTCTCGGCATCGAGGTCGAAGGTCAGGAAAAGGGGGAAGCCGTCGGGATGGAAGGACATGGGATGCAGCGTTCCGACTGTAAGGTTTCATCCGTCACCGCGGATGCGCCCGCTTGGGCAGAGGTTGGGCTGAACTCCCAGCCGCCATTGAGGCGGCGGCCAAGGGCGCGGGAGCGCCCGCCCGGCGAGGGACTAAAAGACTCCCGCCATTGAGGCGGCGGCCAAGGGCGCGGGAGCGCCCGCTTGGGCAGAGGGGCTAAAACAGACTCCCTCCCGCTCACACGAATTTGTGGAAACCGGTGCGGCGTTCGGCGACGAACAGGATCAGCCCGGTCAGCACGATCATGAGGGTGGAGACCGCGGCGACGCTGGGGTCGACGCCGTGTTCGACCGAGGAGAAGATCAGTACCGGCAGGGTCTGCTGGCCGGGGCCGGGCAGGAAGATCGTGACCGGCACGTTGTCGAGCGAGGTGACGAGCGCGAAGAGCACGCCGGCGATCAGCCCCGGACGGATCAGCGGCAGGGTGACCAGGCGGAAGGCCTCAAACCCGGTGGCGCCCAGCACCCGCGCCGCCTCGTCGAGCGAGCGGTCGATACCGCCCAGGCTGGAAAGCGCCGCGCGAACGATATAGGGCACGGTGATCACCACATGGGCGGCGATCAGCACGCCGGTGCCGCCATAAAGCCGGAGCAGGCTGACATATTGCAGCAGGGCGACGCCGATCACGACCGAGGGGAAGACCAGCGGCGCCATCAGGAAGGAGGCGATGGCCTCGGACCCCGGCAGGGCCTTCGCGTGCAGCGCCCAGGCGGCGGCGACGCCCAGCACCAGCGAGATGGTGGTCGAGACCACGGCCAGCAGCAGGCTCAGCCAGATCGCGCTCAGATAATCCGGGTCGCTCAACACTTTGGCGAACCAGCCGAGTGTCAGCCCCTGGGGCGGGATGGTGAGATAGGAGGTGCTGCTGAAGGCGGCCAGCACCGTCACCACCACCGGCAATTGCAGGAAGATCACCACCAGCACGGCGGTGACCGCCACGGCGCGTCCGGGTGCGAGCGTCATGCGAGACCTCCCCAGCGCTTCGCGAGCCGGCCCGAGATCCACACCACCACCAGCGCGGTAACGGTGAGCGCGAAGGCGAGTGCCGACCCGCCCGGCCAGTTCAGAAGCTGCATGTATTCGTCGTAGATGACCGTGGCCAGCACCCGGTAGGTGGCACCGCCGAGCATGCGCGGGGTGACCAGGGCGCTGATGGTGAGCACGAAGACCAGGATGGAACCGGCCAGGATGCCCGAGGCGGTCAGCGGCAGGGTGACCATGAAGAAGGTCCGGATCCGCCCGGCGCCCAGGGTCGCGGCCGCCGCCTCGACATCGCGCGGCACCGCCTGAATGGCCGCCACCAGCATCAGCACCATGAAGGGCAGGTAGATATGGACCAGGCCGATGACCACGCCGGTCATGTTGAACATGAGCTTGAACGGCGTGTCGATCAGGCCGAGGTCGATCAGCAGGTTGTTGAGCAGGCCGCGATTGGCGAGCAGCGCGATCCAGCCGAAGGAGCGCACCACCAGGTTCAGCATCATCGGGAAGATCACCGCCAGCGTCAGCGGCACCCGCCAGCGCGCCGGGCCGCGGGCGATCATCAGCGCGAGAGGATAGCCGATGACCAACGCGATGGCGGTGACCAGCAATCCCAGACCGAAGGTCCGCCAGACCACCTCGCGGTAATAGTCGTCGGTGACGATCTGGGCGTAGTTGTCGAGGGTCCAGCTGCCGGGGGTGATGCCCATGCCCGGCAGGTATTCGCGGAAACTGGTCGGCAGCATCAGGATGACCGGTGCCAGGAAGCACGCGATCAGCACCAGCATCAGCGGCGAGACCAGCCCCAGCCCGGTGCGGCGGCGCATGATCATGCGGCACCTCCCGCCGGCATCGCAAACACCTGGCCGGGATCGATGGCCAGCCGGACGGCGGCGCCCGGGGCCAGATCGGCGCCGGGGCCGGCGGAGGATGTCTCGGCGATCATCTCCACGCCGCCCGCCAGCTTCACCACATACTGCACCCGGGCGCCGGTGAAGGAGCGGAAGGCGATTTCGCCCGCCACCGCATGCGGGGCATCTGCCTCGGGCGCCAGAAGCCGGATCGCTTCCTGCCGGATGATGATCTCGGCCGCACCGCCTGCCGCGACCTGCGGATCGGCGGCGGCGAGGGTGAGATCGGGGCCGATCCGCACCCGGCCCGCCGGCCCCGCCGTCTCCACCCGGCCCTGAAGCCGGTTGGGCCGGCCGATGAAGCTGGCGACGAAACCATTGGCCGGCCGGGCATAGATCGCCTCGGGCGCATCGAACTGCTGGATCACGCCATGGGCCAGCACGCAGACCCGGTCCGACAGCGACAGCGCTTCGGCCTGATCATGGGTCACGAACAGGCTGGTGATGCCGAGCCGGCCCTGCAGGCGCTTCAGCTCGATCTGCATCTCGTCGCGCAGCTGGGCATCCAGGTTGGAGAGCGGTTCGTCGAACAGCATCATCCGCGGCCGCGGCGCCACCGCCCGCGCGATCGCCACCCGCTGCTGCTGCCCGCCCGACATCTGGCGGGGGTAGCGGTCGGCCAGATGGTCGAGCCGGACCAGGGCCAGCGCCTCCTTCACCCGCGAGGACAACTCGGCGCCGCGCACGCCCTGTCGCTTCAGGCCGAAGGCGACGTTCTCGGCCACCGTCAGATGCGGGAACAGGGCATAGGACTGAAAGACCAGCCCGATCCGACGCCGGTGCGGCGGCAGGCGGGTGATGTCTTCCTCGCCGGCCAGGATCCGCCCGGCGCTGGGCTCGATCAGCCCGGCGACCATGCGCAGGATCGTGGTCTTGCCGCAGCCCGACGGCCCGAGCAGCGAGACGAATTCCCCGTCGGCGACGGTGATGGAAACGTCGCGCACCACCTCGGTGTCGCCATAGCGCTTGTGCAGTCGGTCGATCGTCAGCTTGGCCATCGGCGGTGGTCCATCCAGGGCAGTCGGGTTGCGCCTCGATGCCAGAGCTTTCCCGTTCCGGCCGGTCGGCGCAGGCGCGCACCGGCCGGCGGGGCAGCCGGCGAAGAGAACGGTCTGAAGCGAAACCTGAAAACAGGGAAGGAACGGCGGCAGGGGGCGCCCGCAAGGGGGGGGAGACAGGCGTCCGGGGGGCCAGGGAGGGGAGAGCCCCCGTCCCTGCCGCCGTTCAGGACCGCCGCGCCGACCCAGGGAGGGGGGAGGTGTCGGCGCAGCGGTGCATGGGGTGGATCAGCGGGTGACTTCGCGCTGCCAGCGCCGGATCCAGTCGGGCATGTTGCTCGCGACCGTCTGCGGATCGGGGAACCAGAGATTGTCGCGGGCCTCGCCCGTCGGCACGATCTTCGCGACCTTGTCGCTGAGGTCGACCTTCGTGTTCACCGGCCCGGCATATTTCCGCTCGGCGAAGCAGGCCTGCCCCTCGGGCGAGAGCACCACGTCGATGAACTTATGCGCAAGATCGGCATGGGGGGCGCCTTCGGGGATGCTGAGCGTCGGGCGGATGCCGACCGCACCTTCCTTCGGATAGGCGACCGCCACCTTCACGCCCTTGTCGGCCGCAGAGCCGACCCGGTCGGGATACCAGGGCGCCATGGCGATCTCGCCGCGCTCGAACAGCGACACGATCTGGTCGGCCTGGGTGTAGAAGGTGACCGCCGAAGGCGCCAGTTCCTTCAGCGCGGCGATGCCCGGATCGATATTGTCGATCGTGCCGCCATGCATCCGGTTCATCGCCAGCAGGAACTGCATGCCAGAGGTGCCGGTCACGTCGCCCAGTGCGATCTTGCCCTTCCACTTCGGATCGGCGAGATCGGTCCACGAGGTCGGCGGCTCGGGCATCATCTCGGGGTTGTAGGCAAGCGCGGTGGCACCCAGCATGAACACCACGAAGCGCTTGTTGTCGGGGATGGCGCCCGGGATCAGATCGGCCGCGTTGCCGAGCTTCGCGGTGTCGATCTCGGAGAGCAGCTTTTCGTTGGCGAGCTGGGTGGCCAGCGAGTCGTCCATATAGGCGACGTCGAACTGGCTGCGCCCGCCCATGGCGCGGATCGCGGCCGCATGCTGCACGGACGAGCCGACCTTCATGGCGACGGTCGCGCCGGTCGCCTTCTCGAAAGCCGCGATGTGGCAGGTTTTGGTGTCCTCGGCGAAGGAGCCGCCGAAGGTCGCGATCACCAGCTCTTCCGCCGATGCCACGGCCGGTGCCGCAACCGCAACCGCTGCCGTGATAACCGCCGCAGCGGTGCCTGCCGTCATCCGCCGCCGCGCGCGGTCGGTGCGTTCGATCGCCATATCCCGTGTTCTCCCAGCCTGTGACCCGGCCATCGGGCCGGTGCCCGCCCATGGGGGCGCTTTTGTTCGTGGTGCCGGTTCGTGGTGCCGGCGGGGCGTCTTCGCAGCCTCTCCCCGCCGCGATGCGTTCCCTGGATTGCAAGCCTAGGTCTCTTCCGATTATCTTTCAAGAAAGAAACTTGTGAGATATCGCCGTCCGGGCCACGATGTGGCGACGCCACTGTCAGGAGCAGCACCCGCCGATGCAGACCGATCCGGCCCCGGCCCCCACCACTGACGAAACCGCCATTGACCAGCCCGCCACCGACACGGCGCCGGGCGATCCGGCCGATTTCGACACCGTCGGCCGCGGCATGGCCCGCTGGCGGCGCGAGCGGCCGGATATCGACAGTTCGGGCAAGGCCGTGGTCGGGCGGATCCTCCGGCTGGAAGGGGTGATCCTGAAGGCGGTGAATGCCACGCTGGCGGCCCATGGGCTGAAATATCCGGCCTATGCCATTCTGGCGACGCTTCGGGTGGAGGGCGCGCCCTACCGGCTGTCGCCGTCACAGCTGCAACAGACCATGCTGTTCTCGTCGGGCGGCATCTCCAACCTGCTGCTGCGGCTGGAAAAGGACGGGCTGATCCGCCGCACTTCAGACCGCAACGACCGGCGCAGCGTGATCGTGGAATTGACGGAGAAGGGCGTGGCACTGGCCGATGCGGCCATGGCGGACCATGCCGCCACCGAACGCCACCTGATCCGCATGTTCACCCAGGACGAACGCGGCCAGCTGGCCAGCATGCTTGCGCGCATGCTGGCGGTGAATGCGGATGCGCCGGGCTATGTCTGAAAGCCCGGTCATCCCTGCGGTCGCCTGCCCTGATCATTTCATTGAATGAAATTCATTTTATAAATTGACATGCCTTCCGTTTAACGGAATCCTGCCGGCAGATGTGAAGCCGGCGGGTACCCCATGCCCGGGTACCGACAGGCCGGCCGACGGGAGGACGACCGAAGATGCGGACATTGTGGAAGCGGGCGGCGCTTGGCGCCGCCGCAACGGCCCTGCTCGCCCTCAGCCTGCCGGCGGGGGGGTCGGCCGAAGAGGCACGCAATGGCGGCGTGCTGCGCATGATCGCGCACCCCGAGCCGCCGACCCTGATGCTGGGCCTGAACCAGCAGGGCCCCACCCAGTTCGTGGCCGGCAAGATCTATGAAGGCCTGCTGACCTATGGCCCCGATCTGCAGCCGCGGCCGCATCTGGCCGAAAGCTGGGAGATTTCCGAAGACGGGCTGGTCTATACCTTCCATCTGCGCAGGAACGTGCGCTGGCATGACGGCCAGCCCTTCACCGCAAAGGATGTCGTGTTCTCGGCGACCGACTTCCTGGCCAAGGTCCACCCGCGGGCCCGCGGCCATTTCGGCCGGGCGGAGAAGATCGAGGCGCTGGACGACCACACCGTGCGCATGACCCTGAAGGCGCCCTTCGCGCCCTTCATCATGGGCTTTGAGACCTCGTCGGCGCCGATGATCCCGGCGCATGTCTACGAGGGCACCGACTATCAGACCAACCCGGCCAACCAGACCCCGATCGGCACCGGCCCGTTCAAGCTGGCCGACTGGAAGCGCGGCGCCTTCATCCGGCTGGAACGCAATGCGGATTACTGGCAGGCCGGCAAGCCCGATCTCGACGGGCTGAACTTCGTGATCGTGCCCGATGCCGCCAGCCGCGCGCTCGCCTTCGAAACCGGCGAGGTCGATGTGCTGCGCGGCGGCGATGTCGAGTATTTCGACGTCCAGCGGCTTGCGGCGTCCGACGGCGTCACCGAGACCCGCGCCGGTTACGAGATGCTGTCGCCCACGATGTGGGTCCAGTTCAACCTGCGCAGCGCGCCGATGGACGATGCCCGCTTCCGCCGCGCGGTGATGCATGCGATCGACCGCCAGTTCATCGTCGACAATCTGTGGTTCGGCTTCGCGAAGCCCTCGGCCGGCCCGATCGCCTCGACCACGCCGTTCTACGACGAGAAGGCGCTGGTCACCTATGATTACGACCTGAAGAAGGCCGAAGCCCTGCTCGACGAAATGGGGCTGAAGAAGGGCCCCGACGGCGTGCGGACCACCGTCCGCTTCCTGCCGCTGCCCTATGGCGAGACCTATATCCGCCTCGGCGAATATATCCGCCAGCAGTTGGAGCAGATCGGCATCAGAACCCAGACGGTCGCGACCGATCATGCCGGCTGGGCCAAGCGGCTCGGCGACTGGGATTACGATCTCAGCCTCAACCTGCTCTACCAGTATGGCGACCCGTCGCTGGGCGTGGAGCGGGCCTATGTCTCGACCAATCTGGTCAAGGGCTCGCCCTCGGCCAATGTGTCGGGCCTGAACGATCCCGAGGTCGACCGGCTGTTCCGCGAGGCGGCGGTCGCGACCGATCGCGAGACCCGCGCGGCGCTCTTCTCGGATCTTCAGCACCGGATCTCGGACCAGGCCTATTTCGGCTATCTGATCGAGGTGCAGTTCCCGACCCTCTACCGTTCGGGCATCGAGAACCTGGTGACCGGGGCCACCGGGCTGAATGGCGAGATGGAAGACGTGCGCCTGCCGAAGCGCTGAGCCCCCGTCCATCTTCCCGCCTTTTCCACCTTCCTCCCCTCCCCCCCTCCATCCCCTCCCCGGCGTCCCCCCGCCGGGCCGGGCGGTGGCGCCCTCCCTCTTCAGGCCGCCATCTGTCTCCCCTTGTGGCGATGACTGCCACCGCCCGGATCTCTGTCTTCGCTCCCCCCCTTCTCTCCGCCCCACCACAGGAAACCTGCCACCGATGGTCAAGCTCGACCGCGCGGCATCGCGCCTCGTGAAGGCGGTCGCCGTCATCCTCGCCATCGCCTGCATGAATTTCGTGCTGATCCGCATGGCCCCGGGCGATCCGGTCGCGGTCATGGCCGGTGAGGCCGCGATGACCGACCAGGCCTATCTCGACGAGCTGCGCGAGCGATTCGGTCTCGACCGGCCGGTGCACGAACAGCTGCTGGTCTATCTGGGCAATGTCGCGACGCTCGATTTCGGCACCTCCTACCGCCAGGGCCGGCCGGTTGCCGACATCATCCTGGAACGGCTGCCGGCGACGCTGGTGCTGACCATCACCGCCTTCGTGATCTCGCTGGCGCTGGGCATCACCGCCGGGGTGATCGCCGCACGCCGCCCCGGCGGCTGGGTCGATACCGTCGTCTCCACCCTGGCGCTCGCCTTTTATGCGACACCGCTGTTCTGGGTGGGGCTGATGGCGATCCTGCTGTTCTCGCTGGAACTGGGCTGGCTGCCGGCCTTCGGCATGCATGGCGCAACCCCGCCCGCGGGCGGCTTCGCCTATCTGGCCGAGGTCGCGAAACATCTGGTGCTGCCGGCCATGACGCTGGGCCTGTTCTACACCGGCGTCTATGCCCGCCTGACCCGGGCCCAGATGCTGGAGGTGCAGTCGCAGGATTTCGTGCGCACCGCCCGCGCCAAGGGGCTGACGGAGCCCCGGGTGGAACGCGCCCATGTGCTGCGCAACGCCCTGCTGCCGGTGGTGACCATGGCCGGCGTCCAGGCCGGCCATCTGGTCGGCGGCACCATCCTGGTCGAGACGGTCTTCGCCTGGCCCGGCATCGGCCGGCTGGCCTTCAACGCCCTGCTCCAGCGCGACTACTCGGTGCTGCTGGGCGTGTTCCTGGTCACCTCCACCATGGTCGTGGTCATCAATCTTCTGACCGATCTGGTCTACGGCCTGATCGATCCCCGCATCCGTTTCGAGCGTTGAGCCGATGATCGCCTTCTGGACCCGTTTCGCCCGCCACAAGGGGGCCGTGATCGGCCTTGTGGCGCTGGTGGCCCTGGTGGCACTGGCCCTGCTGGCGCCGCTGCTCTTCCCCGGCAGCCCCTGGACCATGGCCGGACGCCCCTTCGCCCCGCCGATGACCGGCGGCTTCCTGCTCGGCTCCGACACGCTGGGCCGCGACCTTGCCGCGGGCATCGCCCATGGCGCCCGCGTCTCGATGCTGATCGGCCTGGTCTCCACCCTGGTGACGGTGGGGGTGGGGGTCGTGATCGGCGCCACCGCCGGCTATTTCGGCGGCCGGGTCGACGACGCGCTGATGCGGCTGACCGAGCTGTTCCAGACCGTCCCCAGCCTGATCTTCGCGGTGGTGCTGGTCGCCATCCTCACCCCCTCCATCGCCTCGACCGTGGCGGCGATCGCGGCCGTCAGCTGGCCGCCGGTGGCCCGCCTGGTCCGGGCGGAATTCCTCAGCCTGCGCGGCCGCGAATTCGTCCTCGCCTCACGCATGGGCGGGCAGAGCGATCTGGTGATCATCTGCCGCCAGATCCTGCCCAACGCCATGGCGCCGATCATCGTCTCGGCCTCGCTGATGATCGCGACCGCGATCCTGATGGAAAGCGCGATCAGCTTCCTGGGCCTCGGCGATCCCGACCTCATGAGCTGGGGCTATCAGGTCGGCGCCGCCCGCACCGTGATCCGCCAGGCCTGGTGGATGAGCTTCTTCCCCGGAGTCGCCATCGTGCTGACCGTGCTTGCGCTCAACCTCGTCGGCGAAGGCCTGAACGATGCCCTCAACCCGCGCCTGGCGCGCCGGGGGCGGGCATGAGCGGGGCCCTGCTCTCGATCGAGGGCCTGACCATCCCGCTGCCCCGGGGCGCCGACCGCCCGCATGCGATCGAGGAGGTCTCCTTCACGATCGGCCGCGGCGAGATCGTCTGCATCGTGGGCGAAAGCGGCTCGGGCAAGTCGATGTCGGCCAGCGCCGTGATGGGCCTGCTGCCCGAAGGTCTGACGCCCTCGGCCGGCCGCGTGGTCTTCGGCGGGCGCGATCTGCTGGGCCTTCCCGCCGCCGAACGCCGGCGGCTGCGCGGCGGCAAGGCCGCGATGATCTTTCAGGAGCCGATGACCGCGCTCAACCCGGTGATGACGGTCGGCGACCAGATCGCCGAGGCGCTGGTCGCCCATGGCATGCGCGACCGCACCGCGATCCGCCGCCGGGTGATCGAGCTGCTGACCCGGGTCGATCTGCCGGAGCCTGAGAAGATCGTGAAGAGCCACCCCTTCCGGCTCTCGGGCGGGCAGCGCCAGCGGGTGATGATCGCGATCGCGCTTGCCAACGAACCCGACCTGCTGATCGCCGACGAACCGACCACGGCGCTCGACGTCACCACCCAGGCCCAGATCCTGGAGCTGATCCGCGAGATCCAGGCCCGCACCGGCATGGGGGTCATGTTCATCACCCATGATTTCGGCGTGGTGGCCGAAATCGCCCATCGGGTGGTGGTGATGTGTGCGGGCCGCGTGGTCGAACAGGGCACGGCGGACGAGGTGCTGAACCGGCCGCGCCATCCCTATACCATCAAGCTGATCGGCGCCGTGCCGCGGCTGGAGGCGGCGGCCCCGCCGATCCCCGCCGATGCCCCGGTGGTGCTGGATGTGGCGGGCCTGGAGAAGGTCTATCGGGGCGAGCGCAGCCTGTTCTCGCGCAGATCCGGCCGCGAGGTCCATGCGGCGGATGACGTGACGCTGACCCTCAGGCGCGGCGAGGTGCTGGGCATCGTCGGCGAAAGCGGCTCGGGCAAGTCGACCGTCGGCCGCTGCCTGGTCCGGCTGATCGAGCCGGATGGCGGCCGGGTGATGCTGGACGGCACCGATATGATGGCGCAGGGCGCGCGCGGGCTGAAACAGGCGCGCGGCCGGATGCAGGTGGTCTTCCAGGACCCCTTCGCCTCGCTGAACCCGCGGCGCAAGGTCGGCGACATCATCTGCGAGGCACCGCTTGCCCATGGCCGGCCGGCGGCCGAGGTGCGCCGGCGCATGTTCGAACTGCTGACGCTGGTCGGCCTGCCCGAGGCCGCGGCCGATCGCTGGCCGCATGAATTCTCGGGCGGCCAGCGCCAGCGGATCGGCATCGCCCGGGCCCTGGCGCTGGATCCGAAGGTGCTGATCGCCGACGAGGCGGTCTCGGCGCTGGATGTTTCGGTTCAGGCCCAGGTCCTGGCGCTGCTCGACGATCTGCGCACCCGGCTCGATCTCGCGATCCTGTTCATCACCCATGACCTGCGCGTGGCGGCCCGCATCTGCCACCGGGTGGCGGTGATGCGCCGCGGCCGCATCGTCGAAGAAGGGCCGACCGCCCGGGTCTTCGAGACCCCGTCCCACGACTATACCCGCGCGCTGCTGGCCGCGATCCCCGGACGGCACTGGACGGCACCCGCCGCCCCGGGCCAGGGCGATATCGCCGGCGCCGCGCTCGCGCAAGGAGGCTGACCCCATGGGCTTCACCATGGCAGAGAAGATCCTCGCCCGCGCATCCGGCCGCAAGGCGGTCCGGGCGGGGGAAGAGGTGCAGGCCCGGCCGGATTTCGTCCTCGCCTACGAGTTCCCGGGCTACACCGACCAGTTCTTCAGGATGATGGCCGAGGATTTCGGCCGCGACGCGCTCGATGCGCCCGAACGTTTCGCCATTTTCATCGACCATATGGTCCCCTCCTCGACCCCGGCCGAGGAACAGGTCCATCAGGCGACCCGCGACTGGTGCGCGAAGACGGGTGCCACGCTTTATGAACGCCGCGGCATCGGCCATCAGGTCTGCGTCGAGGAAGGCTATGCCGCCCCGGGCGCCTTCGTGGTGCATTACGACGGCCATGTCTCGCAGATCGGCGCCTATGGCGCGCTGGGCGTCAACCTGCCGCGGCGCACGCTGATCGAGGCGTTCGTGCGCTCGGGCGTCGACATCAAGGTGCCCGAGACGGTGCGGGTCGATCTGACCGGCCATCTGAAGCCGGGCGTGATGGGCCGCGACGTCATCCACCATCTGATCCGCCGCCTGGGGGTGAAGACCTGCCGGTTCGCGGTGCTGGAACTGGGCGGCCCGGCGGTGGCGACGCTCTCCGACGACGCGCTGCAGTCGATCGCCGGCCAGGTGATGTTCCTGGGGGCGCTCTCCTGCCTGGTCGACCTGCCCGACGACCGGCTGGCCGCCTCGGCCGCCCGCGGCCGGATCCGCCTGCCCGATCTGCGCAGCGATGCCGATGCGATCTATCGCGACCGCATCCCGCTCGACCTCTCGACGCTCGGCCCGGTGGTGGTCGCCCCGCCCAGCCCGGCCGATACCCGCGATCTGGCCGAATTCGAGGGCCGGCCGGTGCAGGTGGGCTATCTCGGCTCCTGCGCCTCGGGACGGATCGAGGATCTCAGGGTGGCGGCGAAGCTGCTCGAAGGCCGGCAGATCGCGCCGGGCTTTCAGCTCAACATCGTGCCGACCAGCAATGCAGTGATGGCCCAGGCCGCACGCGAAGGGCTGATCGCCACACTGGTCGAGGCCGGGGCCTTCATCAGCGCCGCCACCTGCGACTTCTGCTATGGCCGCATCGGCACCATGGCGCCGGGGCAGACGGCGGTTTCCACCGGCACGCTGAACGTGCCCGGCCGGATGGGCAGCACCGAGGCCGACATCTTCATCTGCAGCGCCGCCACCGTCGCCGCCTCGGCACTGGAAGGTCGCATCACCGATCCACGCCGCCATCCGGAGTTCGCCGATGCCGTCTGATGCGCAGGACCTGAAGCTGCCGGCCATCCGCGGCCGGGTCGCCTGGGTGTTCGACCAGCCCGATTACGATGTCGACCAGATCGTGGGCGTGAAGAACATCAAGATCCAGGATCTGGATCAGCTGGCGGCGATCGCCATGGCCGATCAGGACCCGGACTTCGCCGCCCGGACCGCGCCGGGCGACGTGCTGGTCGCCGCCGACAATTTCGGCTACGGCCACCCGCATGCGCCGCCGATGCGGGCCATGCGCCATCTGGGCATCGCCGCGGTCATCGCCGAGGGTTTCGCCCCCACCTATTACCGCGGCGAGATGAGCCTGGGCTTCCCGCAGATCGCCTGCCCGGGGGTTCTGGGGCTGGCGCAGCGCGGCGACGAGCTGGAGATCGACTGGGACCGCCACCTGGTCGTCAACCACAGCCGCGGCCGGAGCCTGCCCTTCGAGCCGCCGAGCCCGGCCGAGCGCCGCCTGCTGGCGCTGGGCGGCCATCTGCCCGCCCTCAAGGCCGCCCTTGGCGTCTGATCCCGAACAGGAAGCCCAACGAGGAAATCCGCCCATGTCCGTGCCCACCCGCAAGCGCCTGCGCGAGATGCTCGCCTCCGGCAAGACCGCCTGGTCGGCCGGTGCCTTCGATGCGGTCAGCGCGAAGCTGATCGAGGAAGCCGGTTTCGACGTCATGCTCTCGTCGGGCTTCGCCATTTCGGCGAGCCATCTGGGCGAGCCCGATGTCGAGCTTTACACCATGACCGAGAACCTGGCCGTGGTGCGCAACATGGTCCGCGCGACCTCGATCCCGCTGATCGCCGATGTCGATACCGGCTATGGCAATGCCATCAACGTGATGCGCACCGTCCGCGAGTTCGAGCAGGCGGGTGTCGCCGCCGTGATCATCGAGGATCAGGCCGTGCCCAAGCGCTGCCCGGCGATCGCCGACGTGCTGGAACTGGTGACGGTCGAGGAAGGCGAAGCCAAGATCCGCGCCGCCGTCGCCGCGCGCACCGATCCGGATCTGGTAATCGTGGCCCGCACCGATGCCGGCACCGAAGAGGAGACCATCGCCCGGGCAAAGCGCTATGCCGCCGCCGGCGCCGACATGATCCAGCCGATCAGCCGCGGCTTTACCGATCTCGACAGCCTGAAGCGGCTGAGGGATGCCGCCGGCGTGCCGCTCTCGTTGCAGATCATGCGCTGGCTGGAAACAGACCTCACCCCCGATCAGATCGAAGAAGTGGCCGGCATCGCCCATTATCCGCTGGTGGCGCTGCTGACCGCGACCGATGCGATGCGCCGCAATCTGGCGGCGGTCAGGGCCGCGCGCAGCACCCGCATCAACCTGCCGGTCGGCCAGACGCCGCTCGGCGACTTCAAGACCTTCATCGGCTTCGACCGGGTGATGGACCTGCAGGCGCAGTTCCTGACCGGCACCGAGCCCCGCTGACCGGGACCCCTTGTTCCGCCGATCACCTGAAACGCGCGCCGGCCTTGCGGTCGGCGCGCATCGCGTATAAGCCCAGAGAGGATATCGAGACCACATGCCGAGGGGAAAGCCCGCCATGGTCCAGGCGTCCGGCGCCGAAGCCGGCCTCCACGCCGCGGAACACGAGACCGACGGCCGCGACGAGCCGTCGCGCGGCGGCGTGCGGGCCGTGGAACGGGCGGTGCGCATCCTGCGCGCCTTCACCCCTGAACGCCCCTGGCTGACCCTGGCCGAAATCGCCGAGGCCGCGGTGGTCGACAAGGCCACTGCCCGGCGCATGCTGCTGACCCTGATCGGCATGGATCTGGTGGAGCAGGAACCGATCGGCCAGCGCTATGCGCTGGGGCTGGGCGTCGTGGCACTCGGCGCCTCGGTGCCGGTGACGGTGGATCTGCGCAATGTGGCGGCCCCGCATCTGGCCGGGCTGGCGCGTGAGACCCGCGCCATGGCCTTCCTGTCGATCCTGCGCGAGGACGGCGCGATGTGCATCGAGCGCAGCCACGGCAACCCGCCGGTCGATGTCCGGATCTGGAATGTGGGCGAAAGCCTGCCGGTGAACCGAGGTGCCGCGCCCCGGCTGCTGCTGGCGCATCTTGGCGCCGAAGAACGCGCCCGCCGCCTCGCCCGCCCGCTCGGCGCCGCGACCCCCCATACCCTGACGGCGCCGGCCGCGCTTGAAGCGGACGGCGCCCTGATCCGCGAGCGCGGCTGGGCGGTCGCGGTCGACGACATCGTCGAAGGCGTCTCGGCCCTGGCCGCCCCGGTCCGCGACGCCCGCGGCCGCGTCGCCGCCGCGGTCAGCGTCTCGGGCCTCACCCCCCAGCTGATCGGCCAGGACGGCCAGCCGCTCACCGATGCCCTCACCCGGGTCCGCACGGCAGCGGCCGAGATCAGCCGTCAGTTACAGGACATGCATTGGGCGCGGTGAAGCCACACCGCAGAAATCTCCAGATCTCCATCCCACTGAAGTGCATTACCCCATTCTGCAATGCGCAGCCCACGGAACAGCGCCTCATTGCCCAGCAAAGACGCGTAAATACGGCGGCTTGCCAGGATCGGCGCCAGATCGACGATTGCCGTCTCCCCCGACATCCAGAGCAACCGCACCCTGCGGCCGTCCAACGGCTCCGCCTCGGCAAGGCGCGGGAGTGGCGCGCCCATGACCATCAGATCGTTTTCTTCCGGATTTCGTGTCATGTCGCATCGCCGCAGCCAGTCAAAAGCCCGGCATTCAGTATACCCGAAAACAAGTAACCGCCAAAAACACGATTGAAGTCTCTTCGGAGCAATCGGAAGCAGATATCGACATAAAAAATACAGCTTACGCAATAATACCAGAACTGCGGAATGATCTAGATCCGCACAATCACCTGAGACGTCTCGACGATGCGCTGCAGGGTGTCCTGGTCCAGGCCGCGGAACAGGCGGGCGTAATTGCTCAGGATCGAGGTCACCATGTCGGCGCGCTGGTCGGGGCTGGCTGCGATGCCGCGATTGGCCAGCGTGCGTTCCACCGCCAGGATCACCATCCGCACCTCGGCCGGCGATACCAGGTCTGCGGCCCGTGCGTCGTCGGCCGCTTCCGATCCGGCCAGCAGCTGCCAGGCCTCGCACCCGACCGCGGTCGCGATCCGGCGCAGCGTCGCCTCGGTCAGGCCGGTGCGGCCGGTCTCCAGGCGATGCACGGCCTGCCGCGTCTGACCGATCGCATTGGCCAGGGCCTCTTGCGTCAGTCCGGCGCGGTCTCTCATCTCACGGATGCGGTTCGGCGGAATGCTCGTCATAGCAGGACTATGCGTGTCGTCCGCAACGAGCGCGAGTGGCTGTATAAGGCTAGCGCTCAGAAGAATTCAGGCTTAAAAGATTACATATACGCAGGGGCGAAAGCCCGGACCTGCGGCGGCACCGCCGGTGGCATCATGGCCGGAAATCGAGGATCGGCATGCCGGCCTGTCCAACTTTTCCGCGCGACACAGGGCGCACAGGCGACAGGGAAGGATGACGCGCCATGCCCGCCAGACACCGGAAGACCGACACATTTCCCGCCCATAACGACACCGTTCAGGTGTCCGACGAACAGGCCTGCCCCGTGACAGTGCTCGTGTCGGACTGGGCGCTTCTGTCCGGCCATGCCATGCCCGCGGGAACCGGGACGGCCCCGGAAGGCCCTCTGATCGCGGCCGTCGAGGTGCTGGATGCGGCCGTGCGCCGGCGGGCGCTGCAACTGACGCCGCGCTCGGCGGAGGGGGCCGCCCTGCAGGCGGAGCTGATCGGCCGCTGCATTCGCGCGGCGGCCGATCCGGAAGCGACCGCAGAAGACCGCCGGCGCAGTCTGACGCTGGCGGCGACGGGGCTGCGGCACCTGACGGATTACCTGACCGGCCGCTGAGCCGCCCGGGTCAGGCACGCGTCAGGCCCTGGTCACACCCGGGCCAGATCGACGCGATCCGCGCCCTTGAGGCCGAGCATGGCGCGGACATCCGCCGGCGTCGCCACCTCCAGCGACAGGGCTTCGAGGATGGTGCGGATGCGGCGGACCTGGGCGGCGTTGGACGGGGCCAGCCCCTGGCGGCCGTCGTAGAGATTGTCTTCCAGCCCGACACGGACATGGCCGCCGAGGGCTGCGCCGATGGTGATCAGCGGCATCTGGCGCCGGCCGGCGCCCAGCACCGAGAAGATGTAATCGGTGCCGAACAGGCGGTCGGCGGTCTGCTTCATGTGGAAGAGATGCGAGGCATCCCCGCCGATGCCGCCGAGCACGCCCAGCACGAACTGGATGAAGGGCGGATGCGGGATCAGGCCCCGGTCGCGGAAATGGGCGAGCGTGTAGAGATGGCCGACATCGTAGCACTCGAATTCGAAGCGGGTGCCGCAGCCCTCGCCCAGACGGCGCAGGATGGCCTCGATATCGGCGAAGGTGTTCTGGAAGATCGAACTGCGCGTCGCCTCCAGCAGCTGCGGTTCCCAGGCGAACTGCCAGTCCTGATAGCGGTCTGCCAGCGGGTGCAGCCCGAAATTCATCGAGCCCATGTTGAGCGAGCACATCTCGGGCGCGATCCGGAGCGCCGCTTCCAGGCGCTGCTCCAGCGTCATCAGCGAACTGCCGCCGGTCGAGATGTTGAGCACCGCATCGGTTGCGGCCGCGATCCGGGGCAGGAATTGCAGAAAGACCTCGGGATCGGGGCTGGGCCGGCCGTCCTTCGGGTCGCGGGCGTGGAGATGGAGGATGGCGGCCCCCGCCTCGGCCGCCTCGATCGCCTGGGCGGCGATGTCTTCGGGCCGCCAGGGCAGATGCGGGCTCATCGTCGGCGTGTGGATCGACCCGGTGACCGCGCAGGTGATGACCACCTTGGGCGCGGATCTGGTCCCGGCATCCCTGATCTGGACAGACATTGGGGGCTCCTCGATCGTCGGATAAACGGGATGTCAGGCGGAATGGGGCAGGTTCAGCTCGCGGGCGAGCGCGAGCAGGGGGTCGTCGAGGATCGCCATGATCTCGTCGATCTGGCCGGCCGTGACGATCATCGGCGGGCAGACCAGGAAATGATCGCCGTCGATGCCGCCCCGGGTGCGGCGGGAATAGATGATCAGCCCCCGCTCGAAGGCGAGGTCGACGACGCGGGCATGGGCGTTCAGCTCGCGCGGCAGCGTCGCCATGGTCTCGGGCTCGGAGACGAACTCCACCGCGAGCAGCAGCCCCTTGCCGCGCACATCGCCGATGAAGGGGAAGCGGGGTTTCAGCGCTTCGAGCCGCACCTTGAGCAGGGCGCCCATCCGCGCGGCATTGCCCATCAGGTCATGGGCGTCGATCTCGTCCAGCACCGCAAGGCCGGCGGCCGAGGCGAGCGGGTTGCCGGCATAGGTGAAGCCGTGCTGGAAACCGCCGGCATCGAGCACCGGCCGGACCAGTTTGTCAGAGGCGATCATGGCGCCGAGCGGCACATACCCCGCCCCCAGCCCCTTGGAGAGCGCCACCAGATCAGGTGTGATGCCCCAATGGTCGCCGCCCAGATAGCGGCCGGTGCGGCCGGCACCCGACATCACCTCGTCATGGATCAGCAGCACCCCATAGCGGTCGCAGATCTCGCGGATGCGCGGATAGTAGGTATCGGGCGCGACCAGCGCCCCGGTGGAGGCGCCGCCGATCGGCTCCATGATGAAGGCCAGCACGGTTTCGGGGCCCTGGCGGCGGATCTCGTCTTCCAGCATGTCGGCATAGCGCCGGCCGCGGGCGGCCATGTCGAGCCCGTCGCGGTCGAGATAGGCGGTGGGGGCCGGGATCTTCGGCATCTCGTGCATCATCGGCGCGAAGGGCGCCGAGAAGGCGGCATGTCCCGTCACCGCCAGCGCCCCCAGCGTGCTGCCGTGATAGGAGGGGAAGCGCGAGATGACCTTGAAGCGGCTGCCCTGGCCGGTCGCCACCGCATATTGCCGGGCGAGCTTGAGGCAGGATTCCACCGCTTCCGACCCGCCCGAGACGAAGAACCCCCGGTCGAGCCCGGCCGGGCAGCGATCGGCGAGCGCCGCAGCCAGACGTTCGGCCGGCTCGTTCTCGAAATGCAGGCGATAGATGAAGGTCGCGGCCTCCATCTGCCGCTTCATCGCCTCCAGCACCCGCGGATTGCCATGGCCGATATTGACCACCATGGCGCCGCTGGAACCGTCGATCACCCGGCGACCGGTCTCGTCCCAGATGTAGATGCCCTCGGCACGGCTGGCGAGCGGCCGGCGCAGGCGGGCCTGATAGAACAGATGCGAGGGCGGCCGGTTGTCGCCGGCGGCGGGGGCTGCAGGGGTGGCCATGGGGCGCAGGCTCCGGGAAAGGACGGATTCCGGGGGGTGAAAAACGTCAGCGGGGGGTGAGATAGCGGTCGAGGATGTTGGCGGTGACCCGCTCGACCATCGGATCCCGGCGGAGCAGGCCCGCCACCCATTCGCAGCTGCCGGCATGGAAGACCTCGCCGGCCCCGCGTCGGAAGTTGACGATGGCGCCCGAGCCGCGCTTGACCCGCTCGACCGCCGCCCGGTCGTCGCCGCCGGCCAGGATGCCGGCGACGAACCGGGCATCGGCATCGGACAGGAACTGGTCGTCGGCGGGGATGTCGGCCGATTCCTCGATCAGCGACGACAGGCCCAGCGCCAGGATCTGCAGCCCCTCCGGCACCCGAGCGCCGGGCGCCGGCTCGGGCAGGCCGTTCTGGATGACATAGTCGAGCCCGTCGACCTCGTAGCCGAAGACATGGGAATCGGCCCCCAGCAGGTCGCCGTAATAGAGCCCCGTGCCGGCAAAGGCCCAGTGCTCGGGCCGGTAGACCGGAAAGCCCCGCACGCCGCGGGGCGCGCAGCCGCCCCAGCCGACATAGAGGCCGCGGGTGGCATCCAGGCCGAAGGTCAGGGCACCCGGCCGGCCGATTTCGGGCGCTTCCCACGAGGTGGTGACCCGGGGCGTGCCGGCGAGCGGATCTTCGGCGCGGGCCCGGTATTTGTAGCAGACCTGGGTGCGGCCTTCGTCTTCCAGCCGGGTCTGCCACATAAAATTGCCGGCAAAGCGCGCGACCCGGCCACCGGCTTCGACATAGGCATCGACGGCATCGCGCATCTCTGCCGTCCAGTACTCGTCATGGCCCACGAAGACCACGCAATCATAGCGCGACAGGATTTCCGGCCGATCATGCAGATCGTGCTGGCTGGCGAGGTCGACCGCATAGCCGGCACGCTCCGCCCAGCGGAAGAAATGGCCATCGTAAGAGGCCCAGCCGGCCGAGGCATACTTCTTCGAATGGCCGGTCGCATAGGCCCATTCCATATGCGGGTAGCGCGGCGGCATGGCCGGCGGCACCGGCACTTCCAGCGGCACCCGCGGCGCCTCGGGCGGCAGGACCACGAAGCCGCGGCAGAAGGGCCGTTCCAGGCTGACCCGCGGGGCATATTGATTGCGCTCGGGCCCCGTGATGCCCTGATAGTGGTTGGATCCGCCCCAGGTGTTATAGGCGGTCCAGGTCCCGGTGGCGGCGATCTGAAGCACCCGGCCCGGCAGGCGGTGCTGGCCCGCGGCGGTGACGATGAACAGATGATGGCAGGTGATCGGCGCCCCGTCGGCCCCTTCGCCCGTGGCCGTCACCCGATAGGCGCCGGACCGCCAGCCCGCCGGTATGACCAGCCGGTGGGCGACGGGCCAGCCGCAGCCGGTCACCGAGCACTGATCGGGGGTGTCGTGATGGCCGGCCGTCAGGCCCTCTTCGACATGGACCGGTTCGAGCGCCGCGCCGTCGCGGGCGATCTCAAGCCGCCAGTCGGCCGAGGTCGACGAGACGTGGAAGGCGACGGTATCGCCGGGGGCATAGGAGAGCCGGTCGGTATAGCACCAGATCTCCCCCCGGGCGCCATCCATGCCGGGGTATTCATAGGTATGGCCGAGGACGGCGATGCGCCGCTGGGCGGCGGTCAGGCCGTAATCCGGCCAGCCGGCGACATCGGGGGCGGCGGCGGTACCGAGGGGGGCGTTCATGGCCATGATCCCGTCAGGCGAGGTATTTGCGCAGGAAGGCGCGGGTGCGCTCCTGCCGGGGGTTGCGGAAGATCTCGGCCGGCGGCCCCTGTTCCACCACCACGCCGCCATCCATGAACAGCACCTCGTCGGCGACCTCTTCGGCGAAACGCATTTCGTGGGTGACGATCAGCATGGTCATGTGCTCGGCCGCGAGCTGTTTCATCACCAGATTGACCTCGTCGACCAGTTCGGGATCGAGCGCCGAGGTCGCCTCGTCGAACAGCATCACCTTGGGCCCCATGGCCAGCGCCCGGGCGATCGCGACCCGCTGCTTCTGCCCGCCCGACAGCCGGGCCGGATGGGTGTCCATGCGGTCGGCGAGGCCGACCTTCGCCAGCTGGTCCCGCGCCACCTCGCGCGCCTCGGCCTCGCTCATGCCCTTGAGCAGGGTGAGCGCCAGGGTGACGTTGCGCCCGACCGTCAGATGCGGGAACAGATTGAAGTGCTGGAACACCATGCCCATCTGCTGGCGCACCGCATTGATGTGCCGTTCGAAAGCCGCCCCGGCCAGCGGCGCGTTCACCTGGACGCCGTCGAGGAAGATCTCGCCCTCGTTCAGCGTCTCCAGATGATTGATCGAACGCAGCAGCGTGCTCTTGCCCGAGCCGCTGGGGCCGATGATCGCGATGATCCGGCCGCGGTCGACGGTCAGGTCGATGCCCTTCAGCACCTCGAGCGCGCCATAGCGCTTGTGGGCATTGCGGACCTCGACCATGGGCCGGGGGGCGGAGGAGCTGGTCGTCGTCATCGCGTCGCCTCCACGCGCTTCTCGATCAGGCGCAGGCCCGCTTCGAGCATCAGGTTCAGGACGTAATAGAGCGCGGCCGCGACGATGTAGAACTCGAAGGGCCGGAAGGTCTCGCTGATCGCAAGCTGGGCGGCATGGACCAGTTCGGCGACGCCGATCACCGAGACCAGAGCCGATTCCTTCAGCAGCGCGATCAGGTTGTTGCCGATCGGCGGCACCACCGAGCGCACCGCCTGGGGCACGATCACATGGCGGAAGCTCTGATAGCGGCTGAGCCCCAGGCTGCGCGCGCCCTCGTTCTGGCCGGGATCGACGGCGGTGATGCCGGCGCGGATGACATCGGCGTTGTAGACCGCGAAATGCAGGCCGAGGCCGATGATGCCGGCGACCAGGGCCGGCACGTCGATGCCGATCTGCACCAGGCCGAAATAGATCAGAAACAGCTGCAGCAGCAGCGGCGTGCCCATGAACAGCCAGGCGAAACCGCGCACCGGCAGGCGGATGAACCAGGGCGCGTACATGGTGGCGACGGCGAAGCCGATGCCGCCTGCAAAACTGACCGCTGCCGCCGCAACCGTCAGCACCGCCGTCCAGAGGGCGCCCATCAGGATCAGGTCGGCATAGGGCGGCACGACCGAGAAATCGAGGCCTTCCATCTCAGCGCCCCCCGTCGATGGCGAAGCGCCGATCGAGCCAGCCGATGGCCTGCAGCGCCACCCAGATCACCACCATGTAGAACAGCGCCGCGATCGCGAACATCTCGAACGGCTTGTAGGTGGAGCCGATATAGCGCTGGGCGGTGTAGGTCAGCTCGACCAGAGAGATGGCCGATACCAGCGCCGAGCCCTTGATCAGGGCGATGGTGTTGACGCCGAGCGGCCGGATCATCAGCCGGGCGGCCTGGGGCAGGATCACCCGGGTCATGGTCTGGCCGCGGCCGATGCCCAGGCTGCGCGCGGCCTCGGTCTGGCCGCGATCGACGGCGAGGATCGCGCCCCGGATCGATTCGGTCATATAGGCCCCGATATTGATGCCGAGCCCGATGACGCCGGCCGCGAACGGGTCCAGCTCGATCCCGATCTGCGGCCCGCCGAAATAGAGCACGAACAGCTGAATGAGGCAGGGCGTGCCGCGGAACAGGCTGACATAGGCCCCACCGGCATACCGGATGACGGCGACACGCGACAGCCGCGCCGCAGCACCGCATGCCCCCATGGCGAGGCCCAGGACCAGCGCCAGAACCGAAATCTGCACCGTGGTCCAGGCGGCTTCCGCAAAGAAGGGGAAGACCCGGATCATCAGGTCGACATCCATGGGTTCCGTCTCCCGATGGCATAGGCTCCGCCCCCGGAAGGGGGGCGCAGGATGCGCGGGAGGGGTCGCCTCCCGCGCGACGGATCAGCGGATGTCGGCGCCGACCCACTCCATCGAGATCTTCTCGTAGGTGCCGTCGGCCATCATCCCGTCCAGCGCCGTCTGCATGGCGGCGTGGAGATCGGGGTTGTTCTTGCGGATGGCGATGCCGATCGCGACCGCGCCGCCCTCGATGTCCGGCGTGTCGAGCTGGCGCAGCTTCTCGCCGTTTTCCTTGATCGCGACCCGGACGGGGATGTTGTCGTTCACGATCGCCTGCACCCGGCCGGCCTTCAGCTCCAGCAGCAGTTCGGGCAGGCCCTTATAGGTGCGCACCGACCAGCCGTCCTGGGTGCGGGCCCATTTCTCGTGGGTTTCGCCCAGGGTGACGCCGACGGTCTTGCCCTTGAGATCGGCCAGGGTCTTCACGTCGGAGGCCTCGGTCACAAAGACCGCACGGCCGGCGTGATAATAGGGGCCGACGAAATCCACCACCTTCTCGCGCTCGGGCGTGATGGTCATGCTGCCGACGATGGTGTCGTATTTCTTCGCCAGCAGACCGGCCAGGATGCCGTCCCAGGCGGTGGTGACGATCTGGCCCTCGACGCCGATGCGCTTCGCGATCTCGCGGCCGATCGCGGCATCGAAGCCGACCACCTCGTTGCGGTCGTTGACGAAGTTGAAGGGCGGGTAGGCGCCGCTCATGGCGATCTTCATCACGCCGTCGTCCTTGATCTTCGCCAGATCATCGGCCGCGGCGACACCGGCGCCCATCACCAGCGCGACGCCGGCGGCAAGCACGCCCGTCCAGAAACGCTTCATTGTCGTGGTCTCCCTCGAGATCTGCGGCCGGGTCCCTGTTCCCTCGCGCGGGCCCCGGTTCCGCCCAGGTCCTCGCCGCCGCGTCACCTCATGCTCGCGGATGCCGAGACCATTGATCAAATAGATAATGAAAATGTAAAACATAGTTCTGAAGAATGATCTGCGGGGCCCGATGAAAAAGCACGAAGCCCAGCGCCTGGCCTGGGACCTGGACTGGAACCTGCTGCGCACCTTCATGGTGGTGGTGGAGGAACGCGGCATCACGGCGGCGGCCGAGCGGCTGGGGCTGAAGCAGCCCACGATCAGCAATGCGCTGGCGCGGCTGGAACGGCGGCTCGACCGCCGGCTGATCGAGCGCAAGCCCAATGTCTTCGAGGTCACCCGCGCCGGCCAGCTGCTCTACGCCGATTGCGTGGAGATCTTCGGCACGGTGTCGCGCCTGCCGATCCGGTTGCGCGACGTGAAGGAAGAGGTGACGGGCCATGTGCTGATCGCGGTGGCGAGCCACATCGCCTCGCCGCTCTTCGACGAGGCGCTGTCGGATTTCCATGCCCGTCATCCCAGGGCGACCTTCGGCATCCAGGTGATGACCAGCCTGGACGTGACGACGGCGGTCGCCCAGAAACGCGCCGCCTTCGGCCTGTGCCTGGTGCACACCCAGGACCCCAGGCTGGACTACCGGGTGTTCTATCGGGAATTCTTCGGCTTCTTCTGCGGCCCGACCCACCGGCTCTATGGCCGTACCGGGCTGGCGCTGGAAGATCTGCGCGGCGAGACCTCGGTCTCGTTCCAGACCGATCATACCTCCGACGCGCTGCGCCCGGTGGCGCTGCTGCGCGCCCGGGCCGGCGTCGACGAAGAAGTGGTCGGCGTGTCGTCGAGCCTGGAAGAGGTGCGCCGGATGATCACCGCCGGGCTCGGCATCGGCCCCTTGCCCCTGCATGTGGTCCGCCGCGACGTCCGCGACGGCCTGCTCTGGCGGCTGCCGCCCTATCAGGACCCGCCGGCGATCGACATCCACCTGGTCTTCAACCCGCAGGCCAGCCTGAACCGCGCCGAGGCCGGGCTGCTGGCCCTGCTGTGCGAACGGGTCGAGGCCCTGCCGCTGCCGGCACGGACCTATGGGCCGGAGTGAGGGGGACAACATGGTCGCCGCCATTCTGGCGCAGAACACGTCATATGCCATCCCGCTCGATCCACCATTCGGACGGCGTGCGCCCTGGGCGCGATTTTGTGAAGATACCATCACATGCCGCGGGGGTCGCAGAGGGGAAGGATCACGACGGCAACGACACGGCGTTCAGGGCATGCCGCACCACAGATGTAGGCAAAGCAGGTGGGTTGGCCATAAGGACCGCTTCCGGCTGTTTACCAGCCGCGTAACTCATAGTCCGAGGACTTTGGAAATCCCCTATCGTGAGTCATGATCAGCGCTCAGTGGTATGAGATGGCGGGTCGAAGCCGATGAAACAGACAAATATGCCTACGCTATGACCCTTCAGTATGACACCCGAGAATAACTAAAACGCTGTTGAGGCTCGGCCAGATTTTCATCCGACCGAAGCCCCCGCCCGCAGCTCCGAGGTAGGCAGAAGCAGCGCCATGAAGGATGAAGGATGCAAGAAGCAGATTTCTTCTCTGGTGCGAGCATGTTACAGGATTCCCATTGATAGGGGGACAGCAGCTTGCTGCGCGCCAACATCAACGAGAACCGCACCAGAACTGCACGCATGGCCAAAGTTCGGCTTCACCGACGCCTGCGGGTCATCGCAGCGGCGGAGGATACATCTGCCCGAGGCAGCAGGCCGCGTGAATAATCGAGAAATAATTGGGGGAATCATGGTCGAATATCTCGAACTTAGCATAGATGAATTATTGCTCGATGAAGATAACCCGCGCCTCGGCTCCGTAAACAGCCAGTCGGCCGCGCTGGAAGCTATCGTTCACTTGAACGAAGCGCATTTTCGCAATCTGATGCTCAGCATCAAGAACAACGGTCTTGATCCGGGCGACAACCTCTACGTCATAGAGGCGGAAGGCGGGGAGGACTTCATCGTGCTAGAGGGTAATCGACGCCTTTCGGCTCTCATGGTGCTGAACAACCCAGATGTCTTAGACGGCACAGAGGTACCCGATACTATCAAAAAGTCTCTTGTTCGAACGGCAAAGGGATTTGATCGGAGGAGTATTGAGCCGATTCGTTGCGTGAAATTTGAACATAGGGAAGATGCGAATGAATGGATTTACCGACGGCACACCGGAATGGCCGACGGAGAAGGTAGAATTTCATGGGGCCCGTTGGAAATTCAGCGTTTCTCTGGCGACCGATCCATTCTCGACGTTATCGATTTTGTGGGCCGCAACGCGGACTATACTGACGAAGAGTGGGAATCAACCAAATCAGTAATTGAAAATCGAAAGTCCAGCAATCTTGCGCGCCTGCTCGAATCCGCCGCCGGGCGCAAGCACCTAGGGATCTCGATCTCAACTAGTGGTGACGGCAGAACACCAATGCTCGGATCGGAACCGAGGTGGGCACTTAAAGTTCTGCGTAGGATAATCGAAGATGTACGCGATGGGATAGTAGATTCTCGCGACCTAAACAAAGCTTCTGATATTGAGAGTTATTTTAAGAATCTTCCAAAAGACCTCCAACCCCAGAAAGGAAAATCCGACGCGCCGCGCCCCTTTAAAGACATTGACATCAAAATGCGGCCAGTAGTCGCCACTGCCTCAAAAGCTTCCTCGAAGCAGAAAACCAAGAGCAGCCCAAAGCCTCGGACCACACTAGCCCCAAGGCGGCATCCTTTTATTCCGCCTACTTCAACCAAGGGCGAGACGCTCTTGCGGGAAGCGGGAAGTCTGGATGCAAACAAGTTCACGGTTTCCGCTGCGTTTGTCCTCCGTAGTTTCGTTGAACTCGCGATCAACGACTATATGGAGGTCAAGCGCATTCCTAAGTTTGAAAAGAACGCAAAAGGAGCTACGGTAGAACTAGATTTGACCCAGAAGGCAGAGAAGGTCCTGAGGCATATAGCAGAAGCCGACAGCTCAAAAAACTCCGACCTCCGCGGCTTTCGGAACAATATTCTCACGAAGACGTCCGCGACGTCCATCCAGTCGCTTAACGGGTTCGTTCATAATAAGTTCCAGATGCCGACCGCAGACGCGCTTCGGGCCGGTTGGGATTGCTCTGTCCCGATCTTTATTGCCACGTATGGAAACGCATAAATGCCAGACACTCCTCCAATGCTTACCCAAACTGGCCGCTACTCCCCGCTTCGCTATCCTGGCGGAAAAGGGAAACTAGCGCGGTTCATGAAGGAGATAGTGCGCTCGAATGGCTTGTCAGATGGCCGCTACGTGGAGCCGTATGCAGGCGGCGCGGCCGTTGCATGGGAATTGCTGCTCACAGGTGTCGTGCGTCGAGTTTCCATTAATGACATCAGCTTGCCGGTTTTCTCGTTCTGGCACAGCGTCCTGAATTCAACGGATGAACTATGTGGTTTGATTCGTAATTGCCGGCTGACCGTTGAAGAATGGGACAGGCAGAAGGAGGTATTCCGACGACCAGAAGAAGCCGATTGCCTAAGCCTCGGATTTTCCTTTTTCTTTCTCAATCGAACGAATCGGTCTGGAATTTTGAATGGCGGCGTCATTGGTGGGCGGGCGCAAACGGGAAAATGGAAGATCGACGCTCGATTCAACAAGCCTGATCTCATTTCCAGAATCGAAAAAATTGCCTCGCTCAGATCACGAATCGAAGTGACCAATCTGGATGCCATTGATTTCATCGAAAAAAATTTGCATAAATTTAAGAATAAGACCCTTCTTTATATAGATCCCCCATATTTTGAGAAAGGTCGCTTTCTATACCACGACGCGTATCGTGCGGATGACCATGTCGCCGTTGCGGAATGTGTGAAGGCGATGAAGGGACTATTTTGGGTTGTCTCTTATGATGACGTGCGGCCAATTCACGATCTTTATGCCAGCTCTCCGTGGCTTCAATACACGCTAAACTATAGTGCGCGTAACATCATGAGGGGCCGAGAGGTAATGTTTTTTAGCAAGAATCTCCTTGTTCCAGATGTGCGGACACCCTTGCATGAAATTGATCGAGATCTTCGTAGTCGGCCGCGTCCCGTTTCTAGCCGAGGTTTTTCTGTCGGAACTGCATGAATTCGCTTTATGAAACGGATTCGGCGCCGAAGACCCTTTGGCCAGTCTGGATCATATCCACAGGAGCTGAAGCAGATGGCGTATTCCAGAGGCTGGAAGATGTCGGCGAGTTTTCTGACGCAGCTCCACAGACCGCTGACAGAGTGCTCGCCAGCCTTTCGCAGCATCGCCTTACACTGCGCGAAAAAGCGGTGCCGCTCTGCCACAGAGATCGCCCAGCACATCTGTCTCCCAAAGCACGAGAATGCCCCTGCTCGCCCCTTGGCCCAGCGAGAGCGCGTGGCGCCGCCTTGAGGCATGGCGGCAAGATTGTCACGGGACGACTGTGTCCAACATGAGGATCTGGAAGATGCCTGTTATCAAATCCGATCGTGGCAAGGATGAAATGCCGGATCCGAAGACGCAGGCCTACGCCAACCGACCCCGCAATCTCGGACGGATCGTGCAGTCCTATCGGTCCCTTGACGGCACGACCTGGTCATCGGTGCGCGAAGATGTCTTCAAGCGTGCCCTGCGTGCAGCCGTCGGTGAAAAATGACCTCGTCGCCTCGGTCGCCCTCCGATGCGGAAACAGAAGTTCGTCGCACAGCCGGACGTTCGAGCGGCTTGTTGAGTCAAGCGACGATCTGGTCGGCCTGATCGCCTATGCGATCTACAAACAGGCACTCAGAGAAGCTGCCCAACGAGGCGATTCGGTTCGGCCAAAGATCGATCGCAACCCGACCGACACTGAAAGAACAGCCTATCGGGATGCTGCTCAGAAGATGCTGGAGCGCTTCGGGACATCTGTGATCAACGAAGCTCGCGAGGACTTCATGGCCGACAGCCTGGCGGCCATCGATCAACGCGTCTCCGACATCGCCTCTTACGTCAAAGCCGCCGCTTCAGAGAATGAAGCCAAAGTCGTCGCCACTGTCCGTCATCGCACCTCGTTCGGGATGGCGATCATGGTCAATATCGCCGGCTGGTTTGCCACGCTCGCCATCACCGCGCTGATCGTCTTCGCCGTGGCGGCCCCTGGACTGCGCGAGGCCTTGCGGCACGTCCTTCTGGAGCATTGAGCCGATCTGGCAGCGGATCTCAGACCATCAGGCGAGCCCGGTCAGATGGGCGTCCATCAGCTTCCACAGCGGGTCCGCCGCCTCGATCGGGCCCATATGGCCGCAGGGGTCGAGCAGTTCGAAGCGGGCGCCGGGGATGGCGGCGGCGATGGCGCGGCCGGCTTCGGGTGGCGAGCCGACATCCTGGGCGCCCGAGGCGACCAGCGTCGGCACCTTCACCGCCGGCAGTTTCGCCCCCATCGCCAGCCCCTTGATGGCATGGGCGGCCGCGATGAACCCCTCGGGCGGGGTGGTGCGGATGATGGCGGCCACCTGATCCAGCGCCGAGGGGGCGAGATCGCGGAAGGCCGGGGTGAACCAGCGTTCCAACGTCGCATCGACCTGGCCATCCATGCCCTGGTCGCGCACGGCCGCGATGCGGGCGTCCCACATCGCCTGTGCCTCGCCCGGCACATCGGACACGGTGCAGACCAGGGTCAGGCTGCGCAGCCAGGCCGGGTTGCGCACACCCAGCACCTGCCCGATCATGCCGCCGATCGACACCCCGGCGAAATCGGCCCGGGTGATGCCCAGCGCCGCGACCACCTGCTCGACATCATCGGCCAGCCGGTCGAGGGTCTGGGGGTTTTCGGTGGTGGATACGCGCACGCCGCTCATGCCATGACCGGCGATGTCGATGGCGACGATCCGCCGGCTGGCGCGCATCGGTGCGGCCACCAGATCCCAGACCGTATGGTCGACTGCCAATGCATGGACCAGCACCAGGGCCGGGCCTTCGGGGTTGCCCGACTGCTCGACGGCGATCTCCACGCCATCATCCATGGCGACGTTCTGCATCATGGGGGCCGTTCTCCGACGGTTCAGATCATCTCATGATTGCATGATCCTACGCCGGGCGTCGAGCCTGCCTTGCATCACCGCATGCAGCATGGCGGGACCCGCCGCCTTGACGCCCGTCACCGGCTGCGCCACATAAGCGGAATTGCCGGATCCGGGCCCCTCTGGCGATCGAGGCGTCGGTCGTGATGTCGGATCCCTCACCCATTTCGCGCTAGGACGCAGCGCAACCGCGATCGAGGGGTGATCGCGTGTTCCCCGAAACATCATCAATCCTGCCGGCGGAGATCATCTCCGCGGCAAGCCTCAGCATGGCGGGACATCCGCTGTGGCAGTGGGGCCTGTTCGTCGCCCTGGTCGCAGGCCTGCTCGCCTTCGACCTGGGCGTCCTCAACAAGCGCGACCGAGAGATCGGCGTGCGCCAGAGCCTGGTGCTCTCAACCTTCTACATCGCCGCCGGTCTGGGCTTCGGCGGCTTCGTCTGGTGGTCGTCGGGCGGCACGGCCGCCATGGAATACGCCACGGGCTTCATGCTCGAAAAGACGCTCGCGATGGACAATGTCTTCGTCATCGCGACCATCTTTGCAGCACTCGCCATCCCCCGGCATCTGCAGCACCGGGTGCTGTTCTGGGGCATCCTGGGCGCGATCGTGCTCAGGGCCTTCATGATCGGCATCGGCGCGGCGCTGGTGCATGAATTCCACTGGATCCTGCTCTTCTTCGGCGCCTTCCTGATCTGGGGCGGCATCAAGATGCTCAAGGATGGCGGCGACCCGCCGGACTTCACCCAGGGCATCTTCATGCGGCTGCTGAAAAAGGCGATGCCGGTGACGCCAAAGCTGCACGGCCACGACTTCACCGTGCGGCTGCCCGACGACAAGGGCCGGCTCCGGCGTCATGCGACGCCGCTGCTGGTGGCCCTGCTGCTGATCGAGACGGCCGATGTCGTCTTCGCGGTGGACAGCGTGCCGGCGATCTTCGCCGTCACCACCGATCCGTTCATCGTCTACACCAGCAACATCTTCGCGATCCTGGGCCTGCGCGCGCTCTATTTCGCGCTCGCCGCCATGATCCACCGCTTCCACGACCTCAAATACGCGCTGTCGATCATCCTGGTGTTCATCGGCGCTAAGATCTTCTGGACCCAGTTCATCGGCAAGCCGCCGGCGGAGCTGTCGCTGATCGTCACCTTCGCCCTGATCGTCGGCGGCATCGCGGTCTCGATGGTCCGCAGCCGCGGCGCACGGCGGGCACAGAAGCCCAGCCCGCAACGCTAGCCGTCTTCAACCCTGATCCGTCTGCGGCTTTACCGCCGCAGACGGCTGGGGCTTGGGCTCGGGCCGCGGCTTCATCGGATCGATCCGGCCCTGGAGGGCCGGCACAAGCGGTGCCGGGTCGACCGCGACCTCTTTCCAGAACACGCCCCAGTGCAGATGCGGGCCGGTCGCCCGGCCGGTCATGCCGACCCGGCCGATGGCATCGCCCGCCTTGACCAGCTGGCCGGGCGCGATCAGCATCTCGGACAGATGCGCGAAGATCGAGGTCACGCCCTGGCCGTGATCGATCATGATCGTGCCGCCGGTGTACCAGAGATCCGGCATCACCAGCACCACCCTGCCGCCGGCGGGCGCCAGCACCGGCGTGCCTTCCGGCGCCGCCAGGTCGAGCCCGCGATGGGGGCTGCGCGGCGTGCCGTTCAACACCCTCTGGCTGCCGAACACGCCCGAAATCCGCCCCTCGACCGGCAGGCGGAAGCCCTTGGTCGCGATCTCGAAGCCGATGATGCCGTCATCCGATGCGGCACGGGCATTCAGGATCAGCTCACGCTCGTGACGCAGCCGGTCCTGAAGCTCGGGATCCGGTGTCACCTTGGGCGGCGGCAGGCCGTCGATCCGCTCGATCGCCCAGTCCCGCGCGGCCACCGTCACCCGCCGCTCCAGCGTGGCGCCATGGGGCGCGCGAGCGACCAGATCGGCCGCGGCGGCGTCCCGCCCGATGCCGAAGACAAAGCGGCCGGCATCGTCGACCCGGGCCGGCACGCCGTCGACCGTCACCTGCCAGCCCTTGGGCACCCGCCCGAGATTGAGACTGCCCTGGCTTGCCGGCCCCTCGATCCGGATCGCCGGTGCTTCGGCCGTGGGGGGATCCTGGAGCGGTGCCGGCATTGCGGGCGGCTGGCCAGCATTGGTCTGGCCAGGATCCGAGGCCCGGGTCTGGGCCGGTGCGATGCCCCCCAGCATCAGCAGTACCGGCAGCGCACAGGCCGTGCCACGCAGAAGAAGGCAGTTCAGGGGCATGAGGGAGAACCCTTTCCGTCGACGATCCTGCCCAAAGGCTTGCGGGCTGCGGGTGCGCATTCAGAAGAGATCGGGTTGTACCGCGGGACCGCGGCTGCGTCCGCGCCGACGTGGGGCAGCGGGTGCCGACGGGGGCGGCGGCGTACCACCCTCGCCCGATGCCTGCACATCCACACGCCCGTCGGCAAAGACCAGGGCCAGGGCCTGACCGGGGCTGACCGCCGCCGCCCGGGTGACCGGCTGACCGGGGCCGCCGGTCGTATCCACCGTTTCGACCAGCGCGAAACCGCGGGCGAGCGCCCGGCGGTAGGAATAGCTTTCCAGCAGCGCGCCCTGCGCTTCCAGCCGCTCTCCCAGCCGCTGCAGCTTCAGCCTTGCCCCGGTGTCCAACCGGCCGCTGACGCCGTCCAGCCGCTCGCGCCCCAGCCGGCCGGCCCGGATCGCCGCCTGCGGCGACAGCCCCGCCGCCACCCGGTCGAGCCGGGCCGCGGCGCGATCCTGAACCCGGCCCATCACGGCCTCCAGCCGCTGCCCGGTCAGATCCAGCCGGCCGGCCGCCTCGGCGAAACGCTCACCCGGGCTCTTCAGCCGGGCCGCCAGTTCGCGCACATGGGCCCCACGCCGCTCCAGCACCCGGTCGATGGCGGCATCCAGCCGCTCGGCCCGATCATCCAGGCGCTGGGTGGCGGCATCGATCAGGCTCTGGGGTCGCGGCAGACCACGGGCAAGGCCGGCGGTGCGGTCGCTGCCCCGCTCGATCAGCCGGAAGGCGGCGGCAGGCAGGCGGGCGCCCAGATCGCCCAGTTCCAGCAGCAGTTCGCCCAGCACCGGCACCGCCTTCTCGGCGGCGGCGGTCGGCGTGGGCGCGCGCAGATCGGCCACGAAATCGATCAGCGTGGTGTCGGTCTCGTGCCCCACCGCCGAGATCAGCGGGATCGTACAATCGGCCGCGGCCCGGACCACGCTCTCCTCGTTGAAGGCCATCAGATCCTCGATGCTGCCGCCACCGCGGGCGACGATCAGCAGATCGGGGCGCGGCACCCGGTCGCCCGGGCAGAGGGCATCGAAACCGCGGATGGCCGCGGCCACCTGCTCGGCGGCGCCCGGCCCCTGAACCATCACCGGCCACAGGATCACCCGGCGCGGAAACCGGTCGGCCAGGCGGTGGAGAATGTCGCGGATCACGGCACCGGTCGGCGAGGTGATCACGCCGATCACCTCGGGCAGGAAGGGCAGCGGCTGCTTGCGGCCCGCATCGAACAGGCCTTCGGCGGCAAGCCGGCGGCGGCGCTCTTCGATCAGCGCCATCAGCGCGCCGGCACCAGCGGGCTCCATCTGCTCCACCACCAGCTGGTATTTGGACCGGCCCGGATAAGTGGTCAGCCGGCCGGTCGCCACCACCTCCAGCCCGTCCTCGGGCTTGAAGCCCAGCCGCATGGCGGCCCCCCGCCAGACCACCGCGTCGATCAGCGCGTCCTCGTCCTTCAGGGCCAGATAGCAATGGCCGGACGCAGCCCGCTTGAAACCGCTGATCTCGCCCCTGACCCGGACGGCGGCGAAGCGGCTTTCGACCGTGCGCTTCAGCTCGCCCGAAATCTCGCTCACGGTATAGACCGGCAGGTTGTGGCCGCCCGTGGCCGTCTCTGCGCCCGGATCACGCTGACGGGAGGGGCGGTCGGTATCGAAGGGCAGGCGGCTCAAGGCATCGGCTCCGGATCGGACTGCGGGACGGGGCATGGCAGGCGCGGTCGCGGGTGGGGTTTCTCCCGGACGGGTGCCATGATAGAAGCATGGTGCCCGAAGACGGGCAACCCGGGGCGGTTGCGCACCGCCGGCGGTATGACCGCGCCGGGACAGCGGACTCCACTGAATCAGGCCGACGGGAGCGTGCGATGAAGGTTCTGCTGATCGGATCGGGCGGTCGGGAGCATGCACTGGCGCGTGCGCTCGAAGCCAGTGCCTCCGTGTCTTATCTGTGTGCCGCCCCCGGTAATGCCGGTATTGCCGAGCATGCCGAGCTTCTGGACCTCGACCCCACCGACATGGACGGCATCGCGGCCTTCGCCAAGGCGGAAGGCATCGGCCTCGTGGTGATCGGCCCCGAGGCACCGCTGGTCGCGGGCCTGGCCGATGTGCTGGAAGCGGCCGGCGTGCCGGCCTTCGGCCCCTCGGCGGCCGCCGCGCGTCTGGAAGGCTCCAAGGGCTTCACCAAGGACATTTGCGCCCGCTATGGCATCCCCACCGCCGCCTATGCCCGCTTCACCGATGCCGGGGCGGCCAAGGCCTATATCCGCGCACAGGGCGCGCCGATCGTGGTCAAGGCCGACGGTCTGGCGGCCGGCAAGGGCGTGGTGGTGGCGATGACCGAGGCCGAGGCGCTGGAGGCCGTGGACGAGATGCTGGGCGGCCGTTTCGGCAGCGCCGGCGCCTCGCTGGTGATCGAGGAATTCATGGAGGGCGAGGAGGCGAGCCTGTTCGCGCTCTCGGACGGCACCACCGCCATCCTGCTCGGCACCGCCCAGGACCACAAGCGGGTGGGCGACGGCGATACCGGCCCCAATACCGGCGGCATGGGCGCCTATTCCCCGGCCCCCTGCATGACGTCCGAGATCACCGGTCGCGCGATGACCGAGATCGTTCAGCGCACCGTCGACGCCATGGCGGCCGAGGGCACGCCCTTCGTCGGCGTGCTCTATGCCGGGCTGATGCTGACCAAGGACGGGCCGAAGCTGGTCGAATACAATGTCCGCTTCGGCGACCCCGAGACCCAGGTTCTGCTGCCGCGGCTCTGGGGTGATCTCGCCCAGATCCTGCTCGCCGCCCGCGACGGCCGGCTCGACCCGTCGATGATCGAGCTTGACCCGCGCACCGCCCTGACCGTGGTGCTGGCCGCAAAGGGCTATCCCGGCGACTATGCCAGGGGCGAGGAGATCCGCGGCCTCGACGCTGCCCGTGCGGCTGCCCCGGACGTGATCGTGTTCCACGCCGGCACGAAGACCGACGATGCGGGCCGCCTGCTTTCCAATGGCGGGCGCGTGCTCGCGGTCACGGCCCTGGGCGACGGCCCGTCGGAGGCACAAAGCCGCGCCTATGCCGCGGTCGATGCGATCGACTGGCCGGGCGGGTTCTGCCGCCGCGATATCGGCTGGCGGGCGATCGGCTGAACCGATCCCCGACGCGAGACGATGAAGAAGAACAGGACGACTACGAAGAAACCGGGACGGTCCGCCGCAGCACCACGGTAATCCGGTTGTTGCGCGGGTCTGCCCGCTGATCGGGCACCAGCATGGTCGACTGACCACGTCCCGACACCTCTTCGACGCGCGCCACCGGCACACCGGCATCGGTCAGCACCTTCTGGGCCGCGATCGCCCGCTCGGCGGTCAGGGACCAGGCATCGGGCCGGGTGCCGGGCTCGCCGCCCAGATAGGCGCGCACGGCGATCTGGTTGGGCGAGGCCCGGACCGTGGTCGCCGCCAGCGCCAGCAGGCGCCGCGCCGCCGGATAGGGTTCGGCGCCGTCGGAGGGGAAGACCGGCTCGTCTTCCCGATCCATGATGTTGATCTCCAGCCCGTCATCGGTCACGCGCAGGGTGAGGTTACCCGAGAGTTCGCGGGTGGAGGGGTCGGAGGAAATCGCCTTGAGCAGCCGGTCGGCGGTATCCTCGAACGACCGGCGCTCGGCCGCGCCACGGGCGGCGATGTCCCGCTCCCTGGCCCGGTCACGGGCCTCGACCATGCGCTGGGCGGCATCCTGCACCGCCTGTTCGAAGGTCTGCATGGTCTTGGGCGCCTCGAGCCGCTCGCCCGAGAGCACCCGGCGCATGGCTTCGGCCGGGTCGTTCACCGGCAGTTCTTCGGGTGGCGCCTCGTCGGCCGGATTGGCGGCCGGGCGCTTGGCCATATCGGGCTGCAGATCCATCGGCGAGGGCGGCGGGGTCAGGTCGGACCGTTCGAAGGACGGCATGCTGACGCCGCCCTGGCCGACATTGATGTCGGGCGTGCCCGCCATCATCGGCATGGTATGCGAGGCCCCGGCATCGCGGAACACGGTCCAGGTCGGCGTGAAATAGTCGGCGATGCCCTTGAGCTTCTTTTCGTCCAGCGCGTTCAGCAGCCAGAGCAGCAGGAAGAAGGCCATCATCGCGGTCACGAAGTCGGCATAGGCCACCTTCCAGGCACCGCCGTGATGGCCGCCGCCCTTACCCTTCTTGACCTTCTTGATGATCGTTGCGTGGCCGCCGTCCTCCGCCATCGATCAGCTTCCCTTGGCCTTGTTGATCGCAGCCTCCGCCTCGGCGAAGGTCGGCTGCATGCTGGAGGGAATGTTGGCGCGGCCGACCTCGATCGCCACCTGCAGCGCATTCTTCGACAGCGTCGAAACGAAGACGTCGCGGATCAGCTTGTAGAACCGGGCATCGGCCTCGTTGATCTGCTTGATGCGCCCGGCCAGCGGGCCGACCATGCCATAGCCCAGGAAGATGCCGAGGAAGGTACCGACCAGCGCGCTTGCGATCAGCCCGCCCAGCACCGCCGGCGGCTTGTCGATCGAGGACATGGTCTTCACCACGCCCAGCACCGCCGCCACGATACCGTAGGCAGGCAGACCGTCGGCAACGCCCTGCAGGGCGTGGGACGGCTCCATGTGTTCCTCTTCAACCTTCTCGAGCAGATTTTCCAGATAGGCCTCCACCTGATGCGGATCTTCATGGCGCATGCTCATGTTGCGGAGCGTGTCGCAGATCATGTTGATCGCGAGGTGGTCGTTCAGGATCTTCGGATACTTCTTGAACAGCGCACTGTTCTTCGGATCCTCGAAGTCGTTGAACTTGGTCCCTTCACGCTGCCGCTTGTAGAGAGCCATGTACATCAGACTGATCAGGTCGATGTAGTCCTGCTTCTTCCACTTGGCGCCCTTGAATGCCTTGCCGAGCCCGCCCAGCGTGTGCTTGATCACCTCGCCGCTGTTGCCGGTGACGAAGGCACCGAGCGCGATGCCGCCGATGATCATGCCCTCGATCGGCAGGGCCTCCAGAATCACCTCGATATGGCCGCCGGCGATGATGAACCCGCCGAAAACCAGGACGAGGGTAAGGATGATGCCGATAATCGGACCCATGGGGCGTAGGCTCCTGCTGCAACGCGGTAGGCTCTGGCTGGACAGAGACTATCTCAGGCTTTTGAAGAAAACCTTAAGCAAGTCGGCTGCCGCGGTTTCACCGATGCCGGCGAAGATATCGGGCCGGTGATGGCAGGTCGGATGGGCGAAGACGCGGGCGCCGTGGTCCACGCCGCCGCCCTTGGGATCGGCTGCCCCATAATATAGGCGGCGGATCCTGGCGAAGGAGATCGCCTGGGCGCACATGGCGCACGGCTCCAGCGTCACCCAGAGATCCAGCCCGGTCAGGCGCGGGCTGCCGATCAGGGACGCGGCCTGGCGGATCGCCAGAATTTCGGCATGGGCGGTTGGATCGTGGTCGGCTTCGGTGCGGTTGCCGGCCGCGGCCAGGATGACCCGCCGGACCGGATCGACCACCACCGCGCCCACCGGAACCTCCCCCCGTGCCGCCGCGGCGCGTGCCTGTTCAAGCGCCGCCTCCATGGGACGAAGCGGCTGGGACGGATACGGAACGGGCATCGGGACGTGGTTCGGCATGGCAGCCAAGCGAAGCCTGCATGGGGTTTCACGTCAAGCGGCCCTTGCATCCTGACGCGGGAAGCCCCATCAATTGCGCCCATGGGTACATCCGCTTCCGCATACCGCCCGCTCGTCGGCGTCACCCTCGACGTCGAACAGCCCGGCGGCTATTCGAGGTTCCCGTGGTACGCGCTCCGTGTGAATTACATGGATGCGATCGTCACCGCGGGCGGCCTGCCGGTGGCGTTGCCCCATGAACCGGAGCTGGCGGCCGAACTGGTCGGCCGGCTGGACGCGCTGGTGGTGACCGGCGGTGCGTTCGATGTGGATCCGGCCCTCTTCGGGTCCGGGATGCGACATGCCACGGTCACGACCAAGGACCGGCGCACGGCTTTCGAGCTGGGCGTGGTTCGCGCCGCGCTGGACCGGGATATGCCGGTGCTGGGCATCTGCGGGGGCGAGCAATTGCTCAACGTCGCGCTCGGCGGTACCCTGGTGCAGCACATCCCCGACGCCTTTCCCGAGGCGCTGGCCCACGAGCAGCCGAACCCGCGCAACGAGCCGGGGCACGAGGTCCTGATCGACCCCGATACCCTGCTCCGGCGTCTGGTCGGCACGGCCCGGATGACTGTGAACAGCGCCCATCATCAGGCGGTGGACCGGATTGCGCCCGGCGCGGTGCGCAATGCCGCGGCCCCCGACGGGGTGATCGAGGGGCTGGAACATCCCGGCTTCCGCTTCTGTCTGGGTGTGCAGTGGCACCCCGAATTCCTGATCGATGCCGGCGATCGCCTGATTTTTGACGGCCTTGTCGCCGCCGCCCTGGAGACCAGATGACCCGCAGCCTTCCGACCGAGCCGGACCGCGCGCGTGAGCGCGTCGCCCGGGCCATCGCCCGTGCGGGCCTGTGTTCCCGCCGCGACGCCGAGCGTCTGATCCTCGACGGCCGGGTGGCGGTCAATGGCCGCCGCATCGACAGCCCCGCGCTCGACGTGACGCCCGCCGACCGGGTGACCGTCGACGGCCGGCCCCTGCCGGCGCGCGAGCCGGTGCGGCTGTTCCTCTATCACAAGCCGCGCGGGCTGATCACGACCAACCATGATCCCGAAGGCCGGGAAACCGTCTTCGACCGCCTGCCGGCAGATCTTCCCCGCGTGGTGAGCGTGGGGCGCCTCGACTACAACTCTGAAGGGCTCCTGCTCCTCACCAACGACGGCGAACTCGCCCGTCGTCTCGAGAGCCCCGCAACCGCCTGGCGCCGCCGTTATCGGGTGCGTGTCTACGGCACGCCCGACGCAGATGCGGTCGGACGGCTGGCCCAGGGTATGACCGTCGAAGGTGTCCGTTATGGCCCGATCGAAGTGGAGATCGAGCACGAGGGCACGAATGCGTGGCTTTCGGTGGTACTGACCGAAGGCAAGAATCGCGAAATCAGACGGGTCCTCGAAAGCCTCGGACACCCGGTCAGCCGGCTGATCCGTGTTGCCTATGGACCGTTCCAGATCGGCCGCATGCACCCTGGAGAGGTGCGCGAGGTGACCGCCCGCATGCTGAAAGACCAGCTGGGCTCACTCGCCGAAGGCCTTCATCTGCCCGAGACCGGGCGTGACGCCCCGCTCCGGCGCCAGGCCGCCAAGACCGGCGCGCCTGCACCAGAAATGATCGACAAGATGACCGACGAGACCAAGAAGGTCGAGAAGACCGGGCCTGCCGCGGACGAGACCGCCGCCGCCCCTGCCGCCGCCCAGGCAACGCGCCCCGCGGCCGACGAGATTCCGGACGCCCGCTTCATCGAGGACGAGGACCTTGAGGGCGAGGACGATTTCGACGGTGAGGAAGAGTTCGAGGACGACGCGTTCGAAGAGGAACTCGACGAGATCGAGGTCGAGACGCTTGAGGATCTCGAAGCCCTGATCGCCCGGGCCGAAGAGCTGACCGAAGGCGATGAGGACGCGGAGGATTTCGACGACGAGGACGAGGACGCCCTCGACGGCGATGACGAGGGTGACGATTTCGGCGACGACGAGGATGACGACGAGTTGCTGACACTGGCGACGCCGGTGGATGCGCCCCAGGCTCCGTCGTCGCGCGCCATCCAGGACAAGCGCCGCCAGCGTGAGTTCCACAATGCCGATCGCCCGACCCGCGGCCTGCACGTCGCCGGCGACCGGCGTGACGATCGTCGCGACGACCGCCGTGACGATCGCCGCGAAGGCTGGAGCCCGCTGAACGACGAGCAGGACGAAGAGGTCGACGCCGCCGTCGCCGAGCAGCGCGCCCGCGAGGCCGGCCGTGGCGACCGCCGCGGCTTCGGCGGCGGCCGGCGCGAATTCGGCGACCGCGACGACCGTGGCGGTGATCGTGGCGGCTTCCGTGGCCGTGACGACCGCGGTGGCGATCGCGGCGGCTTCGGTGGCGGCGAGCGGCGCTTCGGCGGCAATCGCGACGATCGCGGCGGCTTCCGTGGCCGTGACGACCGCGGTGGTGATCGCGGCGGCTTCGGCGGCGGCGAGCGGCGCTTCGGCGGCAACCGCGACGACCGCGGCGGTGATCGCGGCGGCTTCGGTGGCGGCGAGCGGCGCTTCGGCGGCAATCGCGACGACCGCGGCGGTGATCGCGGCGGCTTCGGTGGCGGCGAGCGGCGCTTCGGCGGCAATCGCGACGACCGTGGTGGCGATCGCGGCGGCTTCCGTGGCCGTGACGACCGCGGCGGCGATCGTGGTGGCTTCGGCGGCGGCGAGCGGCGTTTCGGCGGCAATCGCGACGACCGTGGCGGTGATCGCGGCGGCTTCGGCGGCGGCGAGCGCCGTTTCGGCGGCAATCGCGACGACCGTGGCGGCGATCGTGGCGGCTTCGGCGGTGGCGAGCGGCGCTTCGGCGGCAATCGCGACGACCGGGGTGGTGATCGCGGCGGTTTCCGCGGCGGTGAAGGTCGCGGCGGCGATCGCGGCGGCTTCGGTGGCGGCGAGCGGCGCTTCGGCGGCAACCGCGACGACCGTGGCGGTGATCGCGGCGGTTTCCGCGGCGGTGAAGGTCGCGGCGGCGATCGCGGCGGCTTCGGTGGCGGTGAAGGTCGCGGTGGCGATCGTGGCGGCTTCGGCGGCGGCGAGCGGCGCTTCGGCGGCAACCGCGACGACCGCGGCGGTGATCGCGGCGGCTTCCGTGGCGGTGAAGGCCGTGGTGGCGATCGTGGTGGCTTCGGTGGCGGCGAGCGCCGTTTCGGCGGCAATCGCGACGACCGGGGCGGTGACCGTGGCGGCTTCCGTGGCGGCGACAACCGCGGTGGCGAGCGCGGCGGCTTCGGTGGTGGCGAGCGCCGTTTCGGCGGCAATCGCGACGACCGCGGCGGTGATCGCGGTGGCTTCCGTGGCGGTGAAGGCCGTGGTGGCGATCGCGGTGGCTTCGGCGGCGGCGAGCGTCGTTTCGGCGGCAATCGCGACGACCGGGGCGGTGATCGCGGCGGCTTCCGTGGCGGCGACAACCGCGGTGGCGAGCGCGGCGGCTTCGGCGGCGGCGAGCGGCGCTTCGGCGGCAATCGTGACGACCGTGGCGGTGATCGCGGCGGCTTCCGCGGCGGTGACAACCGTGGCGGTGATCGCGGCGGCTTCCGTGGCGGCGACAACCGCGGCGGTGATCGTGGCGGCCGCAGCTTCGGCGGCGATCGGCCCTTCGGCGCGCCCCGCGGGCGTCGGCCCGAGGGCGAGAGCGGCGGCGAGGATTGATCGGCCATGCCGCGGATCGTCGGCGGCCGCCATCGCGGCCGCACGCTTCAGGCTCCCGAAGGTCGGGCGGTCATCCGCCCGACCTCCGAGCGTGCCCGTGAAGCCCTGTTCGACATCCTCGGCCATCGCGACCTGAGAGGGGATGGCGAGGCGGCGGTCCGTGACCGCCACGTCGCCGATCTCTGCTGCGGCATCGGCGCGCTGGGGCTGGAAGCCCTGTCGCGCGGTGCCGCCTCGGCCGTGTTCATCGACCGCGACCGCGCCTCCGTCGCCATCGCCCGGGCCAATGCCGCGAAGCTCGGCGAGGAGCGCAACTGCCGCTTCGCCGCAGCCGATCTCGGCCGCCCCGAGACCGTGGCGGCGGCGCTGCGCAGCGACCGGCCCTTCGATCTGGTCCTGCTCGACCCGCCCTACGACGCCCCCGCAGTGGCCGAGGCCATCCTCGCCGGGCTCGTCCGTTCAGGCCGGCTCGCCAGCCCGGCACTCGTCACCGTGGAGCTGGCCCGCGGCACCGATATCGTGCTGCCCGAGGCGCTTCGTGTTCTCGACCGGCGCCGTTACGGCAAGGCCGACCTTCTGATCCTTGGCCACGCGGTCGCGGACGAGGGTGACGATGCCGACGATACCGGCACCGCAGATTGATCGCCCCAGAAAAGCCCCTCGCCTGACGGGACTGCATCATGAAGAGTGGACGGGCCGGCCCTGACCGGTGCCCCGCCCCCTCTCTTCCCGGATGCCGCCGATGATGCTTCGTGCCCTTGCCGTCGCCCTTCTGCTTGCCCTGCCCCTTGCCGCCTGTAACGAAGACGGCAGCAGCACCGGCAGCGATGACAGCGCTCAGACCGGCATGGGCCGCATGGTCGCCACGGCACCGATGTCGACCGAGATCCAGTCGGCAGGCGCCGCGCCGGAGCCGATGGCGGTTGGCCAGATGGCGGGCCCTCCCATGGCGGAGGGCCTTCAGCCGGACGCCGCCGGCTTCCTGGCCTATACCCATGACCGCAACCTGATAACCGAGGCCCCGGACAGCCGCGTCGCCGCGCTGGAAAAGCTCTGCCGCGAGATGGCAGGCTGCAGCGTGCTGACGGTGCGTGTCGACGGCAGCAGATCCGGCTATTTCGAGGCCCGCCTGCCCAAGCCGGGCGTCGCCCGGCTGGACGACTATCTTTCGAGCGTCGCCGAAAACGGCGAGATCGACCGCCAGACCAGCGCCGAAGACCTGTCGGATCAGATGGTCGACGTGAAGCAGCGTATCGCCCTGCTGACCACCCATCGCGACCGGCTGCAGGCGCTCTATCAGCGCAGCGACGCCCGGCTGGAAGACCTGATCACCATCAGCCGCGAACTGGCCGACACCCAGACCAGGCTCGAGCGTGCCCAGGGGGAGTTCGGCCGCCTGGAAAGCCGGATCGACCGCGACATCTATCGCGCCCAGCTGCGGGCGCCGGTGACGGAGCCGGGCCTTCTCGCCCCCTTCGGCAATCTGGGCGAAGAGCTGCTCTTCACGCTGGTCTATACGCTTCGCGATGCGCTGGAGGTGCTGGTCTGGATCATCGGCATGCTGCCTGCCCTGATCCCGCTGGTCCTGCTGCTGACCCTGGCCGTGCGCGCCATCCGCCGCCGCCGGAAGGGTTGATGCCACCGGAAGGGGGGAGGCCGCCGGAAGGAGGGCCGGTCAGGCGCCGGCCCGGCCCGCCCGGCAGATCGCACCGCAGAGATCCTCGACCAGGTCTTCGGCATCCTCCAGCCCCGCATAGAGCCGGAGACCAGCGCCCCGGGCCGGTGGCCGCGATACCGTCCGCCCCTCGCCGGCGGTGAAGGGCGAGACCAGCGAGACCGCGCCACCCCAGCCGTACCCCGGCCGGAACAGGGTCAGCCCTCGGCCGATGGCCGCGGCATCGGCCGGGCCGCCCCCGTCGACCACCAGCGAGAACAGCGTCCCGGCACCGGTGAAGTCGCGGGCCCAGACATCATGGCCGGGATGGTCGGGCATGGCCGGATGCAGCAGGCAGAGACCGGGCACGTTCAGCGCCGCCACCGCCGCCAGCAGGCGGCGGGTGGTGCGGTCCTGGGCGGCCAGGCGCACGGCCAGCGTCTGCATGGCCACCGCCGCCTTCTGGGTGGCATCGGCCGAGACGGCCATGCCCTGCAGGGCTGTCTCTTCCAGTACGTCCTCGTAGAGCGCCCGATCCCCGGTCGAGATCGCGCCGAGCGACACGCCGGCCACCCCGGCATGCAGCTTGGCCAGAGACTGCAGCACCAGATCGGCCCCGTGATCGGCCGGCCGGTAATGCAGCCCGGCGCTCCAGGTGTCGTCGACCAGCAGGCGGGCGCCGGCCGCATGGGTGGCCTCGGCCACAGCCGCCAGATCCTCGACCTCGAAGGTGAAGGCCCCCGGCGTTTCGACGCAGACCAGCCGGGTGTCGGGGCGGAGCACGTCGCGGATACCGGCGCCGATCCCCGGCGGGAAGTAGTCGATGCCGATACCCGCCGCAGCCGCCCGCCGGTCCAGATGCCAGCGCAGCGAATAGGTGACGGCATCCGTGACCGCCACCCGCTCCCCCGGTTTCACCGACGCCCAGAGCGCCGCGATGAAGGCCGAAAGCCCGGCCGGCGCGATCACCGCATGGGCCAGACCATTGGCCGCCGCCACCATCCGCGCCAGCGCCCCTGACGAGGGCGTGCCGACCGCACCGTAATAGAAGCCGGCGAAGGGATCATGCCCCTGGCGCGCCAGGCTCTCGCGGTCCACCGGCGCCATGGCATCCAGGTCGCGGAACAGCACCGTGGTCGCCTCGGTCACCGGCGGCACCGGCGTTTCCACGGGCCCCAGCGGGAAGCGCGCGCCCTGCGCCAGCGTCGTCGCCGGGCGGGTCGGTCGCTGCCCGCTCACGAGGCCAGCCTGCCGCCGAGGGGCCGGCCGCGCACGGCATCGGCGGCGGCGACGACCTCTGCCACCTCTGCCAGACGCGGCGCCCCCACCTGCGGCAGCGGATAGCGCAGCGACGCCTCGCCGAAATTGTGGAACAGGTCCAGATAGGGGCCTTCCGGCGTCCCCCAGTCGACATAGTCGTAGCCGGCCCCGCCATCCTCGCCACACAACGGATGCTGGACCGCCCAGTTCAGGCTGATCGGGTCGGGCGCGCCATGGCTCAGACGGAAACGGTCGAGCGTGTCGAGCAGGGCCAGGCGGCTTTCATGGCGCTCGCCCAGGCCGAACAGCACGGCACAGCCGCAATCGATGCCGGCCTCTCCCAGCACGTCGAAGGCGCGGTGCATGCGATCGGTCCACGAGGCCCGCTTGCGGCCGACATCCTTGCTCATGCCCCCGATCTCCTCTGGCGACAGGGTCTCGACCCCGATGAACACATAGGATAGGCCGGCACGGGCCAGGCGCGCCACCTCGGCGGGCCGGGTCAGGATCTGGTCGATGGTCAGCTGGCCGCCGAAGCGGATGTCGAGCGGCTGGCGGTCCATCAGGTCGCAGAACCGGTCGATCAGCCGGGTGGCACCGCCCAGCAGCACCGAATCCTCGCAGAACGCGCTGGCCCGGCGACCCGGCCAGTCCTCGGCAATCGTCCGGCAGGCGGCGGCGAGCTGGCCGTGCAGCCGGTCGGCGCTGTTAGCAAGGTCGCGCACCCCGCCGGTGGCCGACACCCGCTCCGAGCAGAAATTGCAGTCATAGACGCAGCCGCGGCCGATATCGCTGAAGACATGTGCGGTCATGCGCCCGCCGAACACGCCGAAACTGGCCGAGACGCCAAAGGTCCGGGCCGGGCTGGGCAGGGCCATCTGGTTCATCGCCACCCCCCGCGAGACCAGATAGCCGGGGCGGCCGCGATCATCCAGGCCGAGGATCCAGTCACCCGGGGTGGCCGGATCGATCTCGTGGAACAGCGTCGCCGGATGCAGGCCGCGGCGGACCGCCGCCTCCACCGCCCGCCCGAGAGCCTCGATCAGATATTCGCCATCGCCCATCGCCACGGCATCGAACACCGCCGGCAGCCGGCCGGCATGGATCAGCTCCAGCGGTGCACCGGCATGCCGGCCGAGCGTGGCCGCCCGCCGGTCGCTGCGGTCGGGCAGCCAGACCGTCTCGCTGGCATGGCGCCCGCCGAGGACGATCGCCACCCGATCCCCCAGAATCTCCCGGGCCTCCCGCGCGCAGGCCACGGCGCCCGGCAGACAGAGCGACATGGCGCCGATCAGCAACAGGTTCGGGCGCTGCCGCTCGATCAACGCCCGGAAGGCAGGCATGTCGTCCATGGAATACATCAGCAGGGTCGAAGCCCTGGCGGCGGCACGGGCCGCGCGAGGATCGGTCGCCGCCCAGTTGGAGGCGCCCCAGGCGCCACGGCCAGCCGCGGCTTCGGCCGCGGCGACCCGGCAGGCATTGTAGAGGCTCGCCGCGTCGCGGCTGTTCAGCGCACGATCATCCTTCGCACCCGCCACCCAGTCGGGGGCGGAGACGGCAACGGCCCTGAGTGTCATGGTCCATGTCCCGGTTCGGTGAACGGCGGCGCTGCCCGCACACCGGCACAGGATCGCAGCCGCGGATTTTTCCGCATCCTGCAACCTGCATTCCCCCTCACCCGGCCGGATGGAGCCGGTAGATCATGATGGGTAGAGCCAGCGCGAAGACATGCAACCTATGGACAAAAGATCTAGCAGCGTACGCGCATCGGTCAAGATGTTTGCCATTACAAAACGCCATGGTTGCAATCTAAAACGGCGTTTATTTCATCCAATCTATCAACCACAGGTAAGTGGACGATCTCATTGCGCCGGCCGGCGCGCCCTGACCTCGTCGAAGGACGGCAGGGCGATCCAGGCAATGATGGTCGACTGAAACAGCTGATTGAAATTGTCGTCGGTAACCAGGACCAGGGTCTTCCGGCCATCCGGCAGGTCGGGCCCGAAGGCCATACCCTCCCAGTTGTCGGCCCGCAGGCCGGCCGCCAGGAGGTCGCCAAGCAAGGTCTTCCGGGCAGCCCGGCCATGCCACCCGGCGAGCGACCACTGGTCCCTGACATCATCGGCTTCCGCAGGATCGGCATGATAAAGTCGGATGCGAACACCCGCGTCCCGCCTGAAGGCACGCTCAAGGACGAGATAGCTGCCGTCCTCGAGCCACAGCATCGAAACGGCGCCTGTGGCCCCGGTCCCCCCCCGCAGGTCGCCCCGAGGAGGGTCCGGAAAGAAATCCAGACGGTAGACGTGCTGACCGAGCATGTCGCCGGTCTGGCGGTTCATCACGGTGACCCTGACGGGTGGCCCCTCGCCCGGTGCGCCGGCCGCGCCGTCTTGAGCGAGGCTGTCCTCATTCATGAAAATGATCCGCCGGCCATCAACATCCACGTCCAGGGCCTCAAAACCCCTGTTGGGGCGAACACCCGCACCAGGGGCGCCCGGACGATCGGGCACGAAGACGGCAGGAAGGGGAAATGCACGACGGAGCACGCCATCGGGCGTGCTCTCGAAGATACCCGGCATGGATTTTCGCCAGGTATCGCCTTCCGACGCCCAGATAAACAGGCCGGAACGCCGGTCAACGCGAAGAGCTTCACCATCGATGATGGCAGGCCGTACGACATCGGGGGCCGTGGCGGTCGCCAGAAATCGCCAGCGCCGATCGCCCACAGAAAAGCGATGTCGAGCCAGATCGAAGATCAGTTCAGCTTCCAGCGCTCGCGCTGGCCCATACTTCTCCTCACGATCATCGACGATAAACACGAAACGCTCGCAGCCTTCGGGGGACATCGCATCTACTGCAGCCACCTCGGACAGCCCCCCCGCAGGGATGCGCAGCGGTCCGTCGTCTGCCCGCAAAACCCGATCGTCCAGAAACTGGAGCCCCCCAACTGCACGCGGATCGGCGACCGCGGGGATTGCACATCCCCCCAGGCCCGGAAGCAGGGCGATCAGCATAAGCCAGTTTCGAGCGGGAATACGTCTCTTCTTCATCGGCGCCCGAACAGCCGTTCGATCGCGGCGCGGTCGAGCGATACCCAGGTCGGCCGGCCATGATTGCACTGGCCGGAATGTGGCGTGATCTCCATCTCGCGCAGCAGGGCGTTCATCTCGGGCACGGTCAGCCGGCGGCCGGCACGCACGCTGCCATGGCAGGCCATGGTGGCACAGACCGCTTCCAGCCGGTCCGCCAGCGCCAGGGCCTCGTCATATTCGGCGATCTCGTCACCGAGATCGCGGACCAGCCCCTGCGCATCCACCCGGCCCAGCAGGGCCGGCACGCCACGAACCAGCACCGCCCCGGGCCCGAAGGCCTCGATCTCGAGCCCCAGCCGCCCCAGCTCGGCCGCCCGTCGGAGCAGGCCGTCGGCCACCGCTTCGTCCAGCTCCACCACTTCGGGCAGCAGCAGCCCCTGCGAGGGCACGCCGGCCTCGGCCATATGCCGCTTCATCCGCTCGTAAACCAGGCGTTCATGGGCGGCATGCTGGTCGACCACGACCAGGCCGTCGCGGGTTTCGGCCAGGATATAGGTGTCGTGCAGCTGCGCCAGAGCCGCCCCCAGGGGATGGGCGCGGGTCGCCTCGTCGGCGACGTGATCTGCAGGGGCCGCCCCGCGGGCAGCGGGTGGTGCGGGGGCGGCGACACCCCGATCGGCAAGCTCATGCGGCCGCACTGCCTCGTTGACCGGGGGCACCCAGAATGCCGTCGCCCGCGCGGCGGCCTGGGGGTCGGGACGGTCCGGCAGAACGCCGGCCGCCGCAGCCCGCGCCGCCGACCAGAGCGAATCCTGCCCCGCCCCGACAGCACCCGGCACCGGCCGGGGTGCCGTGGCCGGCAGAACCGCCTGATTGACGGTACCGAGCGGCCCCACCCCACCCAGGGCCCCCACCCCACCCAGAGCCGTCGCCGCACGGTGGCCGGCCTCGGCCAGGGCATGGCGCAGAGCCCCGATGATCAGGCCGCGAACGAGCTGCGGGTCGCGGAACCGCACCTCGGCCTTGGCGGGATGGACATTCACGTCCACCAGCCGGGCCGGCACGGTCAGGAACAGGGCGACCATCGGATGCCGGTCGCGGGCCAGGAAATCCTGATAGGCGGCCCGCACCACCCCCTGCATCAGCCGGTCGCGCACCGGCCGGCCGTTGACGAACAGATACTGGTGCTGCGCCGTGCCGCGGTTCAGCGTCGGCAGGCCGGCATAGCCCTCCAGGCGCAGCAGGTCGCGCTCGGCCTCGATCTCCAGCGCATTGGCGGCGAAATCCCGCCCCATGATCCGGCCGAGCCGGGCGAGGCGCGCCTCGGCACCGCTTCCCGTCTCCGGCCGGAAGGCGAAGATCCGGCGCTCGCCATCGGCCAGCGAAAAGCCGATCTCGGGATAGGCCATGGCCAGGCGGCGAAGCGCATCGGCCACAGCCTGGGTTTCGGTGCGTTCCGCCTTCAGGAATTTGAGCCGGGCCGGCGTGGCGTAGAACAGGTCGCGGACCTCGACCCGGGTGCCTGGGGGGCCTGATGCCGGCTTCACCGGCGCCCTTATGCCGCCCTCGACCGCAATTTCAAGCGCCGTATCCGCCCCGCGCCGGCGGCTGGTGACGCGCAGCCGCGCCACCGCGCCGATCGAGGGAAGGGCCTCGCCCCGGAAACCCAGCGTGTCGATCTCGACCAGATCGTCATCGGCGAGCTTCGAGGTCGCATGGCGCTCGATGGCGAGTTCCAGATCATCGGCATCCATGCCGATGCCGTCATCGGTGACGGCGATCAGGCTGCGCCCGCCCGCCCCCAGCACCACATCGACCTGCCGGGCACCGGCATCGATCGCATTCTCGACCAGTTCCTTCACCGCCGCCGCCGGCCGCTCCACCACCTCGCCGGCGGCGATGCGGTTGACCAGGGTTTCGGGCAGGCGGCGGATCCGGGACATCGGGCGACGATCCCTCAGCCGGCGGCGGCCAGGTATTCGCGGGTCAGGATCTTGCCCTTCTCAACCGCAGGCTGATCGAAGGGATCCACCGCCAGCAGATCGGCCAGAAGGATGGTTTCGATCATCGCCGTCATCATCAGCGCGCCGATCGTCCGTCCGTCGACCGCATCCAGCTTCATCCGGATGGTCGGGCGGCCCTCGGCGATCAGGCTCTCGGCCGTGGCCCGGGCCTCGGCTGCGATCAGATCGCCCAGGCTGCGGCCGGCGAGATAGGGAACGCCATAGCGCGTCGCCGCCTCGGGCGTGATCCGCCAGGCCGGCTGCTGCTCCGCCGGCGGCTCGATCACCGTCACCAGCTTGTCGCGCGGACCATCGAGATAGAGCTGCAGCTGGCTGTGCTGGTCGGTCGCCCCGCGGGCAAAGACCGGCGCCAGACCGATGCCCTGCTTGCCGAGGCTTTCCCCGACCAGCTGCCGCCACCACTCGCCGAAACGGGCCAGCCGGTCGACATAGCCGAACTGCACCGCCTGCGAGATGCCCTTGTGCTGCATCAGCGCCGCCGTCGCCGCAGCCCCCATCGCCGCCGGGATCCCGGCCGGGTCACCCCCGGCAAAGGCCTGGTCGAGAACCGCCGCGGCGCCCTCGCGGATCGCCACCGCATCCACGCCACCCAGCATGGCCGGCAGCAGGCCGACCAGGGACAGCACCGAGAACCGGCCGCCGACATTCGGGTCGTGATCGAAGGTCTCGACGCCGTAGTCGTCGGCGATCCGGCGCAGCGGCGAGTTGCCGGGCTCCGCCACCACGACCAGCCGTGCCGCGGTCGCATCACGGCCGAGGGATGCCTCCATGCGGTCCAGGACCAGAAGCAGCTGCGCCACCGTCTCGACCGTCCCGCCGGATTTCGACACGGCCAGCACCCGCGTCCCGGCCCAGTCCAGGCCATCCACCAGCCGGCGGAAGCTCACCGGATCGACATTGTCGGGGGTGTGAATGCGCGGGCCGCGATCATCGGGATCGCGCAGCTCCAGCAGCGCCTGCGCGCCCAGGCTGGAGCCGCCGATGCCCAGCACCAGAACATCCGACGCCTGGTCGCGCCAGCGCAGCACCAGCGGCTCCAGCGCCGCCAGATCGTCGCGGGCGGCCGGCAGGCGCAGCAGGGGCAGGGTTCCGTCGGCCTGCCAGCCTTGCAGACGTGCCAGCGCCGACCGGGTCTGGTCGAGCAGCGCCCCGCATTCCGCCCCGGTATCGGCGAGGCATCCGGTGAAATCGATCGAGAACGGCAGAGTCTTGGCCATGATGCTGATGCTTTGTCCTTGTTGGGACGTCACTGGATGCTGTTGGGCGCGGTGCTTCGGGCACCGTTTTCCGAAATCCGGGCGGCGGCGGGGGCAGCGGATCCGGCCCCGTCTGCCGGCTGCCCGACCATCACCACCGACAGCTTGTCGATATCGAGCAGCCGCTTCGCGACCCGTTTGACGTCGTCGGCCGTCACCGCCTCGATCAGGCTGCTCCGGTCGTCGAGATAGCCGGGCGGCAGGTGGTGGATCTGCATCGTGACCAGCAGCCCGGCCACGGCACCGCTGCCGTCGAGCGACAGCGGGAAGGATCCGGTGAGGTACTTCTTGGCGCCGGCGAGTTCGGCCTCGGTCGGCCCCTCTTCAGCGAAGCGGGCGATCTGCTCGCGGATGACCTGAACCGTCTCCCGCGCCCGGTCGTTGCGGGTGGCGGCATAGCCATAGAGCAGGCCGGCCCGGTCGAGCGGGTAGAGCGTGGTGCCGACACTATAGGCAAGTCCGCGCGTCTCGCGGACTTCCCGGAACAGCCGCGCCGTGAAGGTACCGCCGCCCAGAATGTGGTTCATCACGAAGGCCGGGAACCAGTCGGGATCGCTGCGCAGAATGCCCGGCAGGGCGAAGGTGATGATGGTCTGCGGGATCGGCCGGTCGACCACCGTCTCGCCGAAGAAGCTGGGCGAAACCGGATCGGTCTTCGGCCGGCCGTCGCCGGCGGGCAGGCCGGCGAAGGCCAGATCCACCACCCGCCCGGCGGCCTCGGGCGTGATGTCGCCCACCACCCCCAGGGTCAGCCGGTTGCGGGTGAACTGGCGCGAGACATAGGCCGCCAGATCCTCGCGGGTCAGCGCGGCCACGGTCTCGGGCGTGCCGTCGGTGTCACGGCCGTAGGCATCGTTCGGAAACAGCCCGGCGAGCAGGCTGCGCGAGGCGATCGCCTGCGGGTTTTCGGCCGAGCGTGCCAGCGAGACCAGCAGCTGCCTGCGGTCGCGCTCGATATCGTCTGCATCGAACCGCGGCGCGCTGAGGGCCAGCCCGACCAGCTTCGCGGCCTCCTCCGCTTCGGTCGCAAGGCTGCGGAAACTGCCCGAAAAGGCATCGCGATCGACACCGGTCGAGAATTCCACCGCACGTGCGGCCAGCGCATCCTGGAAGGCCGGACCATCCATGTCGCCCGCCCCTTCGACCAGAAGGCCCGAGGCGAGCGTCGCGGCGCCGGCCTTGGCTGCCGGTTCAATCCGGGTGCCACCCGCAAAGGCGAAATCGACGGTGACCACCGGAAGCTCCGACACCTGTACCAGCCAGAAGGGGATACCCTGCGGGCTGGTGAGCGTACGGATGTCGAGCGCGCGTGCCGCCGGCACCGGCCCGATCACCACCAGCAGCACCAGCGCGGTCAGGACGGTGCCGATCATACGCAGGCCGAGGCGACGCACCTCGTGACCAATCGGCGACATGTGACGACGGAAAGACGACAGGGCGGTGATCAATGGACGGTCCCCTCGCTGGAGGGCGGGGTCACGGCCGTGGCCGCAACGGCGGGTGCGGGATCGTCGACACCCAGCCCTTCGGGCAGCAGCACGCCGGTCGCCGTGCCCTGATCGGGCCCCATCACCGCCCGCAGGGCTTCCATGCCCTGATCGCCGGTGATCGCCGCCACACGCTGCGGCCAGGTCTCGATCCGCTCCAGCGCCTCTCCGGTGGCAAGGGCCGCCCCCACCATATTGGCGGTGGACGACACGCTGTCGCGGGCATAGACGGCATCGGCCAGCATCCGGGTGCGGGCACGTTCCAGCACGTCGGGGGCGACGCCCTGTTTCAGGATGTCGGCCAGCGCGCGGCCGACCGCCGCTTCAAGTCTGGTGATCGAGACACCCGGCGCCGGGGCTGCATAGACCATCAGCTGGCCTTCGTCGCGCGCGCCGGCGTAATAGGCGCCGGCCTGGACGGCGACGCCTTCATCCACCACCAGCCGGCGGTAGAGCGGCGAGGTCGAGCTGCCGCCCATGGCGAAGGTCATCAGATCCAGCGCCTCTTCGCGGTCGCGGCCGAACCCCTCTGCCCGCGGCACCAGCCACGAGCGGCGCCACGAGGGCGAGGCCACGCCGGCGGCGTCCTGCACCAGGCGGCGGTCGCCCACCAGCGGCGCCGGCGCCGGACGCACGCGCTTCGCCTCGTCGAAGCCGGCGGTATCCGGGATCCGGCCATAGGTCTCGGCGGCCAGGCGGAACACGTCTGCGGCCCGAACGTCGCCTGCGACCACGACGATGGCGGCGGAGGGGGGGTAGTGCGCCTTGTAGAAGGCCACCGCATCCTCGCGGTCGAGCGTCTTCAGCTCGTCCGGCCAGCCGATCACCGGTCGGCCATAGGGATGACCGGCATAGACCATGGCCCGATAGGCCTCGCCGAACCGGGTCTGGGGATCGTTGTCGGTGCGGCTGCGACGCTCCTCGATCACCACCTGCAGTTCGGTTTTGGTGTCTTCGGGCCGAAGCCTCAGCCCGGTCATCCGGTCGGCTTCAAGCCGCATGACCAGATCGAGCCGGTCGGCCGCGATGTTCTGGTAATAGGCGGTGTAGTCGTATGAGGTGAAGGCGTTGTCGCGGCCGCCATTCTCGGCGATCAGGCGCGAGAATTCATCGCCCGAAGTCTGCTCGGTGCCCTTGAACATCAGATGTTCCAGGAAATGGGCGATGCCCGAGCGGCGGGCCGGCTCGTCCGCCGCACCCACCCGGTACCAGACCATATGCGAGACCACCGGCATCCGATGGTCTTCGACCACCACGACGGTGAGCCCGTTCTCCAGCACCCGGCTCTTCGCGCCGAGCAGGGGCGTGGCCGCCTCGGCGGCGGCGGTGGCGGTCGCCGCGGCGATGGAGGGCGGCGTTGCCGCAGTGGGTGGCGTTGCGGCCGGGGCCGACGTGACGGGCAGCAGCACCGGGACGGCCAGCAGGGCCGACGTCACCAGCAGCGAGGCGACCAGCCGCCCGGGGCGCGATCGGCGCCGGACGGGTGATGGGGACGCAGACAAGCGTCGTCTCCTCTTAGGTTGACCGGCCGCGCGGGGCGCATGCGGCCGCATCACAGGATGGGCCTCGACGGCGGCCGGTGCAACCCCGCCCGGATGACGACAGCGGCTCGTGTCGCTCAGAAGATGCCTTCAAGCAGGCCGCGGCGCTTGCGCTCGATGATCGGCGTCTCGCCGGTGTCGATCGGCCGGCCGACCGCCTGATTGGTCTGCAGGCGGCGCTGCTCGGCACCGGCATCGATCACGGTGCCCGGCTGCTCGCGCTCCTGCCAGAACAGCAGATCGTCGACGAAGCTCTCGCTCGCCTCGGCCAGCTGGGTGTTCTCCTGCGCGATGGTCGCGCGGATCGACGGATCCGCCCGGTCACCACCGGTGCGGGCCAGCACCGCCTGGTCGAGCGGATCGATGCCGTTGGCCACCGGTGCCGCAGCCGGCGCCGTGCCGGTCAGCGCCTGGCGCGCCGCCTGTGCGGGCGTCGCTTCCTGCGGGCGCGGCGCACCGGGCTCCGGCGGGCGCAGATCGTAATTCGGCGGCAGAACGAGCGGTGCGCGTGGCACGACGGCAAATTCGTCGGGCGCCCGCTTGTTGAGGCCCAGGGTCTCGCGCGCCGAATCACAGGCGGCCAGGCCGACGCTCAGAATGGCGATCACCGACAACGCGGTCAGGCGGCTCATGCGGTCTGCTCCCTCATCCCGTCCAAGGGCCCGAGGCCCGGGGACAGCGTCCATGATAGGCGACAGGAGGCGGATCTTCGCCCCCCTGGTCAGGTCTTTTCCGGGCCGGCCGGATCGCGGCCGAACAGGCCGTCCACCAGCAGCAGGATCACGCCCAGCGTGATGCCGGCATCGGCGATGTTGAAGGCGGGCCAGTGCCAGCCGGCATAGTGGACATCCAGGAAGTCCACCACCGCACCGATCCGGACCCGGTCGAGCGCATTGCCGATGGCGCCGCCGGCCACGAAACCCAGCCCCAGCGCCGTCAGCGGCCGCTCGCCCTTCCAGGCCCAGCGGCCCAGCAGCACGGCCACCACCGTCGCCATCACCGCCAGCCCCCAGCGGGCAAGCTCGCCATGCTGGGCCAACATACCGAAACTGACCCCGCGATTGAACACGAGTGTCAGGTTGAAGAAGAAGGTGACGACGACGCCGTCACCCGGCATGTCGAAGGCGGCGAGCGCCAGCTGCTTGGTGATCTGGTCGGCCAGGAACACCAGCAGGAAGCCCACGACCAGCATGCGCCGGCTGCGGGCCCTCGCCGCCTGGTGCCAGGCCGCCTCGGCCACCGATCCCCGTTCAGCCATGGGCGACGGCATCCGCACAGCGGTCGCACAGCTCCGGATGATCGGCATGGGTGCCGACCTCGGGCAGGACCTTCCAGCACCGGGCGCATTTCTCGCCATCCGCCCGGCCGACCACCACGGCCACGCCCGGCACGTCGTCCAGCCGGAAGGCATCGGCCGGGGCATCGCCGCCGGTGAGTGTGGCGTCAGAGGTGATCGACAGCTCGGCCGGATCCAGCCCGTCGAAGACATGGGCATGTTCCGGCGCCAGCCAGACCGTCGGATGCGCCTCAAGGCTCGCCCGGATGCGCTTCTCGCGGCGCTCCACCTCGATCGCGCCGGTGATCACCCGGCGGATCTGACGGACCCGGCGCCAGCGATCGGCCAGCGTGTCGTTGCGCCAGGCGTCGTCGGTGTCGGGGAAGACCCGGCGATGCACGCTCTCGCCCTCGGGCACCTGGCCCTCGGGGAAGCGGGCGAGCCAGGCTTCCTCGGCCGTGAACACCAGGATCGGCGCCGACCAGACGGTCAGACGGTCGAACAGCAGGTCCATCACGGTGCGGGTCGCCCGGCGGCGGATGCTGTCGGGCGCGTCGCAATAGAGCACGTCCTTGCGGACGTCGAAATAGAAGGCCGACAGGTCCACGGCGCAGAAATTGTGCAGCAGCGTCGACATGGTGTGGAAGTCATAGGCCGCGATCGCCTTGCGGATCTGGCCGTCCAGCTCCCACAGCCGGTGCAGGATGAAGCGCTCCAGCTCGGGCATCTCTGCCAGGGGCAGGCGCTCGGCCTCGGTGAAGCCGTCGAGCGCGCCCAGCAGATAGCGGAAGGTGTTGCGCAGCTGGCGATAGGCATCGGCCTGCGAGGACAGGATCTCCTTGGAGATGCGCACATCCTGCGAATAGTCGGCCGACACCACCCAGAGCCTGAGGATGTCGGCGCCGTACTGCTCGATCACCTGCTGGGGGGCGATGACGTTGCCGACCGATTTCGACATCTTGCGGCCTTCGCCGTCGAGCACGAAACCATGGGTCAGCACCGCCTCGTAGGGCGCCGTGCCGCGGGTACCGCAGGATTCGAGCAGAGACGACTGGAACCAGCCGCGATGCTGGTCCGAACCTTCGAGATAGAGCGAGGCCGGCCACTTCAGATCGTTGCGGCCTTCCAGCGTGAAGGAATGGGTCGATCCGCTGTCGAACCAGACGTCCAGGATGTCGGTGACCTGCTCGTAATCCTCGGGATTGCGGCCCTTGCCGAGGAACTCGGCCGGATCGCGGGTGTACCAGGCCTCGGCGCCCTCTTCGGCCACGGCCACCGCCACCCGGTCGATGACCTCGGGGTCGCGCAGCGGTTCACCGGTCTTCCGGTCCACGAACACGGTGATCGGCACGCCCCAGGCGCGCTGACGCGAGACCAGCCAGTCGGGGCGGGTTTCCACCATCGAGCGGATGCGGTTGCGCCCGGTCTCGGGCACCCAGCGCACCTGATCGATCGCGGCCAGCGCCTTCTCGCGCAGCCGGGCATGCTCCATCGAGATGAACCACTGGCGGGTGGCGCGGAAGATGACCGGCGCCTTGGACCGCCAGGAATGCGGATAGCTGTGACGCAGCCTGCCGCGGGCAAGCAGCGCACCCGCCCCGGTCAGCTCGTCGCACATCCGGTCGTCGACCTTGAAGACATGGTCGCCGGCAAAGATCGGCACCTGATCGGTATAGGTGCCGTCCTCGGCCACCGTATCCGGCACCTCCAGCCCGAAGGCGCGGCCCAGAAGGAAGTCTTCCTCGCCATGGCCGGGGGCGGTGTGGACAAGGCCGGTGCCCTGCTCGGTGGTGACATGGTCGCCCGGCAGCAGCGGCACCTCGAAATCGTAGCCGCGGCCATGGAAAGGATGGGCGCAGACGGCGCCTTCGAAGGCGCTGCCCTTGAAGGTGGCGACCACCTCGTGGCCGGTGATGCCGGCCTCGGCCAGCACCTGGGCGGCCAGCGCCTCGGCCAGCACCAGCACCTCGCCCATGCGGGCGAGCGAGCCGTCGGCCGTGCCGGTCACGCGGATCGCGACATAGTCGAGATCCGGGCCATAGGCGACCGCGCGGTTGCCCGGGATGGTCCAGGGGGTGGTGGTCCAGATCAGGACCGCGGCCCCGTCCAGCGCCGGATGGGTGGCCTTCACCACCGGGAAGCGCACGGTGATCGTGGTCGAGGTCTTGTCGTGATATTCGATCTCGGCCTCGGCCAGCGCGGTCTTTTCGACCGGCGACCACATCACGGCCTGGGGGCCGCGATAGAGCTGACCGGAGGTGAGGAACTTGCCCAGCTCCCGCACGATCTGCGCCTCGGCGCTGTAGGTCATCGTGAGATAGGGCCGTTCCCAGTCGCCGAGGACGCCCAGGCGCTTGAACTCTTCACGCTGCACGTCGATCCAGTGGCTCGCGAATTCACGGCATTCGCGGCGGAACTCGACCAGCGGCACCTCGTCCTTGTTCCGACCCTTCTCGCGATAGCGCTTCTCGATCTCCCACTCGATCGGCAGACCGTGGCAATCCCAGCCGGGGACGTAGGGCGCATCGCGGCCCTGCATCTGCTGGCAGCGGCTGATCACGTCCTTCAGGATCTTGTTCAGCGCATGGCCGATATGGAGATGGCCGTTCGCATAGGGCGGCCCGTCATGGAGCACGAAGCGCTCGCGGTCCCGGCCGTCTTCGCGCAGGCGTGCATAAAGGTCCTGGCCGGACCAGCGGTCGAGCAGACCGGGTTCGTTGGCCGGCAGGTTGCCGCGCATGGGGAAACGGGTCTGGGGCAGGAAAACCGAGGCTTTGTAGTCCACGCTCATCGAGGTCCGGCCCTTCCGGGCTTCAGGTTGGTGACGGGGAGACACCGGCCGGCGGAATGCACGGCCGATGGCATAAGGGCAGGCACGCCCGAACCCGGGCGGGCCGCATCATGCCATGGGGCGAGGCTTATGGATAGCGCCGGTCGGCTGCCCTGGCGAGAAGCGATCGCGCCTGTTCGGCATCGGCGGCGATCTGGGCCTTCAGGGCCTCGATCCCGTCGAAGCGGCGCTCGGGGCGAATGCGCTCGATGAAGGCGATCTCCACCCGCCGGCCGTAAAGATCGCCGGCGAAGTCGAAGAGATGCGCCTCGAGCAGCAGGTCGCGCTTGTCGAAGGTGGGGCGGCGGCCGAAATTGGCAACACCGCCGAAATGGCCGCCGGGCAGCGGCTCGCCCCCGGGGCCGCGGCCGGGTGCGACGTTCACCCGGATGGCATAGACACCGGTCGCCGGCTCGACATAGCGGCCGATCGCGACATTGGCGGTGGGAAAACCGATGGTCCGGCCGCGCCGGTCGCCGCCACGCACCCGGCCCGACACCGACCAGGGCCGGCCGAGCAGGCGGGCGGCCCGCACCATGTCGCCCCCGGTGATCGCGGCGCGGATGGCGGTGGACGAAAAGATCGTGTCGCCATCGGCGCGCGGCTCCACCACCGACAGGCTGAAGCCATGGGCCTGGGCGGCGGCTTCCAGCATCTTGGCATTGCCGCCCCGGCCCTTGCCGAAGACGAAATCATGGCCGATGGAGAGATGGGCGACGCGCAGCCCGCGCCACAACACCCGCTCCACGAAGTCTTCGGCCGGCATGGCGGCGAGCAGGCGGTCGAAGCGCAGCATGAACACCGCGGCGATGCCGGCATCGTCCAGCACACGCAGCTTGTCGGCCGGGGTCTGCAGCCGGCCGGGGGCCCGATCGGGCTGCAGCACGCTGCGGGGGTGGGGCTCGAAGGTGAGCACCGCCGGCCGGGTGTTGAGGCGGCGTGCGGCCGATTCCGCGGCGCCGATCACCGCCTGATGGCCGCGATGCACACCGTCGAAATTCCCGAGCGCCACGGCAAGACCGCGTGCCTCGGGACCCAAGCCTTCGAAACGTCTGTAGAGCCGCATTCCCCGTCCATGTGTCCGGCCCCGGGCAGGCGGGGCGATGGGTCGCGCGGACCGCCGCCGCCCCGCCCGGGCCGGCGGATCAGCCGGCGGCAGCGAGTGCGGCCGCGCGGGCCGGCACCATGACCTTGGTGATGCCGTCGACGACGACCGTGCCGCCCACCAGGCATTCGGTGGCGAGCGTCACGCGCCGGCGCGCCGGATCGATCTCGTTCACCCGGACCAGCGCCGTCACCGTGTCGCCGATGCGCACGGGCGCGCGGTACCGGAAGCTCTGGTCGACCAGGATGGCGCCGGGCCCGGGCAGTCTGGTTCCGAGAACCGCGGAAATCAAGCTCGTGGTGAAGGCGCCATGGGCGATACGGCCCTTGAACGGCGTCGTCTGTGCGAAGTCCTCGTCCAGATGGACCGGGTTGTGATCGCCCGAAATGTCGGCAAAGGCCCGCACATCGGCGTCGGTCACGGTATGGGAGATCGTCGACTCCATGCCGACGGTCATGTCTTCGAGGCTCAGGCCGCTGATCGCGGTCATGGGAACCAGACCTTTCGATACTGCGCCCGGTCGCGCGCGGCCGGACCCGTCATGCTCTCCACGAGCCCGCGGGCGGGCCGCGGGCGACTGCATTCTCGTCCGGTGGCAGGGCGATGCCGGCCCCGGTCCCTTGTTTTATGTGCGGTGCACTATAAACCGGGCCGGCAGGTGGAGCAAGTGGCACATGGCGGGCAGAAATGGGCACTCGATACGGATACAACCGCCGAATGCCCATTCAGAGTATTATGATGTCCGTAAATCGTACCTGACGGCAATATCCGTACAAACCTATCCGCGCTTGCTGAGGAAATCGCGGATATGGGCCTCCACCTCGTCCGGCGCCTCATGGGCGATCCAGTGGGTGGCATGCTGCACACGCTCAATTCTGAGATCCGGCACCCAGGCCTCCAGCCCCTCGATCAGCCCGGGCACGAGCGCCGTATCGCCCAGCCCCCAGATCACCAGGGTCGGCACCCTGACCGAATAGACCGCGGGATCGAGCAGCGGCTGCTCGGGCGGGGTCGTGCCCGCCGGCACCACGTCGATGGGCGAGGCCCGGTACCAGTTCAGCCCGCCGGTCAGCCGGCCGGGCCGGCCCCAGGCCTCCAGATAGGCGGCACGGTCCTCGTCGGTCATCAGCCCCTTGTCGTAGACCGGGCGCATCGAGAACCGCCACAGCCAGTCGAAATCATTGGCCGACAGCTTCTCTTCGGCTTCGGGCGTGCGGAACAGGCGGAAATACTGGCTGGCCCGGATCTGCTCGGGATTGCGCATCAACTCGCGCTGGAAGGTCGCGGGATGGGGCGAGTTCAGGATGATCAGCCGGTGGATGCGGCCCGGATGGGCCATGGCGAAGGACCAGGCCGCCGCCCCACCCCAGTCATGGGCGACCAGGATCACCTTTTCCCCCCCCAGCGCATCGATCAGCCCCAGGATGTCGCCCACCACCCGCTTCGTCCGGTAGGCATCCACCTCGGCCGGGGCGTCGCTCTCGCCGAAGCCGCGCAGATCGGGGGCCACGCAGCGATACTCGCCTGCGAAGCGGGACATCATGCCCTTCCAGGCGTACCAGAATTCCGGAAAGCCGTGCAGGAACAGCATGACCGGGGCGTCGGGCCGGCCGGCTTCGGCGACATGCAGCGTGACCTCGCCGACCGGAACGCGGCGATGGGTGATTTCGACCATGCGGGTCATCCTCCCTGGCGCGGCCGGGCCTTGCCGGTCCGCATTCATACGTTTGTTTTTATGCATGCTAGCGACATCCGCCCGGCACCGCCACCACTCAGGCGGTGGACATGGGATGGACAGCCGCCACCGGTCGCCGTAAAGCTCTGGCTGATCGCCGTTCCACCCCTGCGCACAAGGCCCCCGCCCCATGCTCGCCCTTGCCCTCGCCTTTCTGGCCGGCCTCGTGCTCGGCCGCCTGCTCCGCGGCCATCGGACACGCATCGCCCGGCCGGTGGACCGGCTGACGACCGTGTCGATCGTCGTGCTGCTGGTGCTGATGGGCATCGGCACCGGCGCCATGCCCGATCTTGCCGCCACCCTCGCCGCCTCGGGGCTGAAGGCGGTCACGATTTCGGTCGCCGCGGTGGCGGGGTCGATCCTGGTGACGCTGCTGCTGCTGGGGCTGATCGGCCGCACCCGGCGGAGACCGCTGCCGTGATCATGACCCTGATCATCCTTGGCGCCTATGTCGCCGGCATCGCCCTCGGCGCCCTGGCCCCCGGCCTTGCGACGCAGACAGCCGATGCAACCGAGCCCGCGCTGATGCTGCTGGTCTTCCTGGTCGGGATCGGCACGGCGCTGGATCCGTCGGCCTGGGCGCGGCTGCGCAGCGCCGGCCCGCGCGCGATCGCCCTGCCGGTGGCGGTGATCCTGGGCACGCTCGGCGGTGCGGCGCTGGTGGCGCCGCTGCTGCCGGGGATGAGCCTGCCGGACGTGCTGGCCGTCGCCTCGGGCTTCGGCTGGTACAGCCTGTCGGCGGTGATGATCGCCGAGGCGCGCGGCGAGGTGATGGGCGCGCTGGCGCTGATGGCCAACATCTCGCGCGAGGTCATCACCCTGGTCTTCGCCGGGCTGATGGTGCGCGCCTTCGGGCCCCTGGCGCCCGTCGCCTCGGCCGGTGCTACCGCCATGGATGTCTCGCTCGGCATCATCACCATCCATGGCGGACGGGAGGCCGGGCTGGTGGCCCTGGCCAGCGGTTTCGCCGTCAGCCTGGCCACGCCGGTTTTCGTGGGCTTCTTCCTCTCGCTCTGACGCTTCAGCCCGGCACCACCACAATTTTGCCGCCCTTGCTCCGCGACAGGGTCGCCGCCAGGGCCTCGCGGGCCCGGTCGAGCGGCATCTCGACCACCTTCGGCGGCAGCAGCTCCCCCGCCGCCACCCGCGCCATCAGCGCCAGCCGCACCGCGCGCGCCTCGTCGGCATGGGCCGTCAGATAGTGGCGGATTTCCACCCCGATCAGGGCCGCGCTCTTGAGCAGGGGCAGATTGACCGGCAGGGCCGGGATCGCGCCGCCGACGAAGCCCAGGATCAGATGCCGCCCTTCCTTGTCGAGCGAGCGGAACAGGGGCTCGAAGCCGGGGCCGGCGACAGGGTCGAACACGATATCGATCGCGCCGCCCGGCAGGGTCTCGCGGATCCGGGCCCGGATGTCTGGGTCGAGCGACGATATGGCCGCAGCCGCGCCCAGCGCGATCGCCCGCGCCCGTCCCTCTTCGGTGCTGGCGAGCGCCACGACATGGGCGCCGGCCCGCGCCGCCAGTTGCACCGCCGCAGACCCGCCCCCGCCCGACGCCCCGGTCACCAGCACCCGCTCCCCCGGCATCAGGCCTCCGCGCGGGAACAGGCCGTAGGCCGCCGTCTGATAGTCGACCAGCATGGCCGCCGCATGGAGGCCCGACAGCCCGTCGGGCACCGGATCGGCCTCGTCCTCCGCCACCACGACATGGGTGGCGAGGCCGCCGCCCATCTGCCAGGTCACCACCCGGTCGCCCGGCACATACCGGGTGACGCCGGGGCCCGTCGCATCGACGATGCCGGCGATTTCGCCGCCCGGCACATAGGGCAGGTCGGGGCGGATCTGATAGCGGCCATGGACGATCAGCCCGTCGACATAGCCGAGGGCGGCGGCCTCTATCCGCAGCCGCATCTGCCCCGGCCCGGGCTCGGGCGTCGGTCGCTCGACCAGGGCGAAATCCTCGACGCGGCCCAGGGCCGTGCCTTCCCAGCGCAGCATGCGTGTTCCTTCCCGGCTTCCGGTTTTCCGGGCGTCCCGGGGCACGGGCCCGCCGGTTCAGTCGGGGGCATAGGCCTTCAGGAAGCGCCTGACCGCAGCCTCCACCCGCCGTTCGGCCTCGGCGTCGTCGGGCGGCGGCGCGGCGTGGAACAGCTGGCGGAGCTGCAATTTGCCGTTCAGCATACCGAAGAAGTGTTCCGACGCGAGATCGGGATCATCGACCGACAGCCGGCCGGCACGATCCTGTGCCGCCAGCCAGTCGGCCAGCCTGCGGCCGTTGCGGGCCGGGCCGATCTCGTAGAAGGCGGCGGCGAGATCCGGTGCCATGCCGCCCGGCCCCGAGCCGGTCAGCATGCGCATGACCGAGACCATCTTGCCCGAGATGACCACATCCATGAAATGCCAGGCGATGCGGGTCAGGATCTCGTGGGGCGAGGCCTCGGGGTCCGGGGTTTCCAGATGGGCGGTGATCTGGTCGGCGACCTCGGCGATCGCCGCCAGGAACAGCTCGTCCTTGTTGCGGAAGGCGTTGTAGATCGTCTGCTTCGAGACCCCGGCCTCGGCCGCGATCTCGCCCATGCCGGCCACGAAGCCGTCGCGGGTGAACAGCCGGCGGGCTGCCTCCAGGATCGCGCGGCGCTTTTCCGTGTCGGGCGGCCGGCCGGGCCCCTGCCGGGCCGGCGGGCAGCCGGTGCCGCAGGCTTCGGCCGCAGCTTCCCGGGCGGCGGCGACAGCGGCACGCACCCGGCGGATGTCGGTCCGGCTCGCCTCGGTCAATGCCCGCCTCCCCCGCCGGCTCCGGCCATCTGCGGCCGGCGCACGGTGGTGGTGATCACCGCCGCGGCGACGAAGATCCCCGCCAGCACCAGAAAGACGTCGCCGAAGGTCATCACCTGCGCCTGGGCCTGGATCATGTTCATCAGCGTCTTAAGCGCCGCGAGCGAGCTGTCGCCGGCAATCGCTCCGTCGAAGCGCTGCCCCAGGGCGTCGAGTGCCGCCTGGACCTCGGGCCGGTTCGGGTTGGCGGCATCGGCGATGCGTTCCAGATGCAGGGCGTTGCGGTCGATCATCAGGGTGTTGATGCCGGCAAGGCCGACCGCACCCCCCAGATTGCGCATCAGATTATAAAGCCCGCTCGCATTCTTCAGCATCTCCATCGGCAGCGTGCCGAGCGCGATCTGGTTGACCGGCAGCATGCACAGCATCAGCGACATGCCGCGCATGATCTGCGGCCACAGCAGCTGGTCGAACTGCCAGTCGGCGGTGATGTGCGACATCCACCAGGTGGACCCGGCAAGCATGATGAAGCCGATCGCCAGCATCACCCGCACATCCATCTTGCGCGACAGCATGCCGGCGATGGGGGCCGAACAGAACTGGGCAAGGCCGGTGACGAACAGCACCTCGCCGATCTGCATGGCGTTCAGATCACGGATCCGCGCCAGATAGAGCGGCAGCACATAGACCAGGCCGTAGAGGCCGACGCCGATCACGAAGCTGAACACGCAGCCGGTGGCGAAATTGCGGTCGCGGAAGGCCTTGAGATCGACGATCGGGTTGTGGTGGCTCAGCACCCGCCAGAAGAAGCCGATGCCGGCTGCGACCATCAGCACGAACAGGAAGGTGATGGTGCGGTCGTCGAACCAGTCGTCGCGCGGCCCCTCTTCGACCACATATTCCATCGAGCCCAGGAACAGCGCCATCAGCACCAGCCCGAGCAGATCCAGCCGGCGCAGCAGGCTGCGATCGCCGGTATCGAAAGAAGGCGCGCGCCAGACCACCAGCGTCACCAGAATGCCGGGCACGACGTTGACCAGGAACAGCCAGTGCCACGAGAAGATCTCGGTCAGCCAGCCACCGAGGGTCGGGCCGATGGTGGGGGCGAGCGTCGCGACCAGACCGATCACCACCGACACGCCGGCCCGCCGGTTGCCGGGGAAGAGCTGGAAGGCCGCCGCGAACACGGTCGGGATCATCGCCCCGCCGACGAAGCCCTGCAGCGCCCGCCAGAGGATCATCTCGTCGAGGGTGGTGGCGGTGGCGCAAAGCGCGCTCATCACCGTGAAGCCCGCCGCCGAGATCAGGAACAGGCCACGGGTCGACAGCGCCCGGGAGAGATAGCCCGAGAGCGGGATCATCACCACTTCGGCGATCAGATAGCTGGTCTGGATCCACGAGACCTCGTCGGGGCTGGCGGCGAGGCCCGCCTGGAGTTCCGACAGCGAGGACGACACGATCTGGATGTCCAGGATCGCCATGAACATGCCGAAGACCATGGCGATGAAGCCGGCGATCTGCCCCACCGAGGGCCCCTTGGGCGCCGCGGCGGCAGGTGCCGGCGCTGCACCGCCGGCTGTGGACGTGGCCTCGGTCATCGGACCCGCCTCCGCTCAGCGCTGCGCCAGGCGCGGGGCCGTGGGCTCGGCACCCAGGCCGTACTGGGGCTGAACCGCTTCGGCCGCGGGCTCGGCCGCGGTATCCACCGCCACCACCACCGACAGGCCCGGCACCAGCAGCTTCGCCGCGGGATCGGCCTCGTCGACCGCGATGCGGACCGGCACGCGCTGGACGATCTTGGTGAAGTTGCCGGTGGCGTTCTCGGGCGGCAGCAGGCTGAAACGCGCACCGCTGGCCGGCGACAGGCTTTCGACCCGGCCATGGAGTTCCCGCCCGCCGAGGGCGTCGACCGCGATGGTCACCGGCTGGCCGGGGCGCATCGCCGCAAGCTGGGTCTCCTTGAAATTCGCGACCACATAGGTCTCGGGCAGCGGCACGATCGCAAGCGCGGTCTGGCCGGCCTTGACGTATTCGCCGGGCTCGACCGAGCGATTGGCCACGATCCCCGACTGGGGTGCCCGGACCACGGTATGGGCAAGATCGAGCCGCGCTGCCTGCAGCGTCGCCTCGGCAGAGGCGATCTGGGCCTCGGCCTCGACGCGGTTCGCCTCCAGCACCGGCACCTGGCCCCTGGCGGCCGCCACGGCGGCCCTGGCCTCGGCCAGCGACGCCTCGGCCTTGCGGGCATCGGCGCGGGCGGTGTCGTAGCGCTGGGCACTGGCGGCGGCGGTACGGTTCAGCTCGGCATAGCGCTTGAGGTCACCGGCCGCGCGGGCGCGTTCCGCCTCGGCCGAGGCGACGCCGGCCTCGGCGCGCGCGATCTCGGTCTTCTGCAGCTCCAGCTGGCGGTCGATCACGTCAACCGACGCCCGGGCGCGGGCCAGCGCCGCCTCGGCTTCGGCGACCTTGGCCTTGTAATCGGCATCGTCGATCCGGAACAGCAGGGCGCCCGCATCGATCGCGGTGTTGTCCTTCACCGCCACCTCGGTGACCTGGCCGGCCACACGCGGCGCGATGTTGGCGATATCGCCATGGACATAGGCGTCGTCGGTGCTTTCGACGAAGCGGCCATGGCGCCACCATTCCGCACCGTACCAGCCACCGCCGACCAGTGCCGCAACGACCACCGCGCCAAGGATGATCTTCTTCATACCGCCTCCGCCGAATGACCGGACCGCCCGAATTACTGGACCAGGGCGACCACGAATTGGTTTCCGCACAAGATGGCCGATCCGGCGGGGGCTTCAAGACATTTCTGGATGATCGGGTCCAGAAATTCCGGAGGGGTCACCTTCGGGCAACGCATGGCGGTGACGGGGGTCACAAAACGGCGCAAGCCCGCCAGACGGCGGGCTTGCGGACAGTGTGAGAGGGTACCCGAAAGGGAACGGGTCGGATGCGCCTTGCGGCACACCCGACCCGTCCTGTCGGTCCTTGAGGGGAACCCGGCCGTCGGCGCACCCTTCCGACGGCCTGCTTCACGGTCGGACCGATCAGGTGGCGCCGCCGGCGGGGTTGCCCGAAGGCGTCCCGCTCTGCGGCTCAAGATTGCTGCCGCCAGATCCGGAGCTGCCGGCCGGACCGGTATCGCCCGCGCCGGGGCTGGTGGCGCCGCTGCTGGCGTCACCCGGCGCATCGGGGGCGGGCTGTGCCGGCGTGGTCGGGCTGGGAGAAACCGGCGCGGGCGTGTTCGGAGCGGTCGGGGCACCGCTCTGATCAGTCGGCGCCGAAGGGCTGGCAGGCGCGGATGGGGCGGGGGCAGGTGCAGGCGCCGACGGCGCGGGGGCCGGGGCCGACTGTTCGGCCGGCGGCGTGCTCGGGGCGTCGGCGTCGTCGCAGGCCGCGACCGCCAGAACCGCAGCTGCGGCGAAGGCGAGACGGGTTGCGACGCGGGGGAAGGCGATGCCCATCTGAGGTGGTTGCTCCTGATGATGTCTCGGCTGTCCCCGGGGAGAGGGGCAGGTGGGCCGCGGCGGGCGCCGCACGGCCGGTCCGATGCCTCCTACGGGAAAGGAGGTGCCCCTCGGGAGAGGGAGGGGCTCCCATGAGCGGCGGGACGGGGCCGGGACATGGGCGACGGGATCAGTGGACCGGCGCGGTCGGGACGGGCGGGAGGTGTGCTGGTGCCCGTCGCGGCCACATCCCGACTGTCGCCCGGATCGCCCCGCCATGCACGTGAGCGATACCGGGCATCCGAGAGCCAGAGTTGTGACCGGAAAAGGGCCGGCCTGCAGGCCTGCGGCTTTTTTCGGCAGGCCGCTGCATCCGTTTCGCCGGGGCGCCCCGTAAGGCTTGCATGGAGCAGGGCCCAAGCCGCATCGCCCGAGCCGTATCGGCCCGCCCTGCCCGCAGCGAACCAGGGAGACATCGGATGACCAGTGTCACGACCTCCGGCCGGGCCAGCGCCCGCGCCGCAACCCTTGCCCTCGCTCTGATGCTGGGGGCCGGTCTGGCCGGCTGTGCCGGCGGCGGCATGCAGGACGGCCGGCATATGGCGTCGGCCGCGCCCATGGATCCGGTCGAGGTGGGCGGAGCGCCCATGTATGCCGGCAAGACCATCGTCGAGAACGCGGTCAATTCGGCCGATCACACCACCCTGGTGGCGGCCGTGAAACAGGCAGGGCTGGTGGATGCCCTGTCGGGCCCCGGCCCGTTCACCGTCTTCGCCCCGACCAATGCGGCTTTCGACGCCCTGCCCGCGGGCACGGTCGACGGGCTGATGGCACCATCGGCCCGCGACCGGCTGACCGGGGTGCTGACCTATCATGTCGTGCCCGGCCGGCTGACCCGCGCCGATCTGATGACCCGCATCCGGGCCGGCGGCGGCAAGGCCGTGCTGACGACGCTGTCGGGCGGCATGCTGACCGCCATGATGAACGGCCCCGACAATATCGTCATCGCCGATGCCGGCGGCCACACCGCCGACATCTCGACCTATGACGTGCTGCAGTCGAACGGCGTCATCCAGGTGATCGACCGGGTGCTGATCCCGAAGGGCTGCCCCCGCCTGCCCGCCCCGCCCCGGATGCACATGCACGATCCAGAGCGACGTGATAGGGTTGCCCGTCATTCATTGCGAGGGGGCGGGGCGGGTCCATGGACCACGGGCCGGAAACCGACGGTCTGCACGACCTGCTGACAGCCGTGGGCACCGGCGACCGGCGCGCCTTCGACGCGCTGTATCTCAGGCTGTCGGGCCGGCTGCACGCGGTCGCCCTGCGCATGCTGAGGGATGCCGATCTGGCCGAGGACGCCGTCCACGACGCCTTCGTGCAGATCTGGCGCAATGCCGGGCGCTACGACCGCGCCCGGGGCGAGGTCACGGCCTGGGCGATCGGGATTCTGCGCTACCGGGCGCTCGATCTGCTGCGCCGGCGCGGCCGCGAAACCGCCGCCGACCCGGTCATCGTCGCCGATCTGGCCGATCAGGCTGCCGCCGCGGATCCCGACAATCCCCCCGCCTTCACCACACCGGAACTGCCCGGCCGGATCAACCGGCTGGAAACCTGTCTGGCCGAGCTGTCCGAGGGCGCGCGCGGCAGCATCCGCCTTGCCTATGTCGACGGGTTGAGCCATGGCGAAATCGCCGGCCGCACCGGCCAGCCGCTCGGCACCGTCAAGAGCTGGATCCGTCGCGGCCTGGCCGCGCTGAAGGAGTGCCTGGAGCGATGACCGCCGGCCCGACCGATCCGCGGGAGGTTCCCGATCCGCGCGACGTCGACATTGCCGAATACGTGCTGGGCACGCTGGACGAGCCGGCGCGGACGGCGCTGCGCGCCGAGATCGCCCGGGATCCGGCACTGCGCGCGGCGGTCGCCGACTGGGAACGCCGGCTGGCCCCGATGGCGCTGGCGCTGGATCCGGTCGCGCCGCCCGCCCGCCTGAAGGCGCGCATCGATGCCAGCCTTGCGGGCGACACCAGCCGGAGCGAGGCGGCGCAGGTGATCGACCTCCGCCGCGGTCTGACCCTCTGGCGCTGGACCGCCGGGGCGGCCGGGCTTGCCGCGGTGGCGGCTGCGGCCATGGCCGCCTTCCTGCTGATCCGCCAGCCTCTGCCCGATCCCGACGCCACCCGGCTGGTGGCGGTGCTGCGCCCGCTGGAGGCCGCCGAAGCCCCGACCTGGGTGGTATCGGCCGAGCCGGGCGAAGGCTTCGGCCGGAAGCGGCTGCTGGTCCGCACGCTGGGCGTGCCGGCGGCCGGAACCGCGGCAGAGGCCGCGCCCGGGCCCCGGGATTTCGAACTCTGGGCCCTGCCGGGCGAGGGCGCGGCACCGGTTTCGCTGGGCCTGATCGATCCGGCGCACGAGACCCGGGTCGACCTGCCCGCGACGCTCGGCCCCCGCCTGGGTGACGGGCTGGGCCTGGCGGTTTCGATCGAACCCGCCGGCGGCTCGCCATCCGGCGCCCCCACCGGCCCGGTGGTGCTGATCGGCGCGCTGACCCGCACCGGCGGCTGAGCACCGACGCCCCGATCCCGCGAGGGCCAGGTCCCGCGATGGCCGACATCTGCCTGCAACACGGGCGTGGTATGCGGGCAGATCGGTTCGCCCGTGGAGATCACGCCCCATGAAGACGCCCACCCTGCTGCTGGCCGCGGCCCTTGCCGCAGCCACCCTGATGCCCGCCGCCGCCGATGCCGCCCAGGGCCGTCTGGTCGTCTACACCTCGACCCCCAACAAGGCGATGGCCGATCTGATCGCCGCCTTCAACAAGGCGGAGCCCGAGGTCACGGTCGAGTTCTTCCGGTCGGGCACCACCGAGGTGATGGCCAAGCTGGATGCCGAATTCGCCGCAGGCAGCCCCGAACCCGACCTGCTGCTGATCGCCGACAGCGTGGCGATGGCCGGGCTGAAGGCACGCGATCGCCTGGCGGCCTGGCCAGACGCGCCGGTCGAGGGGCTGCCCGCCACGTCTTATGATCAGGATCGCACCTGGTTCGGCACCAAGATCATCGCCACCGGCATCGCCTGGAACACCGCCGCCGGCCTGCCTGCACCGACCGGCTGGGCCGATCTCGCCGCCCCCGCCGCAAAGGACCGGGTGGTGATGCCAAGCCCGCTCTATTCCGGTGCGGCTACCATCCATGTCGGCACCGTCACCGCCACCCAAGGCCTCGGCTGGTCTTACATGGAGGCGCTGAAGGCCAATGGCGCAACCGCCCTGCAGGGCAATGGCGCGGTGCTGGATGCGGTCGCGACCGGCCGCGCCGCCTATGGCGTGCTGGTCGATTTCATGGCCTTCAATGCCGCCGCCAAGGGCTCGCCGGTCGGTTTCGTCTACCCCGCGGAAGGGGCGACCGCCGTTACCGAGCCGGTCGCGATCCTGAAGACCGCCCGCAATGTCGACGCCGCCCGCGCCTTCGTGGCCTGGCTGCTGTCCGAAGACGGTCAGCGCTTCACGGTCGCCCAGGGCTATATGCCGCTGCGGCCCGAGGCCGGCGCGCCGCCGGGGCGTCCGGCCAGCGTCAAGCTGCTGGAGGTCGCACCCGACACCCTCGCCGCCACCGGCGAGGAGACCCGACGGCGTTTCGCGGAACTGTTCGGCGGGTGATCCCGGCCTTTCGCCTCCGGTTTCCGGCGCGTCCCCGCCTGCCACTGACGGAGGCCGGCGGCCCGCCGGGCGATCCCCGTGCCGGCCGCGCGGGCCTGCCGGCGGTGGCGGCCGCACTGCTGCTGGCCGGCCTGCCGCTCGGCTTCATTGCGGTCGAGGCGGTGGCGGGCAGGCTCGGGCTCGGCCTGCTCGGCGACGGGCGGGTGCTGCAGGCCGGGCTCAATACGCTGGTGACGGCCCTGGCCTCCACGGTCGCGGCCCTGGTGCTGGGCGGTGGTGCCGCCCTGCTGGCCGGGCTGACCGACCTGCCGGGCCGGCGCGGTTTCGCGGCCCTCGCCCTGCTGCCGATGCTGATCCCCAGCCAGATTGCGGCACTCGCCTGGGGGCGGGCCTTCGATCCCGCAGGCCCGCTGGCCCGGGTGCTGGGGCTGGGCGGGTTCGGCCCCAACCCGCTGGAAAGCGCCTGGGGCGTGTGGCTGGTGATGGGGGTGGAGCATATGCCGATCGCCTTTCTGGCAGTGATCGGCGCCGTCACCCGCATTCCGGCCGAACCCGCCGAGGCGGCACGGGTTGCAGGTGCCGGCCCCGCCGCAGCCCTCGCCGTCGCGGCCCGCCCGCTGGTGGCCCCGGCGCTTGCCGCGGCCGCGGCCTTGTCGCTGGTATCCGCCGCGGGCAATTTCGGCGTGCCCGCCCTGCTGGGCATTCCCGGCGACTATCCGGTGCTGTCGACGCTGATCTATCAGTGCCTGTCGGGCTTCGGGCCGGCGGCGCTGAGCGAAGCGGCGGCCCTGGCCGGCCTGCTCGGCCTGGGCACGCTGGGCCTGCTGCGCCTGCAATCCCTGATGGCCGGGCGCGCCGCGCGCGTCGCCGATGGCAGCCGGCTGGTGCCCCGCCTGGCGCTGGGCAGGCGCCGCCGTCAGATCGCGGGGGCCGCCTGGATGCTGATGATCGCCCTGTCGCTGCTGCCGCTGGCGGCCCTGGTCGCGGCCTCGCTGGTGCCGGCGCCCGGCGTGCCCCTGACAGCGGCCACCGCCAGTCTCGACGGCTATCGCGCGGCACTGGACCTCCGCCACGGGGCGGGCGGCGCCGTGATCACCTCGGCCTGGCTCGCCCTGGTCACCGCGCTCGTGTCGGTTGCGGTGGCGCTGCCGCTGGGCCTCTTGGCCGCGCGCGGCGCACCCGCCGCCCGGCTGGCCGCCGGCGGCTTCGATCTGGCCCTCGCCCTGCCGGGCACGGTGTTCGCGATCGGGGTGATCCTGGCCTTTCTGCCGCCGCTGCCGGGCATCGGGCTCACCCTCTACGGCACGCCCGCCATCCTGCTCGCCGCCTATCTCGGCCGGTTTCCGGGGCTGGTGCTGGCGCCGGTGCGGGCCGCCGCGGAACGGCTGGACCCGGCACCCGAACAGGCCGCGCGTCTGGCCGGGGCCGGCTTCCCGGCCCGGATCCGCGTCGGCGCCTGGCCGGCGCTCGCCGGCCCTGCGGCCGGCGGCGCGCTGCTGGTGCTGCTCACCGCCTTCAACGAACTCACCCTCTCGGCCCTGCTCTGGTCGCGGGGGGCCGAGACCGTGGGGGTTGCGATCTATGCCCGCCAGGCCGAAGGCGACAGTGCCGGCGCCGCCGCGCTCTCGGTGGTCGCCCTGGCCGCAGCACTTGGGCTTGCAGGCCTCGCCTTCCGGATGATCGCCCGCCTGCCCGGGCTTGAAAGCGCTTTCGGAGACCGCCCATGACCCCGCCCGCCCCTGCAGCATCGCCCCTGCCGGACGCCATCCGGCTGGATGCGGTGACCCGCCGCCATGGCCGCAAGGCGGCCCTCGACCGGGTCGATCTTCAGGTCATGCCGGGGGAATTCGTGGCACTGCTCGGCCCGTCCGGCTGCGGCAAGACCACGCTGCTGCGCCTGGTCGCCGGGCTCGACGGCGCCGATGAGGGACGGATCAGCCTGGCCGGCCGGCCGGTGGATCGCGACGGCCGGGTCCTGGTGCCGGCCGAGGCGCGCGGCGTGGGCATGGTGTTCCAGAGCTATGCCCTGTGGCCGCAGATGACGGTCGCGCGCAATGTCGCCTATGCGTTGGAACGCGCCCGCCGGGCACCGGCCGAAACCGCCGCCCTGGTGGCAGAGGCGCTTGCGGCGGTGGGGCTGCAGGACCGCGCCGGGGCCATGCCCGATGCGCTGTCGGGCGGCCAGCGCCAGCGCGTCGCCCTGGCCCGGGTTCTGGCGGCGCGCCCCCCGGTCGTGCTGATGGACGAGCCGCTGGCCAATCTGGACCCGCATCTGCGCCGCGGCATCGGCGAAGAGATCCGGCGTCTGCACGACGCCACGGGCGCCGCCACGCTCTACGTCACCCATGACCAGGCCGAAGCGATGGCCCTGGCCGACCGGATCGCCGTGCTGAAAGCCGGCCGCATCACCCAGATCGATACGCCGGAAGCCGTCTATGACCGGCCGGCCGATGCCTGGACGGCCGGTTTCATCGGCCAGGGCGCCGTGCTGCCGGTCACGATCCTGCGGGCCGAAGCCGAAGGTCGCGCCCGCGCCCGCATCGGGACGGGGTCCGATCTGGTCGAGGCGGTGCTTCACGTGCCGCCGGGCACCGCCGCCGGCCCGGCGCTCGCCGTTTTCCGGCCGGAACAGCTGGTGCCGGTGCCGCGCGGCACCACCGGCAGCCTGCCCGCCATTGTCGACCGGCGGGTGTTCGAAGGGGCAGGACGCCTGCTCTGGCTGTCGGCCCCCTGGTCGCCCGAGCCGGTGCCGATGCGCACCGGCCGCGAGGCCCCGCGCCCGGGCGACGTGCTTGGGGTGGTGGTGCGCGACGGCTGGGTCCTGCCGACCCCGGGCTAGATCACCGCCAGTTCCACCAGCGGCCGCCCCTCGGCAACCCGGGCCGGGCTGAACTGGCCGAGGTCGAGGGTCACGAAGCGGCCATGGACGATCAGCTCGGCCAGCCCCCGGCCGGCGGCGGCGGCCTGCTGCAGGCCATGACCGCTGAACCCGGCGATGACCTGGAAATTGGCGAGGTCCGGCATCGGGCCGATCAGGGCGTTGGCATCGAAGACGTTCATCTCGTAATGCCCCGCCCAGGACGCCCCCGGCCGCAGCCTTTCGAAGGCCGGCACGCGCGCCGCCAGCACCGGCCAGATCCGCTCTTCGAACAGGGCATGATCGACGATCAGTTCGGGCTGATCGGGGTCCGCATCCCCCTCTCCCGGCGACCAGCCGCAGATGAAGCGGTTGCCTTCCGGCCGGAAATAGACGCCGGCCGGGTCGACGGTCAGCGGGGCGTCGTGGGGGCCGTGCTCGCAATCGAACACGAAGACCGAGCGGCAGCGCGGCCGCACCGGCAGATCGAGCCCGGCCATCGCCGCCACGGTCGCGGCCAGGGGGCCTGCGGCATCGACAACCTGGCCTGCGCCCAGCCTGCGGCCCGAGGCGAGGCGGACCGAGGCGATCCGGTCCCCGTCCCTGTCCAGTCCCACCACCTCGTCGTCGAGATAGACCGCCCCGAGCGCCCGGGCCTTGCGCTTGAAGGCCTGAAGCAGCGCCCAGCCGTCGAACCAGCCCTCGCCTTCCAGCCCGAGCGTGCCGCCCGACAGCCCGTCTGTCGCAAGCCAGGGGAAACGGGCGGCGAGGTCGGCCGGATCGAGCAGCGCCGATCGGGCACCCGCCTCTGCCTGGGCGGCATGGACCGCCGGCAGATGGGCGCCACCCGCCGGGCCCGCCAGCAGCAGATAGGCCCTGGGCACCAGCCCCAGATCAGGTGTGGCACCGTCGACCGCCAGCAGGGACGGATCGCGCAACAGCGCATAGCCGAAGCGCGACATGTGGATATTGGCCGGGGTGGAGAATTGCTGGCGGATCGATCCGGCGGACAGCGCCGAGGACGCCCGGGCATAGCCGGGGTCGCGCTCGACCACCGCCACCCGGCCGTCGAAGGCCGGGTCGAGCCCCAGGAAACAGGCGACCGCCGAGCCCATGGCTCCGCCGCCGATGATCACGACGTCGAACGTCTCTGCGGACGACATCCCGGCCTCCTCCTCCCTCGCAATCCGCAACCGGCCCGGCCGGTTGCGCGCGCCCACGTTAAACCGGCGCCACGGGCCGCGCCAGCGATGGCGCTTGACGCCGACCGCCAGCCCAATTAGAACCCATCAATTAGAATAGATGATTTAATTAGGGAGACCCGGATGGTCCGCACCCCACGCTTCGCCGCCGAAGACTTTGTGGAAGCCGCGATCGGGCTGGTGGCCGAGGGCGGCCCTTCGGCTGCGACCATGGCCTCGATCGCCCGGGCCGTGGGGGCGCCGACCGGATCGCTTTATCATCGCTTCGACAGCCGTGCTGCGGTGATGGGGGCGATGTGGGCGGCCCTGCTGGATGAACTCGCCGGCATCCTCGCCCCGCCGCTTGCCGCAGGACAACCGGCCCGGGCGGCCCTTGCCCTTGCCGACTGGGCGGCGGCACGACCGCGCCCGGCGCGCGCCCTGCTGCTGGCCGATCTCGACACCGTGCTCGACGCCCCGCCCGAAGGCGATACGGCCGCGGCGATCGATGCCGCCGAGGCACGGATCGAGGCAGCCTTCGATGCCTGTGCCGCCCGGCTCAGGATCGCAGCCGAGGATGCGGCAGCGCGCAATCGGCTGCGCTTTCTGGTCATCGACGCGCCGGTTGCGGCACTGCGCCCGGCGCTGAAGGCCGGACGGATGCCCGGCCCGGGCGAACGGCGCCTGATCGAGGAGCTGGTCACCCTGCTGCCCACCTCACCCGGCATTGAGGAGGACGCCGCATGACCCGCCTGTCGATCGAGGCCGACGATACCGGCCGCCACACCCCGATCCACGGGCCCGAGGCGATCGCCGCCCTCCGCGAGGCCGGACGGATCGCGGCGCTCACCCTGGACCATATCGCCCCGCTGATCCGCCCGGGCATCTCCACCGCCGAGATCGATCACGAGGCCGATGCCTTCATGCGGGCCGCCGGTGCCGTGGCCGCCACCATCGGCTACAAGGGCTATGCCCATGCCAGCTGCATTTCGATCAACCATGTCGCGGCCCATGGCATCCCGTCCGACACGAAGCGGCTGAAGGCGGGCGACATCGTCAATGTCGACGTGACCCCGCTGGTCGACGGCTGGCACGGCGATCCCAGCCGCACCTTCGGCGTGGGCAAGCTGCCGCTGAAGCTGAAGCGCCTGGTCCTGGCCACCTTCGAGGCGATGTGGGCGGGGATCGACGCGGTCCGGCCGGGCGCGCGCCTGGGCGATGTCGGCGCCGCCATCCAGGCCCGGGCCGCCGCCGACCGGCTGACGGTGCTGACCAGTTTCTGCGGCCACGGCACCGGCCGCATCTTCCACGACGCGCCCCAGGTGCTGCATGTCGGCTGTGCGGGCGACGGGATGCTGCTGGAGCCGGGCATGGTCTTCACCATCGAACCGATGCTGACCACCGGTCGCGACCGCACCACCATTCTGCCCGACGGCTGGACGGCCGTGACCGCCGACCGGGCCCCCACGGCACAGTTCGAACACACCGTCGCCGTGACCGAAACAGGGGTGGAGGTGCTGACACTCTCTCCCGATGATCCATCCCCCAGATCGTGGAATTTTGACTGACGGCAGGGAACCGGACGCTTTTCATCCCATTCTTGTCGCTGGACGGGCGTGTCACCTGCGGGGAACACTGCCGTTAACGTAAACTCCATCGGGGCGACAAGAATGAAGATGATCAAACGGGCCGGCCTCACTCGGACCGGTTCCGCATTCGGTGGTACGCTGATCGCCGGGCTTGGGCTTGCCTTTTTTCCCGATCCCGCAGCCGCACAGGCCGCCAATGGCAGTGCCGTCACGGACTCGGTGACCAAAGTGGTCGGCACGGCAGAGGGCACGCCGGACCAGCCGGTGGCGGTGGAGCACGACGCAGAGAACGGCACCTTCGCACTGGTGTTCGAAAACGACTATTTCGCCGATACCGACCGCCACTACACCAACGGCTTCCGCTTTTCATACATGACCCCGCCGGGCAACGACCCGCAATGGCTGCGCGATGCGGTGGGCGTGATCCCCTTCACCGGCTTTGGCGGCGACATCCGCGTTGTCTGGTCGCTGGGCCAGAACATGTACACGCCGCGCGACACCTCGCTCCGCAATCCCGACCCCGACGACCGCCCCTATGCCGGCTGGCTGTACGGCTCGGTCGGCGTGATCGCCGAAACCGGCGGCGTGCTCGACCAGATCGAATTGTCGCTGGGCATCGTCGGCCCCTCCTCGCTTGCCGAGCAGACCCAGAAGGGCGTTCACGAGTTGATTTCGAGCGACGACCCCCAGGGCTGGGACACCCAGCTCAAGGACGAGCCGATCGTCCAGCTGACCTATCAGAAGAGCTGGCGCGCCCTTGCGGCCGGCTCCGCCTGGGGATTTGCCGCCGATGTCACGCCGCATGCCGGCTTTGCCCTCGGCAATGCCTTCACCTATGCGAATACCGGCGTCACCTTCCGTCTGGGCCAGGATCTGCCGCGCGATTACGGCCCGCCGCGGATCAGCCCCAGCCTGCCCGGCTCAACCTATTTCCGCCCGACCGACAGCTGGGGCTGGTATCTGTTCGCCGGCGTCGACGGGCGTGCGGTCGCCCGCAACATCTTCCTGGACGGCAACACCTGGAAGGACAGCCGCAGCGTCGACAAGAAGCCGCTGGTCGGCGACCTGCAGGCCGGTCTCGCCATCACCATCAATGGCACCCGTATCGCCTACACGCATGTGATCCGGTCGAAGGAGTTCGACGGCCAGGATCAGCATGATGAATTCGGCGCCTTGTCTGTGTCGTTTAATTTTTAACGAAGTGTAAACAGACATCTCAATTCAATTGAAGCACCGATTATTTCTTGGAATCACCAGATTCAATAAGTACTTTCTTAAACACCCCGGCGTAGGCTCCGAGTGCGGCAGGCCCTGTCACGGCCCCGCCTCAGAGCCACGTCGGAGCACCCGTCATCATGTCGTCCGTCCGTTCCCTCAAAATCGGCGGCAAGCTCGTTCTAGCGTTTGCCGCCCTCATCCTCATCATTCTGGCCATTGCGCTTTTTGCGATCGACCGGCTGGCCCTGGTGGAGAGCACCGCCGCCGAGATGCGGAACAATCGCGTTCCCAGCCTCACGGCACTTGCGAATCTCGATTCGACCGCACTGGAGCATCGCGTGGCGGTTGCGCGCCATGTCATCTCGCAGGATGCGAAGACCATGGCGGAGGTCGAAGCGACCATTGGCTCGTTGACCGATCAGATGCAGAAACAGCTGGACGCCTATCGCCCGCTGATCTCCGACGAGGCTGAACGGCAGGCTTTCGACAAGCTGACCAGCGCCTGGAGCGACTATACCCGCGGCACTGCCGCTCTTCTGACCGTGTCGCGTGAGAACCGCACCGCCGAGGCCATGGCCAATTACGAGGGCGAGAGCCGCGTCGCACGCGAGGCGGTGGCGAGCATGCTCGACCAGATCACCGACATGAACGTCGCCGCGGTCAAAACCTCGGGCGAACATGCGCTCGGCGTTTATCAGGGGGCCCGTTTCGCCCTTCTGACAGCGCTTGTCATCGGCCTGGTCATCGCGGTTGCCGCCGTCCTGCTGCTGGTCCGCTCCGTCGCCCGTCCGATCGGCGCCATGACTGCCACCATGCGGCGCCTGGCCGACAAGGACACCTCGGTCGAGATCCCGGGCGCCGGCCGCGGCGACGAGATCGGCGACATGGCCAAGGCGGTCGCGCATTTCCGCGACAACATGATCCGCGCCGACCAGCTTGCCGCCGAGCAGGAAGCCGGCCGCGCCGCCCGCGAGGCGGAGCGCACCCGCCGGGATGCGGCCACCAGCCGCTTCCTGGACCAGATCGGCCGCGTGGTCAGCAATCTGGGCTCGGCCGCGACCCAGATGAACGGCAATGCCGAAACGCTGAGCCATGCGGCGGATGAAAGCCAGAGCCGCACCCCCACCGTCGCCGCCGCCGCCGAACAGGCCACCGTCAACGTCCAGACGGTCGCGACGGCCGCCGAAGAACTCGCCGCTTCGATCCGCGAGGTCGGCAGCCGCATCACCACCACCGCCGACGTCACCCGCCGGGCCGTCGATCAGGCCGAGACCACCAATGCCGTGGTTCAGGACCTGACCCGCACCGCCCAGAAGATCGGCGACGTGGTGCTGCTGATCCAGCAGATCGCCGCACAGACCAACCTGCTGGCGCTGAATGCCACCATCGAGGCGGCACGGGCCGGCGAGGCCGGCAAGGGCTTTGCGGTCGTCGCGTCCGAGGTGAAGAGCCTGGCCAGCCAGACCGGTAAGGCCACCGAAGAGATCCAGAGCCAGATCGACGCCATCGTCGGCGCCACCGACCGCACCGCCGGTGCCATCCGGTCGATCTCCACCACCATCGGCGAAGTGGGCGAGCTGACCTCGGCCGTTGCCGCGGCCGTCGAGGAACAGGTCGCCGCCACCGCCGAGATCGCCCGCAACACCCAGCAGGCCTCCAGCGGGACCGACGAGGTCATGCGCACCATCCACGGCGTCGCCGAACGCGCCATCGAGACCGGCCGGGCCGCCGGCGATGTCCGCAGCGCCGCCGGATCGCTCACCGGCGAAGCCGCGCGCCTGCGCGACCTGGTCGAAGGCTACGTCGCCGAGATCAAGGCCGCCTGACGCCCCGACTTCTTTCTCTCCGACCGGCTCTCTGAACTCCCGCCCTCTCCGGGCGGGAGTTTTTCGTATCGGCCGGTGGGATCGTACAATCAGCTCCCGGAATTCCGTCGCGGATTGCGCCAGATCAATTCGCCATTGAGCCGCATGATGTAATCATTCCAGGATAAGACAACTCCAGCACACCGTCCCCGGACGCCGGCCACGAACGCCCAACGGAGAAGCTGCATGCGGTCACTCAACTCTCTCAGGATCGGCACCAAGCTGATCCTCGCCTTCGTCCTGCTGATCGGATCGAGCGTGGTGGTCGCGGTCTTCACGATCGACCGGCTGGACCAGCTCGAGGCCGCATCGGCGGACATGCGCGACAACCGGACGCCGAGCATGGTGACGATCGCAGAACTCGACGTGGCCGCCCTGGAACACCGGGTTTCGGTGGCGGGCCACCTGCTTGCCGACACCGCCCCGGCCAAGGCGAAGCTGGAAGCTGCCGCCGCGGAAGATGCCGCGCGCGTGGAGCGGGCGCTCGCAGCCTTCCGGCCGCTGGTCTCGGATGCGGATGAACGGGCACAGCTGGAGCGGCTGGCCAAAGGCTGGGCGGATTATCGCCGGGTCAGCGACCGGCTGCTCGCCCTGTCGCGCGACGGCAAGACGGCCGAGGCCCGGGCGATCTACGAGGGCGACGCCCGCCGGCTGCGACAGGAGGTTGCGACCACGCTGGCCGCGATGACCAATGCCACCGTCGAGGGGATCGGTCGCGAAGGCGAGGCGGCCCGCGCCGACTATCAGCTGACGCGGACCCTGCTGGTGATCGTGACCGCCATCGGCCCGCTGATCTCGGCCGGCATCGTCTATCTTCTGATCCTGTCGGTGTCGCGCCCGGTGTCGTCGATGACGGCAGCCATGCGGCGGCTGGCCGACAAGGACACCTCGGTTCAGATCCCCGGCGCCGGCCGCGGCGATGAGATCGGCGAGATGGCCGGCGCCGTCGCCTACTTCCGGGACAACATGATCCGTGCCGATCGCCTGACCGCCGAGCAGGAACAGGCCAGTGCCGCGCGGGAGGCGGAACGTGCGAAGCGTGATGCCTCGACCTCCCGCTTCCTGGAGGAAATCGCCAGCATCGTCACCCATCTGGGCTCGGCCGCCAGCCAGATGCACGGCAATGCCGAAAAGCTGAGCCGCACCGCCGACGACAGCCAGAGCCGCACCACCACGGTCGCAGCCGCGGCCGAACAGGCGACCGTCAACGTCCAGACGGTCGCCACCGCGGCGGAAGAACTCGCCGCCTCGATCCGCGAGGTGGGCAGCCGCATCGCCGCCACGGCCGACGTCACCCGCCGGGCGGTCGATCAGGCTGAGACTACCAATGCCGTGGTCCAGGATCTGGCAAGCTCGGCCCAGAAGATCGGCGATGTCGTGCTGTTGATCCAGCAGGTCGCCGAACAGACCAACCTGCTGGCGCTGAACGCCACGATCGAAGCGGCACGGGCGGGCGAGGCCGGCAAGGGCTTCGCGGTGGTCGCGGCGGAAGTGAAGAACCTCGCCGGCCAGACCGGCAATGCGACCCAGGAGATCCAGACCCAGATCGACGCCATCGTCAAGGCGACCGACCGGGCGGTGGACGCGATCCGCTCCATCTCCACCACCATCGGCGATGTGGGGGAGCAGACCTCGGCCGTGGCCGCCGCGGTGGAACAGCAGGTCGCCGCCACCTCTGAAATCGCCCGCAACACCCAGCAGGCCTCGTCGGGGACGGGGGAGGTACTGCGCACGATCCACGGTGTCGCCGAACGCGCGGTCGAAACCGGCCATGCCGCCAGCGATGTCCGCAATGCCGCCGGATCGCTGTCTGACCAGGCCCAGCGGCTGCGCAACCTGGTCGAGGGCTATGTCGCCGAGATCAAGGCGGCCTGACCCCCGCACCCGACATCTTCGGAGGACACCTACCATGGCGGGTTCCGCATCGGTCATCCGTCTGCCAGCCGTTGCAGCGCTGCTGCTGCTGACGGCCGCCTGCGCCGGCCATCCGCAGGGGCCCGCACCCGCCGCCGCCTGCCCGGCCGGCGATACGGCGATGGTCCAGGCCACGCTGTTCTTCGGCCTGGACCGGCCCGGCGGCGCGCCGCAGATCACCCCCCGCGAGTTCGACCGTTTCGTGGACGAGGTGGTAAGCCCGACCTTCCCCGACGGCTTCACCATTCAGCAGGCCGAAGGCGGCTGGCGGGACACCGAAACCGGCGCCACGATCCGTGAACCCTCGCGGACCATCCTGATCCTGGCGCCGGCCGCCGATGCCGCGGCGCGGGCCGCCCTGCGCACGCGGCTCGACCGGGTCCGCTCGGCCTATATCCGGGCCTTCGACCAGCAGGCCGTGGGCCTTGCAACCGGTCCGGCCTGCGTCGACTTCTGAGCGGCCCGTTTTCTGACCGCTCAGCCGGGACAGGGATCCCGGTGCAGCCAGCCGGCAAGCGCCCCGCCGCTCGCCAGAACCTCTTCGATCCGGCCGCAGGCGACGTTCGGCGGGCCGGCGACCTCGGGGTCTGCCGGCAGGAAGACGGGGTTTCCTTCCGCGGGCGCATCGGCCGGGCTTTCCCGCACCGGCACCAGGGTTTCCACCCGTGATCCGGTCGCATCCGCGATGCAGTCGTGGCGCGAGCCGTCGGGCGCACGCAGCCGGATGCCGGCCATGCCCCGGTTCATCGGCCAGGCCGAGACCACCGCCTCGACCGGTACCCGGCCGTCGGCGATACAGGCCCGGATGGCGGGCAGCAGATCGGCCAGATGGCGGGTCCAGTCGTCGGGCTCGACCTGGGGCGCCACCCGGGCGGCATCGGCGCCGGCAAGGCTGCAGCATCCGGCGGCGACACTGCCATCGGGGAAGGAGACCACGGCCCGCCAGGGCCTGTCGGGGGTCTGGTCCGACATGGTCGAGGCGCAGCTTTCCCGGCGCATGGTCGCGACCAGCAGCCCTTCCCGCCCGTCACCGCGGAAGACCGCGGCCGGCGGCTCCAGAAAATCCAGCGTGTCCAGCCGGCCGGTCAGGATGATCTCGTCGATGCCGGCCGCCCCCGGACGCGACAGCCGCGCCTCGGTACGGCCGATTTCCAGCCCCCAGAACGGCTCCTCGCCCACGCAGCTCATGCCGCGGATGCTGGCCGCCTGCGGTCCCGGATCCGGCCGCGTCGGATCCGACGCCAGGGTCGGCACGGATGCCGACAGCACGACCGCCATGGGGGCCAGCAAAGCCAGATGGTGCAGACCGGCGCGGGATGGGAACATGATCGTCTCCTCGTCGGATATCGCAAGCCGCCCCGTCTCCCGCAGACGAGCATATCACGTCGGCGGGCCTATCACGTCGGCGGACCGCTGGCGCCGGGAACGGGTTTGTCGCAGACTGGGTTACCCCCGCGCCCGCTCAGGAGGGATGCCGAACCCCCATGTCCGCCACCTCATCGCGCGCACGCCATACGATCGATCTCGGCGGAACCCGCTGGGCCTTCGACGATCTGAAAACCCTGCTCGCCCGAGCAACGCCCCTGCGTTCCGGCGACCAGCTGGCGGGCCTTGCCGCCGACACGGCCGTCGAGCGCATGGCCGCACAGATGCTGCTGGCCGACCTGCCGCTCTCCGCCTTCCTCGACGAAGCGGTCGTGCCCTACGAGGACTGCGAGGTCACGCGGGCGATCATCGACGATCACGACCCGGCCGCCTTCGCGCCCATCCGCTCCCTGACGGTCGGCGCCTTCCGCGAATGGCTGCTGGGGCCCGAGGCGACGCCCGAGGCGCTGGCGGCGCTCCGCCCCGGGCTTACCCCGGAAATGGTCGCGGCCGTTTCCAAGATCATGCGGCTGCAGGATCTGATCGCGGTGGCCGCCAAGGCGCGCGTCACCACCGCCTTCCGCACCACCCTCGGCCTGCCGGGCCGGCTGGCGACCCGCCTGCAGCCGAATCATCCCACCGACGACGACCGCGGCATCGCCGCGGCGCTGTTCGACGGGCTGATCACCGGTGCCGGGGATGCCGTGGTCGGCGTCAATCCCGCGACCGACGGCGTGGACGACTACATCCGGATCTGCAGCCTGATGGAGGAGGTTCGCCTGAAGCTCGAGGTGCCGATGCAGCATTGCTGCCTGGGCCATGTCACCACCGCGATCGAGGCGATCGGCCGCGGTGCGCCGGTCGATCTGGTCTTTCAGTCGATCGCCGGGTCCGAAGCCGCCAATCGCGGCTTCGGCGTCGATCTCGCCCTTCTGGCCGAAGCGCACGAGGCGGCGCTTGCTCTGGGACGCGGCACCGCCGGCACCGATGTGATGTATTTCGAAACCGGCCAGGGCTCGGCGCTGTCGGCCGACGCCCATCACGGGGTCGATCAACAGACCATGGAGGCGCGCGCCTATGCGGTCGCCCGCCGGTTCAGGCCGCTGCTGGTCAACACGGTCGTGGGCTTCATCGGCCCCGAATACCTCTATGACGGCAAGCAGATCACCCGGGCCGGGCTGGAAGATCATTTCTGCGGCAAGCTGCTCGGCCTGCCGATGGGGGTGGATGTCTGCTACACCAACCATGCCGATGCGGATCAGGACGATATGGATGCCCTGCTCACCCTGCTGGTGCAGGCGGGCGTCACCTTCGTGATCACGGTGCCGGGGGCCGACGACGTGATGCTGAATTATCAGAGCCTGTCCTATCACGACGCGCTCTATATCCGGGAATTGACCGGCCGGCGCCATGCGCCGGAATTCGAGGCCTGGCTTGTGAAAGTCGGGCTGATCGACCGGGCCGGCCGGCTGGCCGACGCCAATGCCGCCGCAGCCCTGCGCCCGGCCCTGGGCCTGATCCGGGGGGGCGCATGACCCGAGACACCAAACTGCCCGCCACGATCCGTGCGGATCAGGTGGTCCTGCCGGCGCCGGACGAGATCACGCGCCTGCGCCGCTTCACCGAGGCACGCATCGGCCTTGGCCGCGCCGGATCGGGCCTGCCCACCGCCGCCCATCTGCGCTTCGGCCTGGACCATGCCCGCGCCCGGGATGCCGTCTGGTCGGGCATCGATGCCGGAGCGCTGGTCGATGCGCTTCACGGGCGAGGCCTGAATTCTTGTCACGTTTCCAGTATGGCACGTGACCGTGCAGAATATCTGCGTCGCCCGGATCTGGGCCGGCGGCTGTCGGCCGAGGGGGCGGCCGCCCTGGGCGCCCTGCCGCCGCCGGCACCGGGGGCGGAGGTGGTGCTGATGCTGGGGGACGGGCTGTCGGCCGCCGCGGTGATGCTGAACGGCCTGGCGCTGATCGACGCGCTTTTGCCGAGGCTGGCCGCCGCCCGCATCGGGGTGATGGCCGGTGTGGTGGCGACCCAGGCGCGGGTCGCCCTGGGCGATCCGGTCGGCGCAATCCTGGGCGCCCGGCTCGCGATCGTGCTGATCGGCGAGCGGCCGGGCCTCAGCGCCGCGGACGGCCTGGGCTGCTATCTCACCTTCGATCCCCGGCCGGGCACGCTCGACAGTGCCCGCAACTGCATCTCCAACATCCGTCCGGGCGGGCTCGATCCGGCGACCGCCGCCGCCAAGATCGCCTGGCTGGCGGCGGAAGCCCTTCGCCGCCAGTTGACCGGCGTCGGGCTGAAGGAGGCATCGGGCGTCGCGGTGCCGGCCGCCGGTCAGCCGCGCGTGCTGACGGCGGAATAAGCCTGATCACCAGCCGTGGCCAAGAGCGCCCCGGAAAGCGCCGGGGCCAGATCGCCGCGGGGCTCGACCTCGACCCGGTCGAGCCCCAGCCACCCGGCCATCACCTGAAGCCGGGGCGCCAGCCGGGCCGCGACCTTGCCCCGCGGGTGCCCCGGTTCCACATGCGCGCCCCTGACCAGCAGGGCCCCCGCCTTGCGATCCGCCTTGAGGTCGACACGGGCGGCCAGATGCTCGCCCATCAGGAAAGGTAGCACGTAATAGCCATGGACCCGCTTTTCGGCGGGGACATAGATCTCGATCCGGTAGCGGAAGCCGAACAGCCGTTCCGCGCGGTCGCGTTCCCAGACCAGCGGGTCGAAGGGGGCGAGCAGCGCATCGCTGCGGCAGCCTTTGGGCGCCGGCGCCTCGACATGCAGGAAGGCGGGCTGGCGCCAGCCTTCCACCTCGACCGGCAGCAGCCGGCCGGCCTCGACCAGATCGGCGATGGCGGGCCGGGTTTCGGCGGTCGCGAGGCGGAAATAGTCGGCGATGTCCGAGACGGTCGCGATACCCAGCGCCCTGGCGGCGATGTCGGCGAGCGCGCGATGGGCATCGGCGACATCCGGCGTTGCGACCTCCATCACCTCGGCCGGCAGCACCCGTTCCGTCAGGTCATAGAGCCGTTCGAAGCCCCCTTGACGGCGACGGGTGGTGATTTCCCCCGCCCAGAACAGCCATTCCAGCGCCTGCTTCGCCTCCCCCCATCCCCACCAGCCGCCGGCGCCACGGCGGCCCTGGTCGAAAGCGCCGGCCGTCATCGGCCCTTCGGCGGCGATGCGGTCGCGCACCGCGCGGATGAAATCCTGCCGCTCGCGGCCGAATGTCGCGACGCCGCGCCAGATGCCGATGCCCTGGGCGGCCCGGGCCATGCGCCAGCGGAACAGCGGCTGCATCGCCACGGGGATGAGCGAGGCCTCGTGTCCCCAATACTCGAACAGATGGCGGGCATCGGTCGCCGCCGCATCCAGCAGCCCCGGATCATAGGCGCCGAGCCGGGCATGGAGCGGCAGGTAATGCGCGCGGGCCAGCACGTTCACGCTGTCGATCTGCACCAGCCCCAGCCGTTCGACCTGCCCTGCCAGCCGACGGATGCCGATACCGCCCGACGGCCGGCCGCCGCCCAGCCCCTGGGCTGCGATCGCGATCCGCCGGGCGTCTGCAAGGCTGAGGCTCGCCTGCACCGTCACGCTGCCGTCGCGCAAAATCTCTCTCCCGAGAATCTCAATATGGTTGCCGCCGATCATAGCGCCGGACGAATCGGGAAGGCGAGCCCCCCGGCCCGGCCGGCGGGTGCCGTCCTGCCACCCCCCTGACGCGTCCGGATGATTGTCCCATTGCGCAAGCTGGTACAGTCATCGTGAGATTCCCACAGATCGTCCCTTCATCAATCCGCCAGTCGGTGGACAATTCATGAAAGACCGGTGCCTCCCCATCCAGGTCATGAACCGCCGGCACCGCACGATCAAGAAACGCTACGGAGGAAACCATGCAGAGACGATTGATCGCGCTGGCGCTGGCCGGCTGCGCCTGGGTCGCCATGCCCGCGGCACTTCACGCAGCCGGGGCACCTGCCCTTGAATACACGGCGGAGATGCGCGGCCCCGCCCCGATCCCGCCGGCGGAGCAGGGATTGCAGACCATCACCGCCACGCCCTGGTTCAAGGTATCCGACGATGGGCTGCAGCTGGAGGGACCGGTCTTCGACCGGGCCGGCAACCTGATCTTCACCGAGGTCTTCGGCGGCAAGGTCTTCCGCCTGACCCCCGACAAGAGGCTCGAGACGATCCTGGGCGAGAATGCGCTGGCACCGGCGGGACTGGCCATCCACAGGGACGGGCGGATCTTCATCGCCGGGCTCGGTGACTTCAAGGACGCGGGCTCGGTGGTGGCCATGGCCCCCGACGGCACCGGGCTGACCGCCATCGTCCCCGACACGGCGGGTTTCCTGCCCGACGATCTGGTCTTCGACGACAGGGGCGGCTTCTATTTCACCGACTTCAAGGGCACCTCCACCGATCCCACCGGCGGGGTCTATTATGTGGGACCCGAGGGCGGCGAGCCGGTGGCCGTGCTGCCCGATCTCTCGGTCGCCAATGGCGTCGGCCTGTCGCCCGACGGCAAGACGCTGTGGGTGACGGAGTTCAGCAAGGGGCTGCTGCATCGGGTGTCGCTCAGCGATGCCACCACCATCGCGCCCTTCGGGACCACGGTGCCCTATCATTTCACCGGGCCGGCCCCGGATTCGCTGCGCACCGATGCCGACGGCAATGTCTATGTCGCCATGTATGGCCAGGGGCGGGTGCTGGTGTTCAATCCGAACGGTATGCCGATCGCCCAGATCCTTCTGCCCGGCCGCGAGGCCGGCCATAATCTCCGCTCGACCAGCATGGTGATCCGGCCCGGCACCAACGACATGTACATCCTGACCAATGACTGGAAGGCGGGCGAGGGATCGACGATCTTCCACTGCAAGGCCCTGGCCGCCGCACCGGTGGATTTCTCCCACCGCTGACGCGAGATCAGGTCGGGGTGGCGGGTGAGCATTGCTCGTTTCACGCCGCGGCCGGGCGGCGCCATGATCGTGGAAAATGGATGGAAGCCCTGATCATGACACCGCCCCCTCTCTCCCTCCGCCAACCACGGCCGAGCGATGCCGCAGCGCTCGAAGCCGTGGTCTCGGATCCGGAAGTGGCCCTGCCCACCGCCGCCATCCCGCATCCCTATCCGCCGGGCGGTGCGGCGGCGCATCTGGCAGATCTCGCCCGTGAGAGCGCGGCCGGCCGGGAGATCGCCGTCGCCGTCATCGATGGCCCCGATCCCGAGACGGGCAGCCTTATCGGCATGGTCACGCTGCGCCTCGATGGCAAGGGCGGCGCCGCCCTCGGCTATGTACTGGGGCGGGCCTGGTGGGGGCGCGGCCTGATGACCGAAGCCGTCCGCCGGGTTCTGCTCCTCGCCCGCGACCACCCGGAGATCGCCCGGATCGAGGCCGATGTGATGGTGTCCAACACCCGCTCCGCCGCCGTCCTCACCCGCCTCGGCTTCACCGAAACCGGCCGGGCCCGGGCAGCGTTTCCGGCACGGGGGCGGGAGGTGGAGGTCAGGCAGTTCCTGCTGAACCTCGGCAATCCTGTCTGATACCCCCGTCTGCTCGGCCCCCGCCGCTCAACGCTTTTCACCCGGCAGGATGTCCGCTTTTCTGGCCGCAAGCCGGGGAGTCGGGCAGCGTCCTCAGGCCAATCCCTCCACCTCCACCCTCACCCGGCCGTCATCCCGGGCGTCCACCCTGGCGGCGACGCCCCAGACGTCGTGCAGGATCCGGGGGGTGACGGCCTCGGCAGGGGTGCCGAAGGCATGAAGGCGGCCCTGGCCGAGCACGGCGATGCGATGGGCCCAGCGGCAGGCGAGGTCCAGGTCGTGCAGGACCACGATCACCTGCAAGGCCCGCTCGCGTGCCAGATCTCTGACGGTGGCCATCACCCGGTACTGGTGGCGCAGGTCGAGCGCGCTGGTCGGCTCGTCCAGCAGCAGCACCCGCGGATCGCGGACCAGCGCCTGGGCAAGCGCCGCCATCTGCCGCTGCCCACCGGAAAGCGTGTCGAGCGGCTGCAGCGCCAGCGCGGTGATGCCCAACCGGTCCAGAACCGCCACGGCGCGTTCGGCATCACCCTTGGGCGTGCCCGGCGGCGGATCGCCGGCAGGGCCGGCGCGCAGGGCGCCGATCACCGCATCCAGCACCGTCAGCGCCACCCGGTCGGGCAGGGCCTGGGGCATGTGGGCGACCAGCCGCGCGCGGTCTCTCGGCGTCATCGCGATCAGGTCGCGGCTGCCCAACATCGCCCGGCCGCGAACCGGCATGGCGCCCGCCAGCCCTTTGAGCAGGGTGGACTTGCCGGCCCCGTTAGGCCCGACCAGCGCCGTGATGCTGGCGGGCGGCAGGGGGCCGAGGCGGACATCATGCACCACGGGCCTGCGGCGATAGCCGGCGGATATGCCGTCGAGCGCCAGGATGTCGTCCGCACCGTCGAAGACGCCGGTATCCTGCATCAGCTCCGCTCCTTGCGTCCGATGATCAGCGCCAGGAAGGCGGGCACTCCGATCAGCGCGGTCACGATGCCGACCGGGATCGTCACCCCCGGCATCAGCAGCTTGCCGGCCAGGCTCGCCAGCGACATCACCAGCGCGCCGGCGAAGGCGCTGGCCGGCAGCAGGAAACGGTGATCCTCTCCCAGCAGCAGCCGCGCGAGATGGGGGCCGACCAGCCCCACGAAGCCGATCGTGCCGACGAAGGCGACGGCCGTGGCGGCCAGCAGGCTGACCCGAAGCAGCGCCACGAACCGCAGCCGCGCCACGTTGAGCCCGAAACTGAGCGCCCGTTCCTCCCCCAGGCGCAGCGCCGTCAGGGCGGGCGCCTGCGCCAGTGCCCAGGGCAGGACCACCGCCACCACCAGGGCCAGGATGCCGACCTTGTTCCAGTCGGTGCGCGACAATGAGCCCATGCTCCAGAACACCAGCTGCTGCAGGGCTTCCTGGGAGGCCACGAACTGGATCATCGCGGTCAACGCATTGAAGGCAAAGACCAGGGCGATGCCGAACAGCACCAGGGTCTCGATCCCCGCGCCCCGCAGCCGGGCCAGCGCCTGAAGCGTCAGCACCGACAGGAAGGCGAAGATGAAGGCGTTGGCGGAAATGATCCAGTTGGCGGGGATGCCCGGCAGGCTGATGCCGAGCACGATGGCGATCGAGGCGCCGAAGGCCGCCGCCGACGACACCCCAAGCGTGAAGGGGCTGGCCAGCGGATTGGAGAGGATGGTCTGCATCTCGGCCCCGGCCAGCGCGAGTGCCGCCCCGACCAGCACCGCCATCAGCGCCTGGGGCAGACGAACCTGGAACAGGATCACCGACTGGACGCGGCTCAGCGTTTCCGGGTCGATCAGCCCGCGGATCACGGTGCCCGGCCCCATACCCGAGGCGCCGGTCGCGATATCGGCGATCACGGCCAGACACAGCAGAAAGCCGAGTGCCGACACGGTCGACACCCGGCGCGCCATCTGCCGGCGATGGCCGGCGAGAGCTTCAAGAGGCGTTGTGGTCATTCGGGCTTCAGGGCCACCGCATAGGAACCGTCGAGGGAAACCGGCAGGAAGCCGGTGTTGATATCCGCCAGCACGGCATCCGGGTCGAGATCGGCGAAGAGATCCGGCCGGACCCATTTCGCGATCGCCTCTACCGCCACGATGTTGAGCGGGGAATTGTAGAAGCTGTGCCAGAGCGCATAGACCCGGCCATCGCGGACGGCCGACAGATCGCCGACCACCGGACGGTGCGCCAGACGGTCGAGGCTTTCGCGGGTAACGGCCGGGTCGATCCCCGCCCCCATCTGGATACCGCCGGTCTCGGCACCACCGGCCGTGCCGGTCGCGATGTAGACCGCCGGATCCTGCGTCAGGACATATTCGGCATCGAGGGGCCCGAGCGGCCCGGGCAACACGTCGGCACCGATATTGTGGCCACCGGCAAGATCGACGAACTCCCCCAGATTGCCCTTGCCCGGCGAACCGCAGCAGCCGCCATCCATGGTCGGGCGCATGTCCACCAGCACCTTCGGCCGGGGAGCGGTCGAGGCGGCGACCCGGCTCTTCACCAGCTCCAGCCGCGCGCGATAGAAGCTGACATAACGCGCGACCCGCTCTTCCTGGCCCAGAACCTTGCCCAGGATTTCCAGGCTCGGGATGGTGTTCTCCAGCGGCTTGCCGCGGAAGTCGATGAACACGATCGGGATGCCCGCCTCGGTCAGCCGGTCGATGACCTCCTTCGACCGCGGCGAGGGTCCGTGGCCGCCAAAGCCCAGCACCGCCAGATCGGGGGCCACCGACAGCGCCTTCTCGATCGAGAAGCTCTCCTCATTGGTGCTGCCGACCAGCGGCACCCGTTCGATGGCCGGATAGGCGGCCTTGAACCTGTCATAGATGTCGGTGTCGAGCAGGCGCAGATCCCCCAGCCAGCCGGCCAGCACCGACACCGGATCGGGATGCACCACCGACAGGGTCACCAGATCACGCCCCTCGCCCAGCAGCAGCCGCTTTGCGGGCGCCGGAATGGTCACCTCGCGGCCGGCGACGTCGGTGACGGTGATCGGATCGGCGACCGCCATCCCGGCGGTCGCCACGACAAGGGCGACCGCGGCGGCCGCGGCCTTGAGCTTGCGCAGAATGATCATGGCCGGCGGCTCCAGGTGATGGTGAGCGGGTCCTTGAAGGCGAAGCGGTTCAGATGATCGGCCACCACCCCGGTCAGCTGCCCGGCCGTCTCGGCATCCTCCGCCTCGACCACGATCCCGAGCCGGTCTTCCGACGCCTGCATGATGCAGCAGCTGGTCCCCGAGAACGGGATCCGGGCCGACACGGCATCAGATTCGACGGCGAAGCGGTGGCTCCAGTGTCTGGCGAGCTGGGTCATGTAACGCCGCGCCAGCGGCGTCGTGACCGAGGCCTCGAAGATCGTGGTCATGGGCTTTGCTCCTTGCCGCGGCGCCTGCCCCCGCGTCCGGGGGCCGGCGCCGTGGATGAGGGGTGATCAGAAGCGCGCCGAGGCGCCGACGAACACGGTCCGGCCGCGTTCGACGAAGGCATAGGCATCGTCCGGGTCGTCGGTGCGGCTGTCGGCCACGTTCAGCACGCCGCCGCGCACCGAGAAGGTCTCGTTGATCATCCAGTCGGCGCCGAGGTCGACGACGGTATAGGGGTCGAGGGTCAGGGTTCCCGACCGCTGGCGGCCGGTATAGGTGGCACGGGTATAGGCGGTCACCTCGTCCGACACGAACCAGTCGAGCTTGCCGTTGATCGTGTGCTTGGGCCGGTTGTCGAGCACGGCACCGGTCACTTCGTTGCGCGGATCGAGCCAGGTCCAGTTCGCCGACAGCCGGCCGAAATCCCGGAGCATGGTGTAGGCATTGGCTTCGACGCCGCGGATGCGTGCCTCGTTGATGTTCACGGGCACGAAGACATTGCGGCCGTTCTCCTGACCGACCGGGGTCACGCCATTGCCGCGCGGCGTCTCGATCAGGTTCTCGATATCGTTCTGAAACAGGGTGACGGTCGCCCCCCAGGAACCGGTGTCATAGCCGGCGGAGAGTTCGTAGTTCACGCTCTCCTCGGGCTTCAGATCCGGATTGCCCTTGATGTAGCAGCTGCCGCGGCAGGACGAGGTGCGCGAATCCTCGGTCAGCTGGCGCAGGGTCGGCGCCTTGAAACCGGTGGAGACGCCGCCCTTGATCGTGATCTCGGGCGTGGGCGTCCAGACGGCATAGCCACGGGGCGTGAAATGGGTGCCGAAATACTTATCCTCGTCCAGACGGCCGCCGGCGAGCAGCTTGATCTCGTCGGTCAGACGAACCTCGTCCTGAAGATAGAGCGCCTGGGCATCGGTTTCGGCGCGGCCGCTGTCGAACTCGTCCGGCGATTTGAGCTCGATCCACCGCGCCTCGGCCCCCATCACCAGGGTGTGGCGGTCGAAGGGCAGCGAGACATTGCCCTCGACGACCCGGTTCTCCTGGCGGATGCTGTCTTCCGCGGTCTCGGAGGTTTCGGCATAGGCGCGGATGAAGGTGGTGCCCCAATCCCAGTCGCCTTCGTGCGACAGCCCCATGTCGCGGCGCGTCACCACCGCATCGGCATCGCCCCAGCCGCTGATATAGTACTCGCCGAAGCGGGTCTGGCGCGACTGGCCGTATTCGGCCTCGATCGTCTGGTCGTCGTCGGGGGTCAGGGTGAACTTGACCCGGCCCTGATAATCCTCGCGACCTTCGAGCGTGGCGAGATCGGGCCGGTTCACGACCGTGCCGTTCGGACGGGTGACCGGGTTGCCGCTGCCGTCGGTCACGGCACCACCATCCAGCCCGTTCCAGACCTCGCGGCGATCGAAGGTGCCGGTGACGGTGACGGCGAGCTTCTCTTCGACCAGCGGCCCCGACAGGAAGAAGCTGGTCCGGGCCTCGGTGCCGCGATCGCCCTCGGTCGGCATGTCGAAGCCCAGATCGACGCTGCCGGTCCAGTGCCGCGCGGCCGGCTTCGTGATGATGTTCACCACGCCGCCCATGGCTTCGGAGCCGTAGAGGGCCGACATGCCGCCCCGGACCACCTCGATCCGGTCGATGGCGGCGACCGGGATGGCGCCGATGTCGAAATCATTGTGGCGGAAAACGGATTCGGTCGAATTGACCCGCTTACCGTCGACCAGGATCAGGGTGAAGGACGGGTCCATACCGCGAATACTGATCTGCCGGCGGCCCTGGCTGCCGGCGGTCAGGCTGATACCGGGAATGTCGCGGATCGCCTCGGTCAGGTCCGAGACCGGATAGGCCTTCAGATCCTCGCCGTCGACCACGGTCACAGAGGCCGGCGCGGTGCGCGCCTCTTCTTCGGTGCGGGTGGCGGAGACCACCATCTGGTCCAGCTCCACCGCCCTCCGCTCCTGCGCTTCGGCCGCCATCGACATCATCATGCCCGCCATGGCCGCCCCGGCCGTCGTGGTGGTGGCGCGCCAGCGCGCGCGCCGTCCGCGGCGATCCGTCATCATCCCGCTCCCGTGCAAGGGTTTACTCAAACTTTGCGAGTAATTCGCACTTGCATAACGGAAAGGGAAATACGCGGTTCGGATATCGGTTATGCGCATGCCGGATCACCGACGGTCGCCGTTATGCGCTCAATGAGCCAATGGAGCGCCGGATCCCTGCGGGCGCGTTCATGCCAGACCAGCCAGTAGTCGAAGGTGCCGAACACGTCGGGCGCCTCGAACATCACCAGCCCGCGGGCTTCGGCGAAGCGCTTCGCGGCGCGCTCCGGCAGGATCAGCAGCGCATCCGACTGTTCGATCAGAAGCGGCGCCACCGAGAAATACGGCATCTGCACCGCCACCTGGCGCCGCTTGTCCAGGCGGCGCAGCTGGCGGGCGACATGGCTGCCGGTCAGATCGCCCAGCACCGTGATTACCACATGCGGCCAGGCAAGGCAGGCATCGATGGTGGGCGGCCGGCCGGCCATGACATCGGGGTCGCGGGTGATCGGGTGATGCTCGCGCACCAGACAGGCGCGGCGTTCGGTGAACAGCCGGCGCCGATACAGCTCGGGCCGCTCGGGCGTGCGGCCGATGATCACCATGTCGAGCGCGCCCGAAGCCAGCTTCTGATGATCGTCGTCGCTCAACGGATCGACGGCGATCTCGATATTGGAGGTGGTGGCAAGCTCGCCCATCACGGGTGCCAGCACCGACAGCACGCCGTAATCGGTCGACGACACCCGGAAGCGTCGCCGATCGATGGCGGGGTCGAAGCCGGCCGGCTTGAACAGCCGCCGGATGTCGCCCAGCGCCGCCGCGACCGGCCCCTTCAGCGCCAGTGCCCGGGGCGTGGGCACCATCTCCTTGCCGGATTTGATCAGCAGCGGATCGTCGAACAGCTCGCGCAGCCGCGCGAGCGAGCGGCTGACCGCCGGCTGGCTGGATCGCAGCCGTTCGGCGGCACGGGTCACGCTGCCAGTCTCGATCAGCGCCGAGAACACGACCAGAAGGTTGAGATCGATCCGGGTGAGGTCGTCGTCGGACATGGGTCTCGCGGCGAAGGCAGGTGCCGGCAGGAGGGCCGGCATCTCGAACCGCAAATAAGTCGCAAGTGCACCTCAAGCGCAAGCCTGCAACCATGCCCCGCGACGCTTTCGCGCGGACCCGGGTGCGGAAGGCCACAATCGTGACGGTCCGGCGGTGACGGGTCTGCCTGCCGGTTCGGGCCCCGCCCCGGCGTTTACCATGTTTCAGGTAGAGCCAGCGCCGCCCCACCGGCATAGACTGGTCGTACCATTTGATCGGCGCATCGCTGTGATCGGGAAGTGAATGACGGAAGAACGCGAGACGCGCCGCATACGCATCGTGCTGACCGAAGACGATGCCCCGGTTCGCGAACGGCTGGCCCAGATCATCCGGGGCTGGCCGATGGCGGAGCTGGTCCGGGCCTGCGCCACGCTAGCCGAGACCTGCGCCGTGATCGAGGCCGAGGCGATCAACCTGCTGATCACCGACCTCAAGCTGCCCGACGGCAACGGCATCGAGGCGATCCGCCTGCTGTCCCGCCAGCAGCGCGACGCCCAGGCGATGGTCATCTCGGCACTGGCCGACGAGACCACCGTGCTGGCGGCGATCGAGGCCGGGGCGACCGGCTATCTGCTCAAGGACATGGAGTCGCACGATCTCTGCGAGGCCGTGCTGGATGTGATGCTCGGCAGATCCCCCATCTCGTCCAGCATCGCCCGGGTTCTGGTGCGCCGCCTGTCGGATACTGCGCGCCCCGGCGCGCAGGAGGCGGCGACCGTCCCGGCCCCGACCCTGACGCCGCGGGAGATGGACATCCTCTGGGGGATCGCCAAGGGCTTCACCTATGCCGAACTGGCCGAGCGGCTGGGCATCTCGCACCAGACCGTGCCGGTGCATGTCCGGAACATCTATCGCAAGCTTCAGGCGTCCAACCGCTCGGAGGCCGTCTACGAGGCGACCCGCCTTGGGCTGATCCGCCTGTGACCGCGGCAGGCCCGGCAGATCGCCGGCATGGCGTCGCGGTCGCCGTGCTGCTGGCGGCCATGATCGCTCTTGCCGGGCTTCCCTTTCTGGTCGGCCTGCCTTCCCCCAAGACCGCGCTGGTGCTGGATCGGGCACAGCTGTCGTTGAACGGCGGCCCGGCTCATCCGGTCAGGCTGCCGCACAGCTGGCAACGCAACCTGCCCGAGCGGACGCAAGCGGTCTATCTGATCGATGTCGTCATCGATGCGATTCCCGGCCGGCAACAGAGCCTGTTCATCCCGTCGATCCGGCAGAAGCTGGCGGTGCAGTTGAACGGTCGGGTTCTGTATCGCCAGCGGGCGGCATCATGGGCCGATCTGTCGCGCGGCTATTTCGAGCTGCGGCAGATCCCGCCCGATCTTCTGGTCACCGGCACCAACCATCTGGTGCTGACGCTGACCCGTACCGACGGGCTGATCCCGGCCCATCTTTCCCGGATCTATATCGGCGATGCCGAGGGGATGATCGATCCTCCGTGGCTCAGGCCGCTCATCAATACCGAGCTGCGCAGCATTTCGCTGGCGCTGCATCTGTTCATCGCGGCAGGGCTGTTCGCGATCTGGGCCGGGCGGCCCTCCGATCCGGTCTTCCGTTGGCTGATGGCGCTCAGCGTCAGCAGCCTGACGATGGCCGGGATCGAGCTCTGGCCCTTCCCGCGTCTCATCCCGTTCGCGACGTCTCATATCGTGCTGATGCTGCCGGCTTTCGGGCTGATGATGATCGGCCTTGCCCTGGCGATCACCGGACGCCCCAGACCGCGCTGGCTGGTGCCGGCCATCATCATCGTCCCCGCCCTGCTGCTGACGGTCCGGATCCTCGCCGATGCGCCGATCGCTCCCACGCAGCTTCTGGGGGCGGGCATCGGCATTGCCGGCCATGCCGTGGCCGGCCTGGTGCTTCTGCATGCCTTCATCACACGGCGGTTGTGGACAGGGGGGCTGCTCGGCGTATCCGCGCTGTTGACCGCCTGGTTCGGCCTTCACGACGTCGCCGTGGCCTTCGGCCTGATCCCGGGCGCGTTCCTGCTGTCGACCTTCGTGCGGCTGCTGACATATCTCGCCTTCCTCATCCTGCTGATGTCGCGGCTCGCCACCAGTCTCAACCGGCTCGACCGGGCCAATGACGATCTGCGCGCCCGCCTGGCGGAGCGCGAAGCCGAGCTGTCGATCCTGCACGAGACGGAAAAACATCTGGTCGGCCAGGCGGTCCGCGAACAGGAACGCCGCCGGCTGATGCAGGATCTGCATGACGGGCTGAGCGGCCATCTGGTGTCGATCATCGCCCTCTCCGAGACCGGACAGCGGCGCGACGACATCGAGCGGACCGCGCGCGAGGCGCTCGACGATCTCAGGCTGGTCATCCATTCGCTCGACCTCGGCGATACCGATCTGCCGCTGGCGCTGGCGGGATTTCGCGAACGCCTGACCCCGCGATTGCGGCGGCTGGGCGTGCGCCTGGTCTGGTCGATGGAGGCGCTGCCCGACATCCGCGGCGTGACACCCGGCAATGCGCTCTCGATCCTGCGCATCCTTCAGGAAGCCGTCACCAATGCGCTGAAACACGGCCCGGCCAGGCAGATCGAGATCAGGGGCGGCCCGGACCCCACCGGCACAGCGGGCGGGATCGTCATCGTCGCCAATGACGGCCGCGCCGGAGACACCCCCGGGCAGGGTTTCGGCCTTCACAACATGCAAAGACGCGCGCAACAGTTGGGAGGCAGAACCGTCCTGAACACGCGACAGAACCACACGGAACTGTCTCTGTATTTACCATGCTGCCTTAACGACTGTTGATATTCCCCCTGACTGCTCTGATTTTCGCCGGGAAACCGTGCCGGATACCATGTTGATGGTATATCGCCACAGGCCGCCGCGTGTCTCTCTAGACGGGTGATGATCGCCCTCTGGTGAGGCAGGAGATGATGGAAAAGCAGATGCGGAACCTGGCCTGCGGCGTCGCGGCCATGGCCCTGATCTTCAACGTGTCGGCCGCGGCCGCGCAGGATTGCGTCAGCCTGTCGGGCGATGTGGCCGACCGGATCGCCGAAATGCGCCAGATCGCACAGAGCGTCCCGCCGGGCACCCAGAGCGATTATGCCGCGGCGACGTCGAAGGATTACGCCGAGGGTGTCTTCTCGGCCTTCGATGCCCTGAACAAGAAGGTCACCGAGACGTCGAAACTGGTCGGCCAGGGCTACAATCTCGCCGGCTATACCGCAGTCTTCAAGGAAGGCCAGATCCAGACGAAGATGCCGCCGGTCGTGACCAACACGATGAGCAATGCCGAAGCGCTCGCCCAGGCGGCGGCGGATGACGACAAGACGAAACTCGACATTCTGAGCCTGCGCTGCAGCCAGTCCACCGAACAGACCGCCCTCGCCGCCTATCTGGCCCAGGCGGATTCCGGCACCGCATCCGCCTACAAGACCGCCAAGTTCGATGCCTGCAAGGCCATCCACATCCTGGCCGATCTTCAGGACAAGCGGCAGAAGCTGAACGACATCCGTGAGAACGGGTATCCGCTGTTCTATCTGCACGCCAAGGAGAAGAAGAAGTTTGCGGGCTACAGCCGGACCTTCCAGCTGAAGGTCGATCTGCGGATGTTCCCGGTCTACCCCGACAAGGCAATGAAGGTGGACGGCAAGGACCAGCCCGTCCTCCTCGGCCAGATCCAGGGTATCGATCTGTCGTATAACAGCTATTTCAAATGGAGCGATGACAACTGGAGCCCGCTCAACCTTTACCAGTACGTCATCTCGGACACGCGCAAGGACGATTACACCTGCGCGCCCTATTTTCACCTGAGCGGCCATGTGGAGACCACGCTCTGCGTCAAGGTCGAATCGGCCAGTGCCGACAAGCTCAAGGTCGGTGCCAAGGCGAAGTTCAAATACAAGGGTGACACCAAGGAGGTCAGCCTTGGCACGCAGACCGTCCCGGCGCCTTTCGGCTATCTGGCCGACCTCTCGGACATGAAAGAGAAGAAGATGCAGGACCTTCAGTCGAAGGTCGTGGATCGGATCGCCTCCGTCTTCAACGTCTATGATGCGCTGTCGGACAAGGCCACGTCCTGGCAGAAGGCCTGCAAATGAGCCTGATGCCGTCGCCCCGGCCGGGCCCGGCCCGGATGCCCCGTCCCGGCCGGGCGATCCGGGCGACGGCATCGCTTTGCCTTTGTGGCCTGCTGTCGGCCTGTTTCGGCGGCCCGCCGCGCATCGCCGAGCCCATGACGCCGATCCACGAACTGGGACATGACTGGCGGAAGCATTTCCGCTACGGGCTGGACCTGCTCGACCAGAATGCTCCCCTCAACAACCGTATGGTCTTCGCCCGCGCCGCCTTCGCGGCGGCTGCACGTTTCGCGCGCGATCATGCGCCCTCCTATGCCGGGCTCGGGCTTGCGGAAAGTGTGCTCGGCAATCCGGGCGAGGCGCAGGTCGCCTTCCTGAACGCGGCCCTGATCGAGGATCGCAGCCTCTATTGGGCCCTGGCCGCCATCGCAGCACTCCGCGGCGGTAACGAGGCCGTGGCCCTCGCCATGTTCGACGCCATGCAGGCGGCAAAACGCCAGGACGACGATCCGGCCAGCCGCTTCGTGCGCGCGGTCTATATGACCGAAGATGCGACGGAGACCACCCCGGTCACCGCCCTGCCCTACCCGACCGGCAGCACGGGAGTGGACGAAGATCTGGTCTGCGAAGGCGGCTCCGACGAAGCGGCATGCCGCGACCTCAACATCGTCGCCAATCTCTATTTCGTGCGCCGCCAGTCCTCGGAATCGACGGTACGCGGCACGGACTTCTTCAACGATCTGACCGTCCAGCTGGGCGCGGAGCGCAACCAGAGCTGGGAGAAGAGCCCCGGCCAGGACTGGCAGATGAGCATCCTGAACGAGGTCACGATCTCGATCCCCGAGATCCAGTATGCGGTGCGCGTGACCCCGCAGGCGAGCAACAGCCGGGTCTATGTCGACGCAGCGCCCTCGGTGGTGACCTCGATCGGCAACACCTCCGAGATACACGAGGGCGGCAATCTGACCATCCTCTTCAATGCCACCGGCGATGCCGAACAATACACCGCCGAGACCGGTATCACCCTTCATATCGAGCCGGACCGGGCCACGCCCGATTATGCAAGCCTGCAGCTGCAGTTCGAATTCAGCTCGATCGCCCGTTTCGAGCCGTCGGTGCTGGCCCAGGTGGTCAACGTGTCGAAGAACACCTATCAGATCGCCGGCTATTTCCCCTATGGCCGGCCGGTGGTGCTGGGGACCATCGCCAACACCACGCAGCAGCACACCGGCAGCGGCCAGAGCGGGCTGGACCGCATTCCGCTGCTGGGGGGCGCCTTCGGCCAGTCCGACGATCAGACGGTCACCTCGGATACGCTGATCCTTGCCCGGCTCTCGGTCCCGGCGGCGTTCCATGGGTCCCACGAACAGCGGGTGCTGGAGGCGATGCGGGGCATGGGGGTCGAGGTGGCGGCACATGACACGATCCTGCGCCGCCGGATCGTCCATCTGGCCCCGGACCCGATGGATGTCCTGCCGGCCTTCCTCAAGACCGGCACCCTTGCGGGCACCGGTCCGGAAGGGTGAGCAGGTCTCAGATCTTAAGCACGACCCGGCCTTCGATTTTGCCGGCCCGCATGCGATCGAAGACGTCGTTGACGTCTTCCAGCCGCGCGGTCGAATAGGTCGCCGCCACCTTGCCCTCGCCGGCGAAGGTGAGGCATTCGGCCAGATCGGCACGGGTGCCGACGATCGAGCCGCGGATGGTGCGACGGTTGAGCACCATGTTGAAGATCGAGATCGGGAAGGTGCCGGGCGGCAGGCCGCAAAGCGCCATGATGCCGCGGCGGCGGAGCATGTCGGCGGCCTGGGCGAAGGCCTTCTCGGAAACCGCGGTGACCAGCACGCCATGGGCGCCGCCCTCGGTCTCGGTGATCATCTTCTGCACGACCTCGGGGTCGCGGGCATCCAGCGCCACATCGGCGCCCAGCCGGCGGGCGAGTGCCAGCTTTTCATCCCCGATATCGACCGCCGCCACATGCAGCCCCATCGCCTTGCCGTATTGCACGGCCAGGTGACCGAGGCCGCCGACGCCCGAGACCACCAGCCACTGGCCGGGCCGGGCCTCGGTCTCCTTGATGCCCTTGTAGACGGTGACGCCGGCACACAGGATCGGGGCCGCCGCCTCGAAGCCCAGCGCCTGGGGCAGGTGGCCGACATAGGCCGGGTCGGCAAGCACATAGTCGGCAAAGCCGCCGTCGACGGAATAGCCGGTGTTCTGCTGATCGCCGCAGAGGGTTTCCCAGCCGGTGATGCAGTGCTCGCAATGGCCGCAGGCGGTGTGCAGCCAGGGCACGCCCACCCGGTCACCCTCTTTCACCGACCGCACCCCGGCGCCCACGGCGGCGACATAGCCCACGCCTTCATGGCCGGGGATGAAGGGCGGTTCCGGCTTCACCGGCCAGTCGCCCTCGGCCGCATGAAGATCGGTATGGCAGACACCCGAGGCCACGACCTTGATCAGGACCTGCCCGGGATCCGGGCGCGGCACGGGAACCTCGTCTATGACCAGCGGCTGGCCGAAAGCGCGCACCACGGCCGCCTTCATCGTGTTCGGCAGAGACATCTTCGCGTTTCCTCCATCGGTGAGACGTCCGGACGGTTTGTCCGCCCCCCTTCACGCGGACGCAGCCGGCGGGGGGTCTCGTTGTGGATGGTCTGGAAAGAGAGATGATCGCGCAGGTGGCGCAACACGATCAGCATAGCGCGTTCCGGGCGGAACCGCACGCCCGCTGCCCCGGGGCGTATCAGGATCCGGCAGTCCGGAGACGATGACGGGGGCGGCGCACGGGAACACCGCCCCCGCAAGTTAAGCACCGCATCCGCGAGGGATATGCTGACGCGGTGGGGGAAATGGCGGGTAGGGACGCCCGACACCATTCCGACGGATCTATTGGCAAAGGCCGTGCCAGTTGATGTTTCCCCCCGGAAACCGCGGCACAGCGCCGGGTGGACGGCCCCTTCGACAGCGGGCGCCGTCGCCCGCCTGTCGCAAGACGCGACAGTTGTGCGACAGCTGTCGCAAAAGGCCGCAATGCCGCTGCGTCCCCGGGCCGCCATCCTGATGCGCAAACCCTTGCATCCCTTGCACAACTGCCGCCGCCGGGGCATTCTGGAAGGATAGTGTTGCGGCAAGGCAGGCGCCCGCCGCCGCAACCGGGACCGGGGTGACGGCGGCCACAGCCATAACCGACGGTCGATGAACATCAAGGGGCGCCGCGGGGAGAACGACCGGATGTCCCAGCAGTCCGGGCTGCAGATGCAGACGCTCACCGGCGTCCGCGGCCAGTTCCGCGATGCCGGCCACCTGCCTGACGGATCCGTGCCCGAGGTGATCGGCCGGTCCTGGCAACGCTGCGCCTCTCGCGGGCTGGCGATGAACCGGCCGGCGCGACAGGATCCGCTCGGCCTGGCGGCGTTGCGCCGCCAGCGGGAGCGCAATCACGACCTGCTGCGCCTTGCCACCCCCGAACTCGACCTGCTCGCCCATGCCATGGCGGATGCGCGCGGCGTGGCGATCCTGACCGATTCCCGCGGCCTGATCCTGGATGCCCGCGGCGATGACGGCTTCGCCGGCCGGGCCCGCCGGGTGTTCCTGCAGCCGGGCGCCTGCTGGTCGGAAGAACATGAAGGCACCAATGCGGTCGGCACGGCGCTGGCCGAAGGCGGCCTGGTGGAGGTCGACGGGGCGGAGCATTATCTGGACGAGAACCGCTTCCTGGTCTGCACCGCCATGCCGGTCTTCGATCCGTCCGGGCGGATCGCCGGGCTGTTCGACCTGTCGGCCGATGCCCGCCGCCCGCAGACCCATGCCCGGACCCTGATCCGCCTGGCGGTCGCCAATCTGGAGCATCGCTGGGCGATGCAGGCCGCCGAGGCCGACGGCGCCGATCTGCTGGTGCGGCTGCATTCCCACCCCTCCTGGCTCGGCACGCCGCATGAGGGGCTGCTGGCCTTCCGCGACGGGCGGCTGACCGCGGCCAACCGCATCGCCCTCGGCCTGCTCGGCGTCGATGCCTCGACGATCGGCGAGACCGACTGGGAAGCCCTGTTCGACGGGGCGATGACCGGCGAGGCCCGGCTTCTGCACACCCGTGCCGGCGGCGTGCCGATGCATCTGCGCGTCTCGCGCCCCGCCCCCGCGGCACCGCGCCGCCGCCCGACGCCTGGCCCCGTCGCCGAGGCCCAGGCCGTGACCGTTCGCGGCGGCATGGTGTGGGACAGCGGCACCGATGCCCTGCTCGCCCGCGCCGTGCGGGCCGCAGATGCCGATATCCCGGTGCTGCTGCAGGGGGAAACCGGTACCGGCAAAGAGGTCTTCGTGCGCGCGCTGCACCGCCGGTCCAGCCTGGCCGACCGACCCCTGGTCGCCGTGAACTGCGCCGCCATTCCGGAAGGTCTGCTGGAAAGCGAGCTGTTCGGCTACGAGGACGGCGCCTTCACCGGCGCCCGGCGGCGCGGCTCCACCGGCCGCATCCGCCAGGCCGAGGGCGGCATCCTGTTTCTGGACGAAATCGGCGACATGCCGCTTGGCCTGCAGGCGCGGCTGCTGAGGGTGCTTCAGGATGGCGAGGTCCTGCCGCTGGGTGCCGGCAAGCCGGTCAAGGTCGATTTCCGGCTGGTCGCCGCCACCCATCAGGACCTGAAGACGGCCGTGGCCGAAGGGCGCTTCCGCAGCGACCTCTATTACCGCCTGAACCATCTGTCGGTGACCCTGACGCCGCTGCGCGACCGCCGGCCGCTGGACGGCATCGTCGACGCCGTCTTCGCCGCCACCGGGGCCGCCACACGCGCCGTTCGCCTGTCGGACGAGACCCGCCGCCGGCTGATCGGCCACGGCTGGCCCGGCAATCTGCGCGAGCTCGCCAACCTCCTGCGCACCCTGGTCGCGCTGGCGGATGACGGAGCGGTGATCGAGGCGGAAGACCTGCCGGAAGACATCCGGGCAGAGGCAAAACCCAACCCCACCAACCTCACCGCCCCCATGGCCGGGGCCGGGGCCCCGGCACAGCCGTCTCAGGCCTCTTTGGTCACGCCGGCGGTTTCGGCGTCGCCGGCCCCCGCCTCCCTCCGCGCCCTGACCGATGAGGCGGTCTTCCGCGCCCTGGCGGGGACCGGGGGCAATATCAGCGCAGCCGCCCGTGTGCTGGGCATTCACCGCGCCACGCTTCACCGCCGGCTGAAGGCTTCGGGCTGACGAAGGCCGGGTGGGCACCCGGCCCCGGTTATCGCAATGGCGCCCCGGTTATCGCAATGGCGGTAGTGCCGCCACCAGATCCTCCAGCCGCCGCGGCAGGGGCCCGGCCGGCAAGAGTCCGCGGGATGCCAGGGCAGAGGCCAGACGGCGCAGCATCGGCAGGCGCAGCCCCAGCCCCGACAGCAGCACCTCGTCTTCGAAAACCGTGTCGGGCGCCCCGTCCAGGACGATCCGGCCACGGCCGAAAACGGCGACACGGTCGGCCCAGCCATTGGCCAGATCCATGTCATGGGTGGCGATGACCACGGCGGTCCCAGTGCCCGCCACCGCATCCAGGCGCTGCATCAGCTCGTCCACCCCCGCCGGATCCAGCCCTGCCGTCGGCTCGTCGAGCAGCAGAATGCCGGGACGCATGGCGAGCAGCCCCGCGATCGCGACCCGCTTGCGCTGGCCGAAGCTGAGCATATGGGTGGCCCGGTCGGCGAGGTGGGCGACGCCCATCATCGCCAGCGCCTCGGCCGTGCGCTCCCCGGCCTCGGCTGCCGTCAGCCCCAGATTGAGCGGCCCGAAGCTCACATCCTCGGCGACGGTCGCCGCAAAGAGCTGATCATCCGGGTCCTGAAACACCAGACCGACACGGTGCCGCAGCCGGGTCAGGCCCTTGCGGTCGTGGGTGACCGGGGTGCCGTCCAGCACGACCTGCCCCTGATCGGTGCGGATCGCCCCGGCCAGCGCCAGCAGCAGGGTGGATTTGCCGGCGCCATTGGCGCCCAGAATGGCCAGCCGGCCGCCGGCCGGGATCGCCAGATCGACATGGTCGAGCGCCGTGACGCCGCCCGGATAATGATGGACCAGACCGCGGGCTTCGAGCATCAGCCGATCCAGACCGCCCCGGCCGCAGCAAGCACCAGACCACAGGCAAGCACGGCAAGCCGCGCCGGGGCCGCAACCGCCTCGGTGCCGGCAAAGCGCAGGCGGCCGTCATAGCCGCGCACCGCCAGCCCGGCATTCATCCGCTGCGCCCGATCCAGCACCCGGGGCAGAAGCCCCGCAAGCAGCCGCCCGCCCGAGCGGATCTGCCGGCCCCAGCCGGCATGTCCCAGCCGGGCCGCCTGGGCACGCTGCCCCGTCTCAAGACAGTCCAGCACCAGCCAGACGATGCGGAACATCATCATCGCCAGATCCGAGATGTCGGGGGCGAGCCCGCGACGCTGAACCATCTGCAGCAGCGAGGTGAGCGGCGTGGTCAACGCAAGCCCGATCAGACAGGCGACGCAGGTGATGCTTCTGAGGCCGGTGAAGGCGGCAGCAGACAGCACCTCGGGCCCGGCGATTCCAACCACCGGCCCCTGCGCCCAATGCAGCGTGATCATCTGCACCGCAGTACCGGCCAGGATGAAACCGGCCGGCACCACGGCCGCGGCGCGCAGATCCCGCGGCGCCACCTGTGCCGCCCCCAGCACCAGGCAGAGGACCAGCATCAGGATCACGATCTGGCCGATCCAGCCGGCCGCGATGAGCGAGACCAGCATCAGCCCGATGAAGATCAGGGCCTTTTCGGCAGCCGGTCGTCTGCGCCAGCGGTTGGTCTGCGCGGCACGATCGATGGCCCGCATCAGGCGCGGGGTCCGTCGGCACGTGCCGGCGCCGCCTCGTCCGCGGCCGGATCCGCCTCGCGGCGGCCACGGCGCAGGCCGAAATAATAGCCGAGCAGACCGGCGCCGATCGCCGCCTGAAGGGCGAAGAGCAGGCTTTCGATCTCGCCGCTCGGCGGCTCCCACAGCGGTTGGAACCAGGGCACATAGTCCGGCGCGATCTCGCCGATCACCAGTTCCGCCTGACCGTCGGCCCCGGCGAATTCCGCCGTGCCGGGCGGATGGATCAGCAGCGGCGCGATCGCCAGCATCACGACCAGGGCGAGCAGAACCAGATTGCGCTTCATCATGACGCCACCCGCCCGCGGAACAGATCCAGCGCCTTCAGTTCCGAGCGGCTGTAGCGGCCGAGCATGTTGAACACCACCACGGTCAGCAGCCCCTCGCTGATCGCCAGCGGCACCTGGGTGAGGGCGAAAATGCCCAGGAACTTCGATGCCGCCCCGGCGATGCCACCGGTCGGATCGGGGAAGGCGAGCGCCAGTTGCAGCGAGGTCACCACATAGGTGGCAAGATCGCCGAGCGTCGCCGCAAAGAAGATCGCGAGTGCGGCCCCGGCCCCCATGCGGGTGAGGCCGTGGAACAGCCCCCAGGCCACGAAGGGCCCGGCGATCGCCATGGAGAATACGTTGGCGCCAAGGGTGGTGAGCCCGCCATGGGCGAGCAGCAGGGCCTGAAACAGCAGCACGATGGTGCCGAGCACGGTGGTGACCGTGGGCCCGAACAGGGTGGCGGCCAGCCCCGTTCCGGTCGGATGGGAACAGCTGCCGGTCACCGAGGGCAGTTTCAGCGCCGAGAGCACGAAGACATAGGCGCCGGATGCCGCCAGCAGCAGCTTCACTTCCGGCGTTTCGCGGACCAGCCGGGTGATGCGGCGGGCACCGTGAATGACGAAGGGGGCCGAGACCGCCGCCCAGAGGGCGGCATGGGTCGCCGGCAGATAACCTTCCATAATATGCAAGGGCCGATCCTCCGAAGGCGTTGGCCACGTGCGGCAAGGCCTTCGGAGAAATCCCGGCAGGTTCCGGGGACCCCGCCCCCGTCCGAACACCCCGTTCGGAGAGTGGCCCTGTCAGATGCGAAGGCAGGTTTCCTGGCTTGCGGGTCACCATCCGTCGCCGGCCTTCCCGGTTGCCCAGTGGCCTGACAGCCCGGAACCTCAGGTCCCGGGCGGGCGACGAACTCTCCGCCTACAGTTGCGGGGGCAGCCATGGCTCCCGGGCGCACAGCGCCCGTGCCCATGTTCCCTTTTACACCGCCCTCCCCCGTCAGGAGCGAGAGGCGGACCTTCATGGGAGGTGATTCTGATCTGTGGTTGTATCGGGTGTCAAGTCGTCGGCCCGCGGGTGGGGTCGGCACCGGACATCCCCGCCTCAAAAAAATGTCGGGCCGCACGGCATCGCTGTCGAAATCGCCATGGCCCGGGGCTCATCATTCCGGACGGGGAAGAGCGGCCCGCGGGGTGCGGGCACGGCGTGCCGTCCGCAGATGAGGGATGCGAACGATGCAGTACATGATGGTGATCTACGAAACCGCCGAAGCCCATGCGAAGCAGAAGGATCCGGCCCGGGCCGGGGACTATTGGGGCGGCTGGGGTGCCTATGTCGAGGCGATCCGCGCCTCGGGCATCATGCTGGAAGGCCACGGGCTGCTGCCGCCCGAGACGGCGACGACGCTGCGGATCACGGACGGGCGCCGCGAGGTGCAGGACGGCCCGTTTGCCGACACCAAGGAGCGGCTCGCCGGCTATTTCGTGATCGAGGTGCCGGATCTGGACACGGCCCTCGACTGGGCCGCCCGCTGCCCCGCGGCGGCCGAGGGTGCCATTGAGCTGAGGCCGGTGATGCCCTCGGCGCAGGAACCCGGGGGCGCGGCGTGACCGGCCCCGACGCGGCACACAGGGCGGTCGAGGCGGCGGCACGGCAGTCCCGTGCCCGCCTCGTCGCCTTCCTGGCCGCACGGTTCCGCGACCTGGCCGCGGCAGAGGATGCCGTGGCCGATGCCTTCCGGATCGCGCTCGACCTCTGGCCCCGGCAGGGTGTGCCGCACGCGCCGGAGGCCTGGCTCGCCACGGTCGCCCGCCGCCGGATCACCCATGCCCTGCGCCATGGGGCCGTGCGCCGGGCGGCCGAACCGGCCCTGACCCTGCTGGCGGGGGAGGCGGAGGATGCGGCGATGGCGGCGCGGCCCCTGCCCGACGACCGCCTGGCCCTGCTGTTCGTCTGCGCCCATCCCGCGATCGCCCCCGAGATGCGCGCGCCGTTGATGCTGCAGGCGGTGCTGGGGCTGGATGCCGCCCGGATCGGATCGGCCTTTCTGGTGGCACCCGCCACCATGGGGCAGCGGCTGGTCAGGGCCAAGGCGCGGATCCGGAGCGCCGGCATCGGCTTTCAGCTGCCCGAGCCGCAGGATCTGCCGGAACGGCTGAGCCATGTGCTGGATGCCGTCTACGCCGCCTTCGGCACCGGCTGGGAGATGGTGGCCGGCGGCGATACCCGCGGCGCCGACCTGACCGGCGAGGCCCTGTGGCTGGGCCGGCTGCTGGTGGAGCTGATGCCGTCCGCGGCCGAGGCGCGCGGTCTTCTGGCCCTGATGGCCCATTGCGAGGCACGCCGCCCGGCAAGGCGCGACGCCGCCGGCCGCTATGTCCCGATCGATCTTCAGGACACCACGCTCTGGCGGGCCGATCTGATCGCCGAGGCCGAAGCCCAGCTGGCCGCGGCCGCAGCCCTGGGGCGCCCCGGCCGCTATCAGCTGGAGGCGGCGATCCAATCCGCCCATAACGCACGCGCCGACCCCGCCGGGCGGCCGCAACCCGGCCCCGACATCCGACTGGCCCTCTATAGTGCCCTGATGGCGATCGCCCCATCCGCAGGGGCCGCCGTCGGCCATGCCGCCGCCCTGGCCGGAACGGCGGGCCCGATGCACGGCCTTCATGCCCTCGACGCCGTCGCCGGGCTTGAGACCTATCAGCCCGCCTGGGCGCTTCGGGCCCATCTGCTGGCGGCGTCGGGCGATGCCGCATCGGCGCGCGCCGCCTATGCCCGGGCAATCGGCCTTGCCGAGGATCCGGCCGTGCGCAGCTGGCTTGCGGCCGCAGCCGCCGGCCTCAATGACGGGGCGTGACCGACGGATCGTCGGCATCAATGACGGGGCGTGACCGACGGATCATCGGTCCAGGCACTGCTGCCGTCGCGGGGGGTGAAGAACAGGATGTCGAGGGCGGGCGTGTGCAGGACCGCGCCGTGGGTCATGGCCCTGGGCACACAGAGGACATCGCCGGGCCCGACCTCCAGCTGCATGTCTTCCACGCCCGTACTGATGGTAAAAGTGGCGCGGCCGGCCAGGATCACCAGGATTTCGTCGCCGCCGTCATGGCGTTCCCAGAAGCCCTTCACGCTGCCTGCATCGATCCGGATCACCCCGGCCATCACCGGCCCGTCGGCCAGATGATGATCGAGCAGGCGAAAGTCGCCGCCCGGCACCAGTGTCGCGAGTTCCTGGGCAATCGAGAACACGGCCGGCTTCATCGGAACACCTCGTTCATCGGGGGGCTTGATCGGTCGCCTTCAGAATACGAAGATTCCTTCGGTTTCTGAATTCGCATCCGGAGCCCCGCCGATGCCGCCTGTCCCCCCCGCCACAAGCCCGCGGAAACGGCCGGTTCAGGCCCGATCGCGCGCCACCGTCGAGACGATCCTGGACGGCGCCGCTCACATTCTGATCCGCGACGGCTTCGACCGTGCCACCACCACCCGCATCGCCGAGGCGGCAGGCGTGGGCATCGGCTCGCTCTATCAGTATTTCCCGTCCAAGGAAGCGGTGGTCGCCGCGCTGATCGACCGCCACGCCGCGGCCCTGATCCGGGTGTTCGACGATCTGGCACCGCGGCTTGCCGGCAGGCCGCCGGCCGAGGCGGTGGCGATGATCGTCGCGGCCGCGACCGATGCCCACCGGCTGCACCCGGCCCTGCACCGGGTGCTGAACGAACAGGTGCCGCGGATCGGCGACATGGCCCGGATCAGGGACGTCTCGGCCACGATCACCGGCCATGTCGCCCGCTGGATCGCCACCCTGCCCCTGGCCCCCGGCCGGGATCCCGTCATTCTCGCCGTGCTGGTGGAGCGGAGCATCGAGGCCGTCGTCCACGGTGCCCTCGCCGACGGACATGACCGCCTGCCCCGGGCGCTGCATGACGAACTGGTCACCATGCTCGCCCGGCATCTGGCGCCAGACACACCCCGACAGGATCAGCGCATCTCGAAGGCTTCCTGATGGAAGCGGCCGCGGGCAAGACCGAGACGGGCGAGCCCGCGACGGAGGCTGCGGCCGAACCCGGCCGGGCCGCAGAACCAGATCGAGGCCTCGCGCCAGCCCGGCACCAGTCCCGCCAGACGGCCGGCATCGAGCCGGCCGTCGCGACCGCTCGCCAGGACATGCAGCCGCACCCCGGCCGCCGTCGCCAGCGCCTGAAGCCGGGCGACGACATCCGGCGCCGGCGCCGCCGCGCAATAGACCAGATCGACCGGCCGCCGCTCGGGTGCTGCCGCCAGCGCCTCCAGCCGTGCAAGGAACGGCGTGATGCCGATGCCGCCGGCCACCCAGAGTTGGGCCGGCTGTTGATCGATGAAGTCGAAGCGGCCATAGGGCCCTTCGACGGTCACCGGATCGCCCTGCGTCAGCCGGGCCGGCAGGGCCCGGGTATGATCCCCCAGCGCCTTGACATGGAAGCGCAGCCGTCCGTCGCCCTGCCAGGCGGAGGAAATGGTGAAGGGATGCGGGCCTTCGGCGGCATCGAAGGTGACGAAGGCGAACTGCCCCGCCCGATGCCCAGGCCAGCTGCCCGAGAGGGCCAGATCGACCTCCAGCACATGGGTGGCCGGATCATGGGCCAGGCGGGAGACCCGGCCGGCCACGCGCCGGCGGATCCCGATTCGGCCGAACAGGGCCAGAAGGGCCGAGACGGTGCCGGCCGCCAGCAGCAGGGCCACCACGATGCCGACCGGCTGGACCCACTGATCGAAGGTGAACAGCACCGCGGCATGGAAGACCAGCACCAGATAGGCCAGGGCCAGCAGCCGGTGGACCTGAAAGACCCGGCGATAGGGGAAGCGCCGGATCAGCGCCAGCAGGATAAGTGCCGCCGCCGCATAGAAGGCCCATTCGCCGACGCTTTCCGCAAAGCCGCGCCAGCTGCGCAGGGTGGCTTCCAGGGTGCCCGGCTCGACCGGCACCCGGTTGCGCGCCGGCCGGTCGAGCAGCCCCCAGCCCACCGCCCATTTCGGCGCCTGGGCCCACAGCCAATGGATGACGGCCGCGACCAGCGCCGTGATGCCCAGCCATTTGTGCAGCCGATAGCCCTTGTCGAGCCCGCCGAGCAGGCCTTCAAGGCGCACCGGCCGCATCGCCAGCACCAGGGCCAGGCTCATCGCACCGATCGCGAGAATGCCGGTGCCCTGCATCATCGCCGGGCGGATGGCGAAAATCTCTGCAGGCGCCTGGAAGATCTGCCCGGTGGCGAGCCAGAGGCCGGGCAGGACGACAAGGAAGGCAATCAGCAACCGCTTGGGCGCGGACATGGGACGGGTACTCCATCAGGCGACGTCATCACCCCTTTTTACGCCGCCTGACTGGGAAACCTACGGGGCACGCATGCGACCCGGTGCCGCATCGCGGAGATTGGCCTCCACCTGCGCCATGACCTTGAGCGTGACCGCGAGATCGGCATCGGCAACGCCCCGGAAGATGCTTTCGCGCAGCGTGGTGAGGTCGCCGCCGAGCCGTTCCGCCAGTTCCCGCCCGGCCGGCGTCAGGCGGACGAGCCGGGCCCGGCGGTCGTCGCTGTCCTCCACCCGCTCGACATGGCCGTCGGCGACCAGCTGGTCGATCACCCGAACCAGGGTCGGGCCCTCCAGGTTCATCACCTCGGCCAGCCGGCCCTGACGGGTGCCGTCGCCCAGCCGCGCCAGATAGCGAAGCGGCAAGGCCCTGGCCTCGGACAGGCCGTGACCGTGCAGCGCCTGATCCAGCAGCCGGCGATAGAGCCGGGCAATCAGCACCAGATGCATGCCGAAGCGCTCCATCCGGCCCGGCCGGCCGATGGTGGCGTCGTCGGTGGCGGTGCCGTCGTCAGTGGTTCGGGCCTCGTCCGTCATGCCACTCCCTTCCCGACCGGCCCCAGGATCCTGCCGCCCGCCTTCAGCGCCGCGGCCGCAAGCAGAAGCGACCGCCCGAGATCGGGATCCGCAGCCGCTGCGGACAGGGCCTCCAACTCACGCGCGGTGCCTGCGGGATCCTGGGCGAAGCCCGCCAGCGCCGCAAGCCCCGGCCGGCCTTCGGGGTGGGCGGCCAGCATCGCCACCGCACGGGCCAGCACCAGGACGGCGAGCGGCCGCCCGGGCAAGGCGGCCGTGCCGCCGGCCCGGCCCAGATGCAGCATCAGCCGCAGAATGCCGCGGGTGCTCCGCGCCGCATGGCGGGCAGCCGCCGCTTCGGTCGCAGGGCCGGTGATCAGCCGGCGCAGATCGTCGCGCAGCAGGGCCGCAACCCGCGCCGCCTGACCCTCGGGCCGGCGCGGCAGGGCGATGCAGGTCCCCGCCACCAGCGCCGCCCCGAGGATCAGGGCGGCGGAGCCCGCCAGGATCTCGGGCGCCCCGGCCGCCGGCATGCCGGCCTGAGAGGCGAGCAGGAAGCACATATTGGCATCCAGCGCCGGCAGGGCGGTGCGGGTCGAGGCGCGCCCAAGCCCGCTGATCAAGAAGATCGGCGCCATGGTCAGGATCAGCATGGCCGTGCCGTCCAGATATGGCTGAACCAGCAAGCGATAGCCGGTCGCGAGCGCGACGCCGCTGACCACCCCCAGGAACATCAGCGGCGCCACCTTCTGCGGCAGCGGCATCGATCCCAGCACCATCGAAAAGATGCAGACCCCAAGCGCCGCAAGCTCTGCCGCCGGCCAGCCGGTGGCAAGACCTGCGGCACCGGCAAGAAAACTGGCGCCGCCCGCGACCGCCCCCATGCGCCAGGCGCCCCGCCAGTCGCGATCGGCGCCGAGCATCGGCAGGTCGGATGTCCGCAGGGCCGTGTCGGGCAGCGCCCCCGCCAGCCGCCGGCGGGCCACCTCGAGCCGGATCTCGGCCGCATCGGGATGCCTGCCGCCATCCCCGCCAAGGCGCCGGCTTTCGGCCGCCGCCATCACGTCGAGACAGGCGAAGATCAGCGCATCGACATGGCGGCGCCGGCGATAGCCCTCTGCCGAGCCCGCCGTCACCGGCGCCGTCAGGGCATCGAGCCGGGCCATGCGTGCGAGCAGACGATGTTCCGCCGCAGCCAGCTCGGTCTCGGCCACATCCTTACGGCAGAGACCGGAGAAATCCCGCACGGCCCCGACCAGACGGTCGAGCCCGTCGAGGAAATCCGCACGCCGCGCGGGCGGCGTGAAGAGGCCGGTCACCAGGGTCACCACCACCACGCCGATCAGCGTGCATTCCACCCGCGCCATGGCGAGCGCGATCGACTGATCCGGCGCAAAGAGCGAGGGCAGCACCACCACGGCCGCGGTCATGCCGGCCATCAGCGGCGCATAGGACGCCGTGCCGCGGATCAGCCGCGTGGCACCGGCGCCGGCGGCCATCCAGAGCCCGAGAGCGACCAGCGTCGGCAGGGGATCCCCCGCAAACGTGACCGCTGCCAGCCCGAAGCCCGCCCCCATCAGGGTGCCGAGGATGCGAAAGATGCCGCGCTCGATCAGCAGGCCGCGCGCGGACTGGGCGACCACCCAGACCGGCATTGCCGCCCAATAGGCGTTCTGAACATGCAGCAGGGCCGCGATGGAGAAGGCGATCAGGGCGGCGGCGGCAAGGCGCACCGCCTGGAAGAGCCCGGCCCGGTCGAGCCCGAGCCGCGCCGGCCAGCCTTCAACGGCGAGAGACATCATACCGACCCCCGATGATGAGCATGGGAGTCAGATTATCATTAGGTAGGTGAGCTATCTTTATGCACTTTGCGCAAAGGACACATGCGGGCGATGATGGACGCCGCACCCGGGCCTTCCCCCCCTCAACCTGGTGGATCTTATGACCGGCACCATCCGTATCGGCATCGGCGGCTGGACCTTCGAGCCCTGGCGCGGCCGCTTCTATCCCGACGGGCTGCCCCATAAGCGCGAGCTGGAATATGCCGCCGGCCGGCTCAGTTCGATCGAGGTCAACGGCACCTATTACCGCACGCAAAAGCCCGAGATCTTCGCCCGCTGGCGTGAGGAGACGCCCGAGGATTTCGTCTTCGCCCTCAAGGGGCCGCGTTTCACCACCAATCGCCGGGTGCTGGCGGAGGCCGGGGCGTCCGTGGAACGTTTTCTTGAAGGTGCGGTGGCGCTCGGCCCCAAACTGGGGCCGATCAACTGGCAGTTCATGCCCACCAAGGCCTTCCTGCCCGAGGATTTCGAAGCCTTCCTCGACCTGCTGCCGCCGGAGCGCAACGGCCTGCGCCTCCGCCATGCGGTGGAGCTTCGCCATCAGAGCTTCGCGGTTCCGAAGCTGATCACCCTGGCCCGGACCCGCGGTGTGGCGATCGTGATCGCAGGCGATTCGGAGCATCCGCAGATCGCCGACCCCACCGCCGACTTCGCCTGTCTTCGGATCATGGGCACGCATGAGGACGCGGAGACCGGCTATACGCCGGAGGAGCTTGACCTCTGGGCCACCCGCGCCCGTGCCATCGCCGCCGGGACCACGCCCGAGGGCCTGACGATGGTGGAACAGCCGCCTGCGACGCCCACGCCACGCGACGTCTTCCTCTATGTCATTTCGGGCTTCAAACCCGCCAATCCGGCAGCCGCCATGGCATTGATCGAGCGGCTGAGCCGCTAGCTTCCAAGGTCGAAGCCGGTCACCGCCAGCACCGCGCCATTGACCAGCAGCTCCACCGCATGATGGCCCGGATGATGGCGGCGGGTGGAAAAGTCGCGGATCACCTGGGAGCGGGAGAGTTGCAGCCGCTCGCCCGGGCCGAGATCGACGGTGCGAAGCTTGAAGACCTTCCGGGAAATGCCGGTCGGGCGGACATAGCCGATGGCATAGTCGATCACCAGCCGTTGCGGCACCGCCGCGGTGGAGACCAGATCGACGGCAAGGGTGATGCGATCGCCCGGGCGGATCCTGGCCGGGGTGATCGCCGCCGCCTCTACCCGCAGCTCTGCGGGCCGGTCGGCACCGACCAGCGCCAGCGCCCGCGCATCGCCGGCCTTGATCCGGCTGCGCAGGCCGTGGCGGATGATCCAGGCGATATGCGGACGATCCCGGTCCCAGCCGGCAAGCCGATCCAGCAGCCAGTCGGGATGGTCCTTCGAGACGTCGTTCAGGTGGTTGGCGACCGAGCGGCGGACATAGATCGCGGGATCGGTCTTCAGCCGGTCGAGGATCGGCCAGGTCAGCGCCGGATCGGCGACCACCGCCTCCAGCCGGAAGGACCAGGGCAGGCGCGGCCTGGCCCCCTCGCTCGCCAGGCGGCGGACATGTTCGGATGCGTCGGCGGTCCAGCCGGTCATCACCCCCAGCACATGGGCCGGGTCGCGGCGGATGAAGGGGCGGATGCCGAATTCCGACGAGCCGAACCGGGTGAAGAAGGCGAGTGCATCCAGCGCCCGATCCGTGTCGTCGGAGGCAAACCGCGCCACCCAGTCGGGCAGGATCAGGGTCGCGAAGCCCGATCCCATGCGCGGCGCCAGGTCGCGCAGCACATCGAGCGCCCGCTCAACCGGCAGGTCGAGTGCCGCATGGATCGCCCCGCTGACCTGACCGAGCCGGGCCATCAGGGCCAGATCGTCGAGGTCACGCAGCGCCGCCTCAAGAAAGCGCGCACGATCGAAGGCGGGCGAGAGATCGGCGAGATGACCGGCGATCGCCTCGATCCGGGCACGGTCGAAGATTTCTTTGAGGGCCGGCTCTTTGAGATCAGGTCGGGCGGCGGTGTCGGTCATGGCATCCGGGCGCGGTTCGGTGGTACTGGAACCGGCATCCTGCCATGGGAGGTGACAGAAACCTGTCAGGAGGTTTCACCTGCGCCGGGCAACCCCCGCACCTCAGGCCGGCATGCGCTCGCGGATCCGACAGACCATCAGCAGACCCTCGCCATCGACCCCGCCGGCCTCGGCCAGGCCGCGGCGGTCGATCAGCAGGGCGTCGAGCGGTGCAAGATCGACCGTTTCACCCCGGATCTGCACGCCGACCTGGCCGCTGACGCACAGCAGCAGCACGACCTCGGACACCACGGCCAGATCGACGGGGCCGGCGACCCGCATCCGCTCCATTTCGTGGACGAACCCCGCCCGCCGGGTCATCAGGTTGAGATCGGTGATCGGTCCGTCGATCAGCCGGGCGGTGGTGGGCTGATCGGCGGGGAAGGCGAAGGGCTCGGCGGCGGGGTCCAGGCTGCAGCTGCCCACCCCTGCCACCGACAACTCCATCCCCGCGCCCCGGATCACCGCAAGCGACCGGTCGATGCCGGGGAAGACCGAGAACGGGCCGTCGATGGCGACGGTCGCCATGCTCAACCGCCAATCGAAGCCGTCGAGCCCGGCATCGGCGGGCGAGATCGCGATTTCCACGGTCTCGCCGCCGCCGTTCTTCCAGGGCATGCGCCGATGTCCGACCGCAGGCAGCAGACGCATCGGGGCCATGACCGTTCCTCCGTCTTGCCCGGCCGCCGGCGGCCGGTCTCAGTTCCCCAGGATCGCGGGCAGACGCAGCCCCTGTTCGCGGGCGCAGTCGAGCGCGATGTCATAGCCGGCATCGGCATGGCGCATCACGCCGGTCGCAGGGTCGTTCCACAGAACCCGCTCCACCCGGCGCGCAGCATCCTCGGTGCCGTCACAGACGACGACCATACCCGAATGCTGCGAAAAGCCCATACCCACGCCGCCACCATGATGGAGGCTGACCCAGGTGGCGCCGCTCGCGCAGTTGAGCAGGGCGTTCAGCAGCGGCCAGTCCGACACCGCATCCGAGCCGTCCTTCATCGCCTCGGTCTCGCGGTTGGGGCTGGCGACCGACCCCGAATCCAGATGGTCGCGGCCGATCACCACCGGTGCCTTCAGCTCGCCCTTCGCGACCATCTCGTTGAAGGCGAGACCAAGGCGGTGACGATCGCCCAGGCCGACCCAGCAGATCCGCGCCGGCAGGCCCTGGAAGGAGATCCGTTCCCGCGCCATGTCCAGCCAGCGGTGGAGATGCGCGTTGTCGGGCAGCAGTTCCTTCACCTTGGCATCGGTCTTGTAGATGTCTTCCGGATCCCCGGAGAGCGCTGCCCAGCGGAACGGGCCGACGCCGCGGCAGAAGAGCGGGCGGATATAGGCCGGCACGAAGCCCGGGAAGGCGAAGGCGTTTTCCAGCCCCTCATCCTTCGCGACCTGGCGGATGTTGTTGCCATAGTCGAGGGTCGGCACGCCCTGGTTCCAGAAGTCGAGCATCGCCTGGACATGGACCTTCATCGAGGCCCGTGCCGCCGCTTCCACCGCCTTGGGATCGCTTTCTCGCTTCGCCCGCCATTCGGCGATGTTCCAGCCGATCGGCAGATAGCCGTTGATCGGATCATGGGCCGAGGTCTGGTCGGTGACGATATCGGGGCGGACGCCGCGGCGGACCAGTTCGGGCAGAATCTCGGCGGCATTGCCGAGCAGACCGACCGATTTCGCCTCGCCGGCCTCGGTCCAGACCCGGATCATCTCCAGCGCTTCGTCGAGCGATTCCGTCTTCGCATCCAGATAGCGGGTGCGGAGGCGGAAATCGATCGAGTCGGGGTTGCACTCCACCGCCAGGCAACAGGCGCCGGCCATCACCGCCGCCAGCGGCTGGGCGCCGCCCATGCCGCCGAGCCCGCCGGTCAGGATCCAGCGGCCCTTCAGATTGCCGTCATAATGCTGGCGGCCGGCCTCGACGAAGGTCTCGTAGGTGCCCTGAACTATGCCCTGGGTGCCGATATAGATCCAGGATCCGGCGGTCATCTGGCCGTACATGGCCAGGCCCTTGCGGTCCAGCTCGTTGAAATGGTCCCAGGTCGCCCAATGCGGCACCAGGTTGGAATTGGCGATCAGCACCCGGGGCGCGTCCTTGTGGGTGCGGAACACGCCCACCGGCTTGCCTGACTGAACCAGCAGGGTTTCGTCATCCGAAAGCGTGCGCAGCGTGGTCGCGATCCGGTCGAAATCTTCCCAGGTGCGGGCGGCGCGGCCGATGCCGCCATAGACCACCAGCTCGTTGGGGTTCTCGGCGACGTCCGGATCGAGGTTGTTCATCAGCATGCGGAGCGGGGCCTCGGTCAGCCAGCTCCGGGCGCTGATCTCAGGTCCGCGCGGCGCCCTGATCTCGCGGATGTTGTGGCGCGGATTGCTCATCGGATGTGCTCCTCGGGCGAAGTGTAGGCCGGGTCGGTCTGGGGGCGGCAGGGGCTGAAAGGCGGACATCGCCGTCAGGGACGGGTGGTCCTGAGGATGGTATGCAGGGCGGCGAAATCGCCGTTGAGCGGCCGGTCGTCGGCATAGGGGGCCACGCGCGCCCGGATGCGGCGATAGAGCGCGTCGGTGCGCGGCGCCCGGGCGAGGGCCGGGGGTTGCAGATCATAGGCCTGGGCTGCGGCCAGCAGCTCGATCGCCAGGATGCGCTCAAGATTGTCGAGCACCGCCAGCGCCTTGCCCGCGGCCGGGGTGGCATGGGTCAGGATGTCTTCCTGAAGCGCCGAGGTGATGCCACCATCCAGGCTGGCCGGGGCGGCGAGCCGCCGGCATTCGGCAGCCAGCGCCGCGGCGGTGTACTGGGCGATCATGAAGCCCGAACATACCCCGCTGTCGCCGGCCAGAAAGGCCGGCAGCCGGCTGACCAGCGGGTTGACCAGCCGGTCGACCCGGCGTTCCGAAATCGCGGCAAGCTCTGCCGCCGCCACCGCCAGCCCGTCCATGGCAAGACCCAGCGCCGCACCCACGGCATGCGCCTGGGAATGCACCTCGGGTGCCTCGGGTGTGCCCGACACCGCCGGGTTGTCGGTGACGCTGGCAAGCTCCCGATCGACCACCACCGCCAGCTGCTCCACCTGGTCGCGCACCGCACCATGGATCTGGGGGACGGCGCGCAGGCTGAGCGGATCCTGGGTGCGGCTGCCGGCGGCGGCGGCCAGCAGCTCGCTGCCGGCAAGCCAGGCATCGAGCCTGGCGCCGACGGTCTGCAGGCCCGGGGAGGTGCGCAGCGCCAGCGGTGCCGGCGCGAAGGCCCCCGCCTGGGCGCCCAGATTCTCGTAAGCCAGCGTCGCCGCGGCATCCGCCCAGTCCATCGCCCGGTCCATGCGGGAGAGCGCCAGACAGGCGAGGCCGGTGGCACAGGGTGTGCCGTTGACCAGGCTGAGACCTTCCTTGGCCTCCAGCACCAGCGGCTCCAGCCCGATCCTGGCCAGCGCCTCGCGGCCGGTCAGCAGCTCGGCCCCCTGGCGGGCCGTGCCATGGCCGATCAGCACCAGCCCGATCTGGGCCGCATGGGTCAGATAGCCGACCGAGCCGCGCGACGGGATCACCGGCAGGATGTTGGCATTGAGCAGCGCCAGCAGTGCCGCGACCGTCTGCGGCCGCACGCCCGAGTAACCATGGGCGAAATTGGCGATCTGGGCCGCCATGATCGCCCGGGTCTCGGCCTCACCCAAAGGTTCGCCCACGCCGCAGGCATGGCTGAACAGGATGTTGCGCGACAGGCTCTGCTGGCCGGAGCGGTCGATGATCACGTCGCAGAGCGCGCCGACACCGGTGTTGATGCCATAGCCGCGGATGCCGCGGTCGACAAGGGCGTCGACCACCCGGCGCGCCGCCTCGATCCGCGCCCAGGCGGCAGGCGACAGCTCCAGCCCGGCCCCTTCGGCAATGGAGGCGAGATCGCGCCAGCCGAGGACGCGGTCGAGGATGATGCGGTTCGCCTGCACGAGCGCCTCCGCGGTCACGTCCCCCGAAAGAAAGCCGTCCGGCGCGGCCGGATCCTGCATGGGATCAGTCATGTCCACCTCCGGTCCGGCGCTGGACGAAACGGGCGACATAGTCGTTGGCGGGATTAGACAGGATCTCGTCGGGGCTGCCGACCTGGACCAGGCGGCCATCCTTCAGAATCGCGATCTCAGAACCGATGCGCAGCGCCTCGTCCAGATCATGGGTGATGAAGACGATGGTCTTGGCGAGATTCTGCTGCAGCTGAAGCAGCTGGTCCTGCATGTCGGTGCGGATCAGCGGATCCAGCGCCGAGAAGGCCTCGTCCATCAGGATCACGTCGGTATCGGCGGCCAGCGCCCGGGCAAGGCCGACGCGCTGCTTCATGCCGCCCGACAGCTGGTGCGGATATTTGTCTTCATAGCCCGAGAGACCGACCGCCTCGATCCACTGCATGCCGATCGGCCGGGCCTCGGCGCGCGACAAGCCGCGCACCCGCTGGCCATAGACGACGTTCTGCAGCACGGTGCGATGCGGCATCAGCCCGAAGCTCTGGAACACCATGCTGACCCGGTGGGTGCGGAAATCCCTGAGCGCCTTCGCCCCCAGATCCAGGATGTTGCGGCCGTCGAAGCGGACCTCGCCGGCGGTGGGCTCGATCAGCCGGTTGATGTGGCGGACCAGCGTCGACTTGCCCGAGCCCGACAGCCCCATGATCACGAAGATCCGGCCGGCACCGATCGTCAGGCTGACATCGTCGAGGCCGACGCTGCAGCCGGTGCGGGCCAGCACCTCGGCCTTGTCGAGCCCGTCCTTCGCAAGCCGGAGCGCGGTGCCGGTATCGCGGCCGAAGATCTTGTAGACATTGCGGATCTCGATCTCAGCCATGACGGGCGTCCTCGTTGCGCGGCCGGCCGAAGCCCTGGGTGATGCGGTCGAGCACGATGGCCAGGATCACGATGCCGAGCCCGGCTTCCAGCCCCTTGCCGACATCGAGCGTCTGGATGCCGTTCAGCACCTGCTCGCCCAGGCCGCGGGCACCGATCATCGAGGCGACCACCACCATCGACAGGGCCATCATGATCGTCTGGTTGAGGCCGGCCATGATGGTCGGCGTGGCCAGCGGCAGTTCCACCCCGAACAGGATCTGGCGCGGGCTGCCGCCGAAGGCCTGCGCCGCTTCGATCACCTCGCGGTCGACCTGACGGATGCCCAGATCGGTGAGGCGGATCAGCGGCGGCACGGCATAGATGATCGTGGCCAACACGGCCGGTACCTTGCCCAGGCCGAAAAGCATGATCGCCGGGATCAGATAGACGAAGCTCGGCATGGTCTGCATCACGTCGAGCACCGGCAGGGTGATGCCGCGCATGATCCGGCTTTTGGCGACCCAGATGCCGACGGGGATGCCGATGACCACCGAGACCAGGGTCGCCATCAGCATCAGGGCGAGCGTCTGCATGGTCAGGTCCCAGAGCCCGAGCACGCCCACGACCAGCAGCATCGCGGCGATCATCACCGTCGGTGCGATCCGGCGGGTCGCCTGCCAGGCGAGCCCCGTGAACACCAGGAACACCACCCACCAGGGCAGGCCGCGCAGGATCTGCTCGATGACCAGGATGCCCTGGAGGATGACGTTCGACACGGCCTTGAACACGAAGCCGTAATCGACCACCAGCATCCGGACGAAGTCGTTGATCGGCCCGCGAATGGAGATGTGCAGGGACTCAGGGAACATGGGCTGGCTTCCTTGCCGCGGGTGAAGCGGAGGATGGCGCGGCCCCGCCGCCGGGCGGGGGCCGGCGGCGGACCGTGCGAGAGGCAGGGATGGAGGCTGCGGGCGAGGCGCGGCCCCTTACTTCACCGCCGCCTCCTTCACCGCCGCCTCGATCTTCGCCCGGGCCTCGGCCGGAACCCAGCCGCCCCAGACATCGCCCTTGGTCGCCAGGAAGCGCTTCGCGGCAGCCTCGGCATCGGCCTTTTCGTCGACCATGTAGGCGAGGCTGGCATTCACCTCGGCCAGGGGGAAGGTCGCCTTCTCCAGCATCTCGACGATCTCGGGCGCCGCCTTGGCGAAATCGGCGTTCAGGCCATAGGCGACCTCGACCGCCGGGAAGGCGCAGCCGCGGTCGCGCTTGCCGGTGGCGCTGGTCAGCTCGGTCCAGCAGGCCTCGTCATAGGCCGGTTCCTTCAGCTGGACCAGATCGTACTTGCCCATGATCGCGGTCGGCGTCCAGTAGTAGAACAGGATCGGCTCGCCGCGCAGATAGGCGGCCGAGATCGCCGCATCCAGCGCGGTGCCGGTGCCGGGGCGGAAATTCACATAGTCGTCGGTGAGCTTGTAGGCCTGGAGCTTGGCGGTGTTGACGCCCTCGCAGGTCCAGCCCGAGGGGCAGTTCAGGAAGCGGCCCTTGGACGGCTCCTCCGGGTCGGTGAACAGCTTCACGATCGCCGGATCCTTGAGCTGCTCCACCGTCTCCAGCTTGGGCGCGGTGGGGGCGATGCCGCGGGTGGTGTCGCCCTTGACCATATAGGCCGGGACATACCAGCCCTCGCTGGCGCCGACGAAGGTCTTGCCGACCGAGACCACCTGGCCGGCGGCGGCGGCGTTGTTCCAGACGTCGCTGCGGCCGATCCATTCCTCGGCGAAGATCTGGACGTCGTTATTGGCGGTCGCCTGTTCCAGCGTCACCGAATTGCCGGGGATCGCATCCACGGCGCAGCCATAGCCTTCGGACAGGATGGTCTTCATCACCTCGGTGATGAAGGCACCGCTTTCCCAGTCGATGCCGGCAAAGGTGACGGTCTTGCCGTCCCCGCAATACGAGGCCTGGGCGCTGCCGGTGGAGACCGCGAACACGGCGGCCGTGGTGGCGAGCGCGAGCTTGAGCGTGGTGAAGGTGAAATTCGACACCGTGCGTTCCCTTTATTGCTTGGCGTACCCGGTCAGGATCTTCGGTCGTCGCCTCCTCGCCGGGCCGCACGGACAGGGACCGCCGGGCCGGGGGGGCGCTTTGGCCTGCGCGCCCCCCGTCGTTCCCCGGGGCGCCACAGGCAAGTTGTATATGCAAGATGGCCCATTTCCCGAAGGGACGCAATCCTGTATGGTCGAAAAACATGCAACTTCCCGCATGCACACCATACAGGCAGCCCCCATGACCCAGATCGGCGTCCAGATCGAGGCGACGCGGCCGCCCCCGGCCGGCGAAGACGGGCTGCGCGAGCTGCCGCTTTACGAGCAGCTGAAGGCGCGGATCAAATCGCGCATCGCCAGCGGCGACTGGCCGCCCAATCACCGGGTGCCGTCGGAGAACGAGCTGGTCGAGGAGATGGGGGTGAGCCGGATGACCGCGCATCGCGCCCTCCGCGAGCTGGCGGCGGAAGGCGTGATCCTGCGCATTCAGGGCAAGGGATCCTTCGTGGCGCCCGCCAAGCGCAGCGCACCTTTTCTGGGCGTGCGCAACATCGCCGATGAAATCGCCGAGCGCGGCGCGGCCCACACGGTCGCCATCACCTTGAGCCAGGCGGAAAATTGCGGCCCGGACCTTGCCGACGCGCTGGAGGTGGCGATGGGGGCCGAGGTCTTCCACACCGTGATCGTCCATCGCGAGGACGATGTGCCGATCCAGATCGAGGACCGCTTCGTCAACCCGGCGGTGGCGCCCGACTATCTGGCCCAGAACTTCCGGGGCACCACGCCCAACGCCTATCTGACGGCACTTGCGCCCATCACCCGCACCGAGCAGTCGGTCGAGGCGATCCTGCCCAAGGCCTGGGAATGCCGCCTGCTCGCCATCGCCCGTACCGAGCCCTGTCTGATGGTCCGCCGACGGACCTGGTCGGGCCCCCTTGTGGTGACGGCGGTGCGCCTGCTCTACCCCGGCACCCGCTACCGGCTGGAGAGCAGCTACTGACAAAACAGCTGGCGGCCCCCGGAGGAGCCGCCAGCTTGCCTATACAACCTGAGTGATCCGCAGCCTCAGGCGCTCTGCTGCCGCAGCGCCGGCCGTGGCAGGGCCTGCTCCAGATCCTCCAGCAGGTCCTCAGGATCCTCCAGGCCCACCGAAAGCCGGATCAGCCCGTCGGAAATGCCATAGGCGGCCCGTTCCTCGGGCGTGTAGGTCGAATGGGTCATCGAGGCCGGGTGCTGGATCAGGCTTTCGGCATCGCCCAGCGACACCGCCCGGCCGATCAGCCCCAGCCGGTTCATGGTCTCGCGCCCGGCCGCAAGCCCGCCGGTCAGTTCGAAGGCGATCATCCCGCCCGGCAGCGCCATCTGGCGCCGGGCCAGATCGTGCTGCGGGAAATCCGCCAGTCCCGGATACCAGACCGACGCCACGGCCGGATGGGCATTCAGCATCTGCGCCACCGCAAGCGCGCTCGCCGAATGGCGCTCCATACGCAGCGACAGGGTCTTGAGCCCGCGCAGGATCAGCATGGCGTTGAACGGCGCCATCACCGCGCCGGTCATGTCCTTCAGCCCCTCCAGCCGGATCCGGCCGATGGTTTCGGCATCGCCGACCACCAGCCCCGCCACCAGATCGCCATGGCCGCCCAGATATTTGGTCGCCGAATGCACCACCAGATCGGCGCCAAGCTCGATCGGCCGGGTGAGACGGGGCGTGGCATAGGTGTTGTCGACCACGGTCACGGCGCCGGCGGCACGAGCGATTTCCGACACGCGGCGGATGTCGACCAGCCGCATGTTGGGATTGGCCGGGGTTTCGAAATACCCCACCCGGGTGCGCGGGCCGACGGCCGCGGCAAGGTTTTCGGGGTCGGTCAGGTCGACATGGGTGATGGTGACGCCGAAACGCGCCAACCCGTGGCGCATGAAGGCGAAGGTACAGCCATAGAGCGTGCGGTCGACGATCACCTCGTCGCCCGGCGAAACCAGGGTCCAGAGCGTGGCGGTGATCGCCCCCATGCCCGAAGCCAGCGCCAACCCCGCCTCCGCCCCTTCCAGATCGGCCATCCGGCGCTCCAGCAGGTCGAGGGTGGGGTTGGAGATGCGGGAATAGACATGGCCGGGGCGGGTGCCGGCAAACATCTCGCCACCCGCCTCGGCGGTCTCGAACACGAAGGTGGAGGTGAGATGAAGCGGCGGGGTCAACGCCCCGTCATTGGCGGCCGGATCATAGCCCGAATGGATGGCACGGGTCGAAAAGCTGCGCGAGGTGGTCATGGGGCGTCTCCCTCTGTCTCTTGAGGCATGATGCACCTTCGCTAAAGGCATTTGATTGCCATCTTCGCCCCTGATTGGCAGGATTCGGGTCATATATGCCAGGAAAGAGGCAGCGCCATGGACGACAAGGACCGGCAGATCGTCCGCATCCTCCAGACCGAGGGGCGGATCACCAATCTGGAGCTGGCCGACCGGGTGGCATTGTCGCCCTCTCCCTGTCTGCGCCGGGTGCGCGCGCTGGAAGAGACCGGCGTCATCCGCGGCTATGGCGCCCGGGTCGATGCCAAGGCCTTCGGGCTCGGCCTCACCGCCTTCGTCCATATCCGCCTGGACCGGCACAACCGGGCGGTGGTGGACGGCTTCGAACGCCGGATCGGCGTGATCGACGAGGTGGTGGAATGCCATCTGGTCACCGGCAAATCCGACTATCTGCTGCGGGCGATGGTGGCCGACCTTGCGGCGTATGAGGATTTCGTCCGCAACCGCCTGCACGATATCGAGGGGATCACCTCGATCGAATCGATCTTCGTCTACAGCTCGGTCAAGGATGCCGGGGCCTGGCCTGATCCCGGTTCATGAAACGATCTTTCAGGGAGATGCCCGCTCATGGCATGGTCGCCATAAACCGAATCGCAGGCAGAAAAACCACACCGCCCCTCCCGATCAGCGGGATAGTTTCAATACTGGAAATCAATCTGTACAATAATCTGGCGTCCTGGATCTGCTTTCGCCTCGGGGGGTCATGATGCATTCAGCCGAAATTACTCCTCTGGCCCGAAAATTGTCCGCCTTCGCCGTGCTGTCGGACCGCGAGCAGGCCGCCCTGAAACACCTCCACAGGCACCAAAGATCCTTTGCGGCCGGTCGTGATCTGGTGCATCAGGGGCAATCCAGGCGGACAGCCTATATCCTTTCAGCCGGCTGGGTGAGTTCATACAAGATTCAACCAGATGGAACCCGTCAGATCGTTGATGTCCAGATACCCGGAGACTTCCTGGGATTACGCAGTGTCCTGCTTCGTACATCGGATCATGCCTTCGAGCCCATCGTGGACATTCGCGCTGCTGAAATTTTGATCGATGACCTGATTGAAATATTTACAAAAAATCCTAGATTAGCAACCGCAATTCTCTGGACCGCTTCACGAGATGAAGCGATGGTTGTCGAACATCTTGTAGGTATTGGAAGGCGAGACGCAGATTCTCGTATGGCACATTTCCTTCTTGAGCTTGGCATGAGACTGGCTCTGGTCCAAATGGGAGATACGTCAGGCTATGACTGCCCGCTGGCTCAGCATCATCTGGCTGACGCACTTGGGCTTAGCACCGTTCATGTAAACCGGACACTGCGGCGCCTCAGAGAAGATGGCCTGGTGACCTTCCGGGATGGGCACGTGACATTCGACAATCGCGAACGGCTTGCAGAGGTGGCGGGCTTCGACCCGGCATATCTTGATCAATCCGGCCCTCTTCTGAAGTAAGAATTATGCAGAATTACGATCTATCGATCTTGATCATAATTCAGAAATAGGGCTCCGCCACAGAAATTCAACATGCGTTAACATAGATCAATACACGAATTTCTATACCCGGCTAAAGATGGTTGGCAGCTTGGGCAGCCCATCTCCTTCCGACGGATGGAGATGGCATCCGACAATGAAAGGCTAGCCCCTCAACATCCGGAGCCAGGACATGAACATACGTTCGTCCAGATCCATAGTCACATATCCATCTCCGTTCACTTTGTCCGGTTACCCGGATGAACTTCCCGCCGGTGCGTATGAGATTCTGGTGGAGGAAGAGCTTCTCCAGGGACTCAGCTTTTCAGCCTATCGAAGGACCGGAGCCTACCTGACAGTCCCCGGCCTGGACGGCCACGGTGGACATTCCGAAATACGCCGCATCAGTGACGCCGACCTGGAACTGGCCCTCACCCTGGATCGGAGGCACAAGGTTGCAGAAAATGACAACGAGGCGGTGCTATTTCCGCCGGAGGATTTGACATGAAAATTCCCGTATGGCTCAAGCCCGGCATCTATGGTGCCATCACGGGCGCAGTCCTCACCGCAGTGGTCGGATTCACCTGGGGAGGCTGGGTCACAGGCAACAACGCCGACAAAATGGCCATGACAATGGCGCATGACGATGTCATCGCAGCCCTGGTCCCGGTTTGTGTCGATATGGCCCGCACCGACCCGAGCCGTGCCGAAAAGCTGGCCACCATCCGGGCTGCTTCGACCTATCAGCGCCGGGACGCCGTGATGGCCGCCGGTTGGGCGACGATGCCCGGAGCGGAAACGCCAGATCGGGACCTTGCCCAAGCCTGCCTGACCGCTCTCGAACTCTAGAGATTTCGCAAAGCCGCATCATCCATCAGGAAAGTGCGCCCCACGCACACCACCCTTCATGAAGGGACTCTAAAGCGTGGGTTCGCAAGCATCTTTCCCCGATCAGGTTGCTTCACCTGATCGGGGTAGGCCTGGATGACGAAATATCTGGCCAGGGTCTTTTAATACCTCCGAGGCTCTGCACCGGTGGTGCATATTTTTAACCGGCGGCATCTGACAGGAGATGGATATGCGCGTAAGTATCGGATGTCGTTTCGTGTACAATTTTCCCCAGCCGACACCCCTGATCGCAATGCTCAATGTCCACTATTCGCGCTTCGGGGATCTGGAGCGCGCGGACTATCTCGCAACATCACCAAGCCTGCTTCTTGAAAGTTACCGGGATATTTTCGGCAACTGGTGCACACGAATGGTGGCACCGGCTGGTGACTTCACCCTGTCGACCGACGGTGTGTTTCGCGACACCGGCCAAACTGATCCGGCATCACCCGATGCAGGTCAGCATGACGTCCAGCATCTTCCAGTGGAAACGCTCGTCTATTTGCGGGGGAGCCGTTATTGCGACACGGATATTCTCTCGAAAGACGCCTGGGGCCTGTTCGGCCACACCAAACCAGGATGGGCTCGGGTTCAGGCCATTTGTGATTTTGTTCACGAGCATATTTCTTTTGACTACATGAAAGCAGATGCAAGTCGCACCGCCTCCAGGACAATGACAGAAGCACATGGCGTTTGCCGTGATTTTGCACACCTCTCCATTTCGTTCGCCCGCTGCCTGAACATCCCCGCTCGTTATTGTACGGGATATCTCAGTCATATCAGTACGCCAGAGCCCGACGCCCCCGGAGACTTCTCGGCATGGATGGAAGTATTTCTGGACGGGCGCTGGTGGGTTTTCGACCCCCGCCATAACGCTCCGCGGAAGGCCAGGATCCTTGTGGCAAGGGGCCGCGACGCAGCGGATGTTCCGTTGGTTCAGACTTTTGGCCCCGCGACATTGACGGATTTTCAGGTCTGGACCCGGGAAGCAGGAAGTAGTCCGGCAGACGCGTCTTCTCATACTCTCCGCTGAAGCAGAGGATTATCAAATGACATTCCTGATCAGGACTACTGTCGTTTTCCTTCGACAGTTTGAACTGCCGCACTTCGCAGAAACCCTGCCGGCTGGCGAATACGATATCGAAGTCCAGCACTCAGAACCTTCCACCATCGAAGCATTCGGACCAGGGCCATCCGTGCTTATCCGCCTTCCTCCAAGACCCTCACATCCCGGCCTCGTGCGCACTCTCACCGTTCCTTTCGCTGCGCTGGAGCGCGCCACGGCAAAAGACAAACTGACTGGCAAGGCTCTCTTGGACTTCGTCCTTGAAGAAATGCTGAACGATCCGATGGTTCGACTGATCATGCACGCTGATGGCGTAGGAGAAGCCGACATCCGAAAGCTATACTCTATCCAGATCAAAAACAAATTTATCGAAAATAAATCAATTAAAATAATCGAAGAGGCAGCTCTTAAATGAAAGGTGATGAAAAATGAAAAGAGATAGCATCAATAAAAAAACTTCCATTATAAATATAATGCACTCTACATCTTACAAATACAATAAAGATGTTACACTTGGCCAGCATCGATTCATGCTACGGCCGCGCGAAACTCGAGAACTCAGGCTGATATCATTTGATCTCAATATTTCACCTGCGGCCCGGATTGACTGGTCGCATGATGTCGCCGGGAACGCCGTCGCCTCCGCGCTCTTCGAAACGCCATCAAAGACACTCACCATCCTGGCCCGAACAACCGTTGAACTCAGTGCACCGGCATGGCCGGTTTTTCCGATCGCCGCCTCTGCCATTCGCTATCCGTTTTTCTATTCCGCAGACGACTGGGAGGATCTAGGCGCCCTGGCCAGACCTCAATATGCCGACACAGCTCAAAGACTCTTGAATTGGGCTGGACGCTTCGTCATGGCGCGGCCGACGGATACGCTGTCCCTGCTCAAAGATCTCAGCAATGGTGTCGCCGCCAACATCGCCTATCAACCACGCGAAACGGAAGGCACTCAGGGGCCGCTCGAAACGCTGGACAGGGGATGGGGGTCATGTCGCGACTTTGCCGTTCTCTTCGCAGAAGCGGCGAGAACACTAGGTTTCGGAGCACGCCTGGTATCCGGATACCTTTATGACCCGACAGGAGATCAGTTGGGATCAACAGCTGCCGGATCCACGCACGCATGGGTAGAAGTCTTTGTCCCCGGGGCCGGCTGGATCTCTTTCGACCCGACCAACAGAGCTGTAGGTTCAGCGAACCTGATCCCGGTTGCAGTGGCGCGTAACATCTGGCAGATCCTACCGGTAACCGGCAGTTTTCACGGCCCGGATGTCGACCGGCCGACCATGGACGTCACCATAGAAGTCGGCGCTCCGTAGCAGGGACAGCCAGCCGTCATAGCATCAATGCCAGGCAACCCCACGCCTCTTCCGGCGCCGCGCTTTTCACAACCCTTCAAGACATCCACCGGGCCCTCCTCCAACTTCTCCCGGGTGACGGCCCCGCAGCGAAGGCCGCTACGGATCGGGAGGACGAGATGACCGAAAACGTCGGATTCATCGGGCTCGGCGTGATGGGCCAGCCGATGGCGCTCAACCTGGCGCGCGCCGGCACGCCGCTGGTGGTGTGGAACCGCACACGAGAGAAATGCGACGCCCTGGCCGCGGCCGGCGCCGAGGTGGCGGCAAGCCCGGACGAGGTCTTTCGCCGCGCCGATGTCGTCATCCTGATGATGATCGACGAGGCCTCGACCGATCTGGTTCTGGGCCGCAGCGTCGCGCGCTTCCGGACCAATGTCGCGGGCCATGTGATCGTCAACATGGGCACGCTGCCCGCCGATTATTCCAGTGCCCTTGCCGCCGAGATCCGCACCGCCGGCGGGCGTTATGTCGAGGCGCCGGTCTCCGGCTCCCGTGCGCCGGCCGAGGCCGGGCAGCTGGTCGCCATGCTGGCCGGCGCGCCCGAAGACGTGGCGCGGGTCGAGCCGCTGCTGGCGCCGATGTGCCGCCAGACCGTCGCCTGCGGCGCCGTGCCCCGGGCGCTGCAGATGAAGCTGGCGGTCAACCTGTTCCTGATCACCATGGTCACCGGGCTGACCGAAGCCTTCCATTTCGCCGAAGGCCATGGGCTCGATCTCGACCGCTTCGTCGAGGTGCTGGATGCCGGCCCGATGGCAAGTGCGGTGTCGCGGATGAAGCTCGCCAAGCTGCGGGCCGGCGATTACGGCGTTCAGGCCTCGATTCCGGATGTGTTCAAGAATGCGCGGCTGGTGGCGGAAGCGGCGCGGGCGGCCGAGATCGCCTCGCCGGTTCTCGACATCTGCCACAGCCTGTTCGGCGAAACGCTCGCCGCCGGCCATGACGGCCTCGACATGGCGGCGGTGGTGAAGGCGATCCAGGCCCGGACGGCGGCTCAGCGCGCCGCGACCGCCCCGGCCCAGCGGGCAGGGGTCAGGCCATAGCCGCGCTTGAAGGCGCGGCTCATATGGCTCTGATCCGCGAAACCCGCGTCCAGTGCCGCTTCCGACAGCGCCATGCCCCGCCGCATCGCCGCCCGGGCGAGGTCCAGCTGCCGCATGGTGCGATAGCGGCTGGGGCTGGTGCCGAAGGCGCGCCGGAACTGGCGGGCCAGCGTCCAGCGATCCAGGCCCGAAACGGCTTCCAGGGCGGCGGCGGTATGGCGGGTGGCGGGATCGTCGGCGATCAGCCGGCGCACCCGCTCCAGCGCCGCGACCGGCAGCCGGCCGCCCGGGGCCGATTGCGGGATCGACCGATCCAGCCGGCCCAGCATATCCGCCAGCCCGCCGACCAGTTCGGCGCTCTCGATGTCTCCGAGCGGCGTATCCAGATCGGCAAGCCCATGCAACAGCACCGGATCGATCGCCGTCGCGCCCACCACCGGATCGGCGACGAAAGGCAGCGGCCGACCGTCCAGCGCCGCCAGGATCAGCGCCGGGTCGACATAGAGGATGCGATAGCCGAAGCCGCCGGGCGTACCGGCGGCACCGTCATGAAGCTCGTCCGGGTGAAGCACATGCATCTGCCCGGCAAGGCAGGCCCGGCGGGCACCGCGATAGCGGAAGCTCTGCACGCCATGGGTGGTGATGCCGATCGCGTAAGTATCGTGGCGATGGGGGGCGAAGGCCCGGCCGTCGAAGGCCGCGGCCAGCCGCTCGACGCCCGGCGCGCCTGCGCCCATGCGCAGCCGGACCCCCGCCTCGGCGGCGGGGGCCGTCTCCAGCCCCGGCAGCGGGGCCTCTGGTCCAGGGTTGGCAGATAGGTCAGTCATACTGCCACACTACCCCCGTCTTCGTTCAGCGTACAGGAGCCGGATCGATGGCCGCTCTCTCCAGCCTCGCCCTGCCCGGGCCTGCCGCCCTGCCCGAGCTTGCCGCCCTGCCCGAGCTTGCAGGTTTTGCCGCCGCAAGCCTCGCGATCACCTTCAGCCCGGGCCCCAGCACCATCGCCATGACGGCAACCGGCAGCGCCTTCGGCCTGGCCCGGGCCCTGCCCTATGCCCTGGGCAGCGCGCTCGGGACGATCTCGGTCATGGCGGCGGTCGCCGCCGGCCTCGCCTCGCTGCTGCTGGCGGAGCCGGCGGTGGCGACCGTCCTGCTGATCATATCGGCCGGCTATATCCTGTACCTGGCCCTGCGCATCGCCACCGCCCCGCCCCCCGGCGTACCCCAGGCCGGCAGCCGCCCGCCGGGGCCGGCCGGCGGGGTGGTGCTGGCGGTCACCAACCCCAAGGCCTGGCTGGCCTTCGCCGCCCTCTTCGCCGGCACCGGCACCACGCCGGGTGAGATCGGGCCGCGGATCCTGATCCTGGCGGCCTCGATCGCCGCCAGCCATGTCGTCTGGCTGCTGCTCGGCGCCGGCTTCGCCCGCCTGCTCCGCCGGCCGCGGGTGTCGCGGGCGGTCAATCTGGTGCTGGCGGTTCTGCTGGTGGGATCGATGGTGGTGGCGGTCAGGGGGTGAGGGTGGGGACTCAGAGGTCTGCGAGAAGACGCTCGATATCCTGCCGCCCGTGGAGGAGGCGCAGAACGAACACGTTCCCGTCCGGCCGTCGCGTATAGACGATCACATGACGGCGATAGCCCAGCATACGGACCAGCGGCCTGAATTCGGGGCGGACCCGCCCCATTTCCGGATGCTCCCCGATCAAGAGCAGCAGGCGCGAAAGGCCCGCCTGATAGTCTTCAGCCTGACGGACGCCGAATTGAGCCATTCCGTAGGCGTAAGCAGCGAGGATATCTTCTACCGCAGCACGCGAAAGCTCATAGCCCATTGTCTGCCGACAAAGCAGCCCGCCGCCGAGCTTCCGTCAGCACGTCCTGCATGGACAGGCCGCTGCTGCCGCTCGCCAAGCCCTCGTCTATCAGGCGCTGGATGTCGGCAAGTGCGGCCCTCCGGTCCTGATCCCGCCGGATGAGGTCTCTTATATAGTCGCTGGCGTTTCCATAACGCCCGCTCTCGACCTGTCCTTCCACCCAGATCTTCATCTGGTCGGTGACCGACACATTCATAGTCGCCATGGTCATCCCCCTCAGTCCAGAAAGATTTTGGCATAGATTGCCAAAAGCTGCCACTGACTAAGGGGGACAGACCGGTTTCGGTCAGCCTGCCAGCTCGCCGGTCGCCACGACATTGGCATAGGCAAAGCCCAACGCCGCCATGAAGGCCGCATGGACCTGGGCGGCCGGGACCGTCACGCCGCCGAATTCCTGGTCGCGGGTGGCGCAGGCATCGTGGGCGACCGTGACCTCGAAGCCCAGATCGCGGGCGGCGCGGGCGCCGGCATCGATGCACATATGGCTCATGGCGCCGGCGATCACGACCTGGTCCACGCCCATCTCGCGCAGCAGCACATCGAGTCTGGTCTCGCGGAAGGCGTTGGGGAAGTGCTTCAGCACCACCGGCTCGCCCTCTGCCGGGCTGACGCTGTCATGGATGCGCGCACCGTCGGAGCCTGCCGCGAAAAAGGGGGCGCCCTCACCGGCAAATTCGTGGCGGACATGGACCACCGGTTCCCCCGCCGCGCGGAAGGTGGCGATCAGCCGGGCGACATTGGCCGCCGCGGCCTCGATGCCGACCAGCGGCCAGCGGCCGCCCGGGAAATAATCGTTCTGGACGTCGATCACGACGAGGGCGCGCTTGGCCATGATGGCTGCCTCCTGACAGGGGGTTCCGCCCGGGTGCGCCCGGGCAGTGATGGACAGGCTAGCCGGACCCGGGCAGGCTGTGGATTGGCGGAACCGACATTCAGAGAGGCGAATCCGACAAATGGCCGAGACCCCGCCGGGGCTGATCGAAATCGGCCTGCTGCTCTATCCCGAGGTCCAGCAGGCGGCGATTCACGGGCTCGGCGATCTGATCCTGATCGCCGACCGGCTGCGCGCAGAAGACCAGACCGCGGGGCCGGCGCTCCGCCTCAGCCATTGGCAGGCCGATGCGGCAGGCGCGGTGCAGCGGGTCTTCGACAGCCATCCCGGCCACCCCGGCCGGCCAGCGGCCCTGATCCTGCCCCCCAGCCTGGCGGCGCCAATCACGCCCGAGGCCGCAGCGCCGATCGCCCGCTGGTTGAGGGCGCGCCATGGCGAGGGTGCCGTGCTGTGCTCGGTCTGCGCCGGCGCCTTCGTGCTGGCCGAAACCGGACTGCTCGACGGCCGCCCGGCCACCACCCACTGGAATTATCACGACCGCTTCGCCAGCCGCTTCCCGGCCATCCGGGTCGATACCGCCCGGCTGCTGATCGACGACGGCGATCTGATGACCGCGGGCGGGGTGATGTCGTGGACCGATCTGGGTCTGGCGCTGATCGCCCGCCTGCTGGGGCCGGCCCTGATGGTGCGCACCGCCCGCTTCCTGCTGATCGACCCGCCCGGCCGCGAACAGCGCGCCTACAGCCTGTTCGTGCCGCGGCTGGACCATGGCGATGCGGCGATCCTGAAGGTCCAGCACTGGCTGCAGGCAACGGGCGCGCGCGAGGTGCGGCTGCCCGATCTGGCGGCACGGGCAGGGCTGGAGGAACGCACCTTCCTGCGCCGCTTCCGCAAGGCGACGGGCCTGCGGCCGGTGGAATACTGCCAGCATCTGCGCATCACCCGCGCCCGCGAACGGCTGGAACGAAGCGCCGACACCGTCGACCGCATCGCCTGGGAGGCCGGTTACGAAGACCCGGCATCCTTCCGCAAACTGTTCCAGCGGATCACCGGGCTGACGCCGGCGGCGTATCGGGAGAGGTTCGGGGTGGGCGCCGGGGCCGCCTGACCGGGGCCGCCCGACCCGCGGGCGGCGGCAATTCATGGTGCGAGAGGGGGGACTCGAACCCCCATACCTTTCGGTGGTCGATTTTGAGTCGACTGCGTCTACCGATTCCGCCACTCTCGCGCGCCGGTGCAGCTCGTGCCGCATGAGCATAGCCAAGTGCTGCGGCAATGCAACAGATCCCGAGGATCCGTCACCCCGACGTGCCAACGGAGGTTGCAGGGCGGTTCCGGCGGGTCGGTTATCTGCCCGTCGCTGTTGACAAAGGACGCGCGACACATATAGTCGCGGGGTCCCGGGCAGCGGCGGCGATCTCACAGTCGGCGCCGACCCGGTCGCTTTCGTCCGCAACCCGAGGCGGGACACCCGATGATCGCAGACGGCAGGTCACTGCCCGAGCGGTGCCGGGGAAACCGATCGGCGGGTGACCCGCGGGTGTAACCACTCCAACTGTTCCGCGCCGCGAGCCGGCCGGGCGGACCGCCTGACGGCGGACCACCGGATGGGCGGCGTGATGACGACTATCGGGAAGATCGATCATGTTCGCGGTCATCAAGACGGGCGGCAAGCAGTACAAGGTCGCGGAGAACGACGTCATCGCCGTGGAGACGCTGGGCGTCGAGCCGGGCGCGACGGTCGAGTTCGAGCCGCTGATGGTCGGCACCGCCGATGGCGTGAAGATCGGCGCCCCGGTCGTTGCCGGCGCGAAGGTCACGGCCGAGGTCGTCGACCTGGTCCGCACCCGTCGGGTGCTGATCTTCAAGAAGACCCGGCGCAAGGGCTATCGTCGCCTGAACGGTCATCGTCAGAGCCTGGCGAAGATCCGCGTCACCTCGATTTCGGCCTGATCCCGTCACCGCGGCACTGCGTCCGCGACGGGTTCCAGACCTGACAGCTCTCCCAGCAACTTTCCCCGTTCGCGGCAATCCGGCCCCGGACGGGCATCACGGAGGTCTCCGAGATGGCTCATAAAAAGGCAGGCGGCAGCTCCCGCAACGGTCGCGACAGTGCCGGCCGGCGCCTCGGCGTCAAGAAGTTCGGCGGCGAAGCCGTGATCGCCGGCAACATCCTCATCCGTCAGCGCGGCACCAAGTGGTACCCCGGCCGGAATGTCGGCATGGGCCGCGACCATACCCTGTTCGCCCTGACCGACGGCACCGTGACCTTCAGCCGCGGCCGCGACGACCGGACCATCATTCACGTCGAGCCGGCGCAGGCCTGATCCAGGCCGGCCGCCCGACGCGAGACATGCCGGAACCGACGCGCGCCCGGGCCTTGAGGTCACGGCTGGTCGTCGGTTCCGGAAATGCGACACGAGGGGGATGGCTCGGCCATCCCCCTTGTTTGCGTTCCCGCCCATCCTCATCTTGCAGGCGAACGGCGCTCCCGCCCACCATCGGGACCGTCCGCCCTTCGAAAGTCGCCCCCGGTGAAGTTCCTCGACCAGGCCAAGATCTACGTGCGCGGCGGCGACGGCGGCAATGGCTGCGTCAGTTTCCGGCGAGAGAAGTACATCGAGTTCGGCGGCCCGGACGGGGGCGACGGCGGTGATGGCGGCCGCGTGATCGCGGTTGCGGTCGAGAACCTGAACACATTGATCGACTTCCGCTATCAGCAGCATTTCAAGGCCGGTCGCGGCGTCCACGGCATGGGCCGCAACCGCCACGGCGCCCGCGGTACCGATGTCGAGATCCACCTGCCGGTCGGCACCCAGATCTGGGACGAGCATGGCGAGCGGATGCTGATCGACCTGACCGAGCCGGGCATGCGGGTGCTGATCTGCGACGGCGGCAGCGGCGGCTTCGGCAATGCCCGGTTCAAATCCTCGATCACCCAGGCGCCCCGCCGGGCCAATCCCGGTACCGAGGGCACCGAGCGCTGGCTGTGGCTGCGGCTGAAGGTCATCGCCGATGCCGGGCTGGTCGGCCTGCCCAATGCCGGCAAGTCGACCTTTCTGGCTGGCGTCACCGCCGCACGCCCCAAGATCGCCGACTATCCCTTCACCACGCTGCACCCCAATCTGGGCGTGGTCAGGACCGGCGACGAGGAATTCGTGCTGGCCGACATCCCCGGGCTGATCGAAGGCGCCCATGAAGGCCATGGGCTCGGCGACCGCTTCCTGCGCCATGTCGAGCGCTGCGGCGCGCTGCTCCACCTGCTCGACGTTACCGCCGAGGATCCGGTGAAGGATTACCGGATCGTGCGCGGCGAGCTGGAAGCCTTCGGCCACGGCATCATCGACAAGCCCGAAATCGTGGCGCTGAGCAAGATCGACGCGGTCGACGACGATACCCTGGCGCTGGTGAAGGACTATGTCGAGGAAGAGCTCGGCCGGCCGGTGCTGGCGCTCTCCGGCGTGTCGCGCCGGGGCGTGACCGAGGCGCTGCACGCCCTTCTCCCCCATGTCCATGCGGTGCGCGAGGCCGAACGCGAGGCGCGGGAACGCCAGCGCCGCGAGTTCGGCGTGGCCGAGGATCCCGTCGACGCCTCGGCCCAGAAGCGCGCGCCCCTGCTGCGCCTGCCGCCGCCGGAAGACGCCCCGGCCGAAGGCCGCGCCCGTGCCGGCAGTTCGGATCTCTTCGACGAATACGAAGACCTGGTCGACGGCCTGGAAGCCGATCGCCTGGTCGTCACCGCCTCGGACGACGAGGACTGGGACGATTGGGATGACGAGGACGAGAGCGACGGGGACGAGAGCGACGGGGACGAAGACGAGATCGACACCGACGAGGATGACGACCTCGATGACGAGGACCTCGACGAAGACGATCTCGACGAGGACGCCCTCGATGACGAGGACCTCGACGACGACGACATCGATGACGATGACGACGATTTCGACGACGAAGATTTCGAAGACGACGGCGAAGACGAAGACGAGAACGAAGACGGGCCGGCGGATGACGGCGAGGATGGGGACGCCCCCGCCCGCGGGAGGAAACGGTGACGATCGCCGGAACCGACCTGGCAGACACACCCGCCGCGGCGGGCCTGCGTGCCGCGAAGCGCGTGGTGATCAAGGTCGGATCCGCCCTTCTGGTCGACGAAACCACCGGCCGGCTGCGTGACGCCTGGCTGCGCAGCCTGGCCGACGACATCGCGCGGATGCGCGCCCGCGGCCAGGAGGTGATCGTGGTCTCCTCGGGCGCGATCGCGCTCGGCCGCCGGCTGCTGGGGCTCGGCCAGGGCGTGCTGCGGCTGGAAGAGAAGCAGGCCGCCGCCGCCACCGGCCAGATCCGTCTGGCCCATGCCTATGAAACCGTCCTCGGCCCCCACGGCATACAGGTCGCCCAGGTGCTGCTGACGCTGGAAGACAGCGAAGCCCGCCGGCGCTATCTGAATGCGCGCGCCACCCTCGGCACCCTGCTCAAGCTGGGGGCCGTGCCGGTGATCAACGAGAACGACACCGTCGCCACCGCCGAGATCCGCTTCGGCGACAACGACCGGCTGTCGGCCCGGGTGGCCGAAATGGCATCGGCCGATCTGCTGCTGCTGCTGTCGGATATCGACGGGCTTTATACCGCCGATCCCGGAATCGACCCCACCGCGCGCCACATCCCGCGCGTGCCGCGGCTGACGCCGCGGATCCTGGCCATGGGCGGCGGCTCGCGTTCGGCCGTCGGCACCGGCGGCATGGCGACAAAGCTCGCCGCTGCCCGGGTCGCCGGTGCGGCGGGCTGCGCCATGGTCATCGCGCTCGGCCGCCATGTCGGGCCGGTCAGCGCGGTGGAAGCAGGCGGCCGCGCCACCTGGTTCGACCCTGAGACCACCCCCCATACCGCCCGCAAGCGCTGGATCGGCGGCAGGCTGAGCCCCCGCGGCACGCTGACCGTCGACGAGGGGGCGGTGAAGGCGCTCGCCCGCGGCGGCAGTCTGCTGCCCGCCGGCATCCGGCTGGTGACCGGCCGCTTTCAGCGCGGCGACGCCGTGGCCGTGGTCGACCCCGCCGGTCGCGAGATCGCCCGCGGCCTGGCGGCCTATGGCGATGCCGATGCCCGCGCCATCGCCGGCCACCGCTCGGCGGAGATCGAGCAGATCCTCGGCTTCCGCGGCCGGGACGAAATGATCCATCGCGACGACCTCGTCTTCCATGGCGGCGACATGCCCGCCACGACCGGAGACGACACGGAGGAGGCCCAAGCGTCATGACCGACACCCTGAGCACCGCCCCCCGGACCGTTTCGGCCGCTCCGGTCGCCACCCCGGCCGAACCGGCAGACAGTCATGCTCCGGTGGACACCGCCGCCCTGATCGCCGATATGGGCCGCCGCGCCCGCACGGCGCAGCGCGCGCTCGCCCAGGCGACGCCCGAGGCCAAGACCGCCGGGCTGATGGCTGCGGCCGCGGCGATCCGCAACGCCGTGCCCGCAATCCTGGCCGCCAATGCCGAAGACATGGCCGCCGGCCGTGCCCGTGGGCTGACCGGCGCCCTGCTCGATCGCCTGGCGCTCGACGACGGCCGCATCGCCGGCATCGCCAAGGGCGTGGAAGACGTTGCCCGCCTGGCCGATCCGGTCGGCCACGTCATCGAGGAATGGGACCGGCCGACGGGGCTGCATATCGCCCGTGTCCGGGTGCCGCTGGGCGTGGTCGGCGTGATCTACGAAAGCCGCCCCAATGTCACGGCCGATGCCGGCGCGCTCTGCCTGAAGGCCGGCAACGCCGTGATCCTGCGCGGCGGCTCTGAGAGCTTCCGCTCGTCCCGCGCCATCCATGCCGCCATGGTCGAGGGCCTGACGTCGGCCGGCCTGCCCGCCGATGCGGTGCAGCTGGTGCCGGTTACCGACCGGGCGGCGGTGGGTGCCATGCTCGCCGCCTCGGGGCTGATCGACGTCATCGTGCCCCGCGGCGGCCGGTCGCTGATCGAGCGGGTCCAGACCGAGGCCCGGATGCCGGTCTTCGCCCATCTCGAAGGTCTCTGCCACGTCTATGTGGACGGGGCCGCCGATCCCGAAATGGCCAGGGCGATCGTGATGAACGCCAAGCTGCGCCGGACCGGCATCTGCGGCTCGGCCGAGACGCTGCTGATCGATCGGGACGCCGCCCCCCGGATGCTGGCGCCGATCGTGACGGCGCTGCTCGACGCCGGCTGCGAGGTCCGCGGTGACGAGGCAGTCCAGGCGGTCGACCCCCGTGTGGTGCCGGCCACCGACGAGGACTGGCGGACGGAGTATCTGGACGCCATCATCTCGGCCCGGGTCGTCGACGGGGTCAGCGGGGCGATCGATCATATCGAGGCCTATGGCTCTCACCACACCGACAGCATCGTGACCGACGACCAGGCGACTGCCGACCGGTTCCTGGCCGAGGTCGACAGCGCCATCGTGATGCACAACGCCTCCACTCAGTTCGCCGATGGCGGCGAATTCGGCATGGGGGCCGAAATCGGCATCTCCACCGGCCGCATGCATGCCCGCGGCCCGGTGGGCGTCGAACAGCTGACCACGTTCAAATATGTCGTTCGCGGCCAGGGCACGCTTCGCGCCTGAGCGGGCGGTCCCCGATGCGGCCCTGGGCGACCCGCTGTGGCGGGCCGCGGGCCGCCGCCGGGGCATGACGGTGGGCCTCTATGGCGGATCCTTCGATCCGGCGCATGAGGGCCATGTCCATGTCGCGCTGCGAGCCTTAAGGCGGCTGAGCCTCGACGAGGTCTGGTGGCTGGTGAGCCCGGGCAACCCGCTGAAGCTGAAGGCGGGGCGGGTGAGCGCGCCGCTCGCCGACCGGGTTGCCGGTGCCCGGTCCCTCGCCCGGCATCCGCGGCTCAGGGTCACCACGATCGAAAGCCGGTTCGGCACCCGTTTCACCCTCGACACGGTGCGTGCCCTCAAGGCCCGCCGCCCCCATATCAGATTCGTCTGGATCATGGGGGCCGACGGCCTGGCGGAGCTGCACCGCTGGCGCGGCTGGCGGGAGCTGATGGCAGAGCTGCCGCTGCTGGTGATCGATCGTCCCGGCTATGGCGCCCGGGCAGCGGCCGCCCCCGCCGCCCGGCGCTTCGCCCGCCACCGCCTGCCCGAGGCCAGGGCCCGCGCCCTGCCCCGGACGGCACCGCCGGCCTGGGTTCTGCTGCATGGCAGGCTGGACCCGCGTTCGGCCACCGAAATCCGCGAGGGCAGGCGGCCGCGGCCAGCGGCTGCCCCACCTCGCCGGCCCCCACCTCGCTAGACCATCGCGAAAAGCCGCGATGCCTGTTATGGTTACACCATGGCGCCTGCGGGGTTCGCGGTCGGCCGCTCCGGCGACCCGCCGCTCCTGACCCCGCCCCCGCCAACGCTTGATGAGGTTCGCTCTGTTGCAGACCGACAGTCCCATCACGGTGCCCGCGACGCCGCCGGCACCGCTCAGCGCAGACCAGGTGCTCGATCTGGTCCGCGCGTCGCTCGACGACGACAAGGCCGAGGACGTCGTGATCATCGACCTGGCCGGCAAGACCGATTTCGCCGACTACATGGTGGTCGCGAGCGGCCGGTCGAGCCGTCACGTCGCCTCGATCGCCGAAAAGCTCGAGATGCGCATCAAGGCCTCCGGCGATCAGCTGCCGGTGACCGAGGGCCTGCCCCTGGCCGACTGGGTTCTGGTCGATGCCGGCCCGGTGGTGGTGCACCTTTTCCGGCCGGAAGTGCGCGCCTTCTACAATCTGGAGAAGATGTGGGGCGCCAACCTGCCGGGCGACGGCGCCCAGCGCGTCGCCGAGTGACGGGCGCCATCCGGCGCGGTGTCACCGCGCGGTCCGGGCCGGGCCGCGCGGGGCTGCACCTTGCGCCCCTTGACCTTCTCCCCCGCAGGCCGGAACAGAACCCGGCACGCACGGCCAGGCCTGCGCCATGAGCCTGATGCTGAAGGTGACGCTGGTCGCGGTCGGCCGCGCCCGCGGCGGCCCGGAAGCGGCCCTGGTCGAGGATTACGTCCGGCGCCTGCGCTGGCCCTTCACCCTGGTGGAGGTCCAGGCCCGCAAGGCCACCCTGCAGGGTGAGGCGCTGAAGGCCGAAGAGGCGGCGGCGATCCGCGCAAAACTGCCCCAGGGTGCCACCCTGGTGGCGCTGGATGAACGCGGCCGCCTGCTCGACAGCCGGGGCTTCGCGTCAGCGCTCGGCGGTTTTGCCGAAAGCGGCCGGCGCGAGGTCGCCCTGGTCATCGGCGGTGCCGACGGGCTGGAGCCCTCGCTCCGCGATCAGGCGGATCTGGTTCTGGCACTCGGCCGCCTCACCTTCCCCCACATGCTGGTACGTGCACTGATCGCCGAACAGATCTATCGTGCGCAGACCATCCTCGACGGCCATCCCTACCACCGGGACTAGGCCGTCGGGCAGATCCAGTGCCAGTTGTCCGGGGGACCCATGGAATTCGACATGCGCCGCATGGCGGCATCCGACCGCTACAAGATCCTGGGATCGACCATCACCCCCCGCCCGATCGCCTGGATCACCTCGCTGTCGACCGAAGGCCGGGTGAACGCCGCTCCCTACAGCTTCTTCAACTGCATGGGCCACGAGCCGCCGATCCTGGCGATCGGCATGCTCCGCCACCCCGAAGACCGGTTCAAGGATACGCCCGCCAACATTCTGGCGACGGACGAGTTCGTTGTGCATCTGGTCTCGGAAGCGGTGGCGCCGCAGATGAACATCACCTGCATCGATGCCCCGCCCGGCGTGGACGAGCTGGCGCTGGCCGGGCTCGACACCCTGCCCTCCACCGCCGTGCGCCCGCCGCGGATCGCGACCGCCCCGGTCGCCTTCGAGTGCCGCCTGCACACCGCCGTCACCACCGGCCCCCGCCAGGCCATCATCCTGGGCGAGGTGCTGGTCGCCCATGTTCGCGACGACGCCATCCTGGATGTAGACCGCCACCATGTCGACACCCCCGCCCTTGGCCTGATCGGCCGCATGCACGGCGGCGGCTGGTATGCCCGCACCACCGACCTCTTCTCGATCGACCGGCCGCAATGGTCGAGCTGGGCGCCGGAGCATCCCGAGTCGGTTGCCCGGGCCACGTCCGGGGACGCAGCTGTGCGGGACGATTGAGAGGGCACATTCCCGGATCGGCCCATCGTGACAAGCCGGGGGCATGTGCCGCCAGCCTGTGATCCACGGCCCCAAGCCCCTATATGTAGAGCGGAAAACCTGATAGAAGCAGGACCGTTCACGACCGCCTGCGCCGATGTTGCCCGAGGATCCGAGCCCCATGACCACCGCCCATACGCAGCCGCCGCGCCCCGTCGTTCTGTGCATTCTGGATGGTTGGGGTTATCGCGCGCCCGCCGACGACAACGCCATCGCGCTCGCCAACACCCCCAATTGGGACCGGCTGACCTCGGAACAGCCGATGGCTTTCCTGAACACCTCGGCCGAAGAGGTCGGGCTGCCCGCCGGCCAGATGGGCAATTCCGAAGTCGGTCACCTGAATATCGGTGCCGGCCGGGTGGTGATGCAGGAACTGCCCAAGATCGATACCGCGCTTGCCGACGGCAGCCTGGCGACCAACCCACGGATGACCGATTTCATCGCGGCGCTCAAGGCATCGGGCGGCACCGCCCATATTCTGGGGCTGGTGTCGGATGGCGGCGTGCACAGCCATCAGGATCATATCGCCGGCATGGCGAAGATCATCGCCGGTCAGGGTGTTCCGGTCCGCATCCACGCCCTGCTCGACGGCCGCGACACCCCGCCGAAGAGCGCGCCCGAGTTCATCCGCCGGCTGGAAGCCGCGGTTGCAGGCGCCGGCGACATCGCCATCGCCACCGTCGGCGGCCGCTATTGGGGCATGGATCGCGACAAGCGCTGGGAACGGGTGGTCCGTGCCTATGACGTGATCGTGAAGGCCGGGGGCGGCCGTTTCGCCACGGCGGAGGAAGCGGTCACTGCGGCCCATGCCGCCGGCACCACCGACGAATTCGTCGATCCGGCGGCGATCGGCGACTATGCCGGCGTAAAGCCCGGCGACGGGCTGCTGATGGCGAATTTCCGCGCCGACCGTGCCCGCGAGATCCTGCATGCCCTGATCGACCCCGCTTTCGACGGCTTCGAACGGGCGATCCGCCCCGATTTCGCCGCCGTGCTGGGCATGGTGGAGTATTCCTCGGCGCTGGCGAAGATGATCCCGGCCCTGTTTCCGCCCACCCAGCTGAAGAACATTCTGGGCGAGGTGGTGGCCAAGGCCGGACGCAAGCAGCTGCGCATCGCCGAGACCGAGAAATACGCCCATGTCACCTTCTTCCTGAACGGCGGCGAAGAGCAGCTCTACGAGGGCGAGGAGCGCATCCTGGTCCCGAGCCCGAAGGTTGCGACCTATGATCTGCAACCTGAGATGTCGGCGCCGGAAGTGACCGCGAAGCTGGCCGAGGCGATCCGCTCTAAGCGTTTCGACCTGATCGTGGTCAACTTCGCCAATGGCGACATGGTGGGCCATAGCGGCGTTCTGGCCGCGGCGATCAAGGCCGCCGAGGCGGTCGATGCCGCCCTGGGCGAGGTGGTGGCGGCCCTGGACGAGGTCGGCGGCTGCATCCTGATCACCGCCGATCACGGCAATGCCGAGCAGATGTTCGACCCCGAGACCAACGGCCCCCACACCGCCCATACCACCAATGTGGTGCCGCTGGTGCTGGCCGGGGCCGGTGCGCCCAAGGGGGTGAGCCTGGATGACGGCCGGCTGGCCGATCTTGCCCCCACCGTGCTGAAGCTGATGGGGCTGGCCCAGCCCGCGGAGATGACCGGGCGGGTGCTGATTCACGACGCCGCCCCGGCCCGCCGCGCGGCCGGCGCCTGATCCCATGTCCCGACGCGACCGTCGCCGCCGCGCGGCCGCGGTCGCGCTTTCCCTGTCCCTGATGCTGCCCGGCCCGGTCTGGCCGGGCTGGGTACGGGTGGCGCGTGCCGAGGATCCGCCGAGCGGTCGCGACCTTCAGGCCACCGAGCGTGCCCGCGACGAAGCCCGCGCCCGGCGGGCCGAGCTGGAACGCCGCGCCGCGGATGCCCGCGCCGAAGCCGAAGCCCTGGGGCTGCAGGCACGGGAAGCGGCGGCCGCCGTTCAGCGCCAGGAAGCCGCCCTTGCCGAACAGCGCGACGCCCTTGCCCGGCTGGAAGCCGAAATCTCGGCGCGCGAGACCGAGCTGCAGGTGGAACGCGCCCATCTTGGCCGGCTGACCGAGGCCCTGATCCGGCTGCGCCGCCAGCCGCCCGAAGCGATGATCGCCCGCGACGGCCCGGCGACCGCCCCCATCCATGCCGGCATCCTGATGGGTGCCACCCTGCCCGAGATCGAGGCGGAGGCACAGGCGCTGCGGAGCAAGCTTGCCGACCTCGCCAGTGCCAAGGCCGAGGCCGAGCGCCAGCGCGAGCGCATCGCCGCCACCCGCACCATGCTGGAGGGGGAACGGGTCCGGCTTGCAAAACTGATCGAAGACCGCCAGGGCCGCGCCAGCGCGCTGGACAGCGAGGCGACCCAGGAGGCGAGCCGCGCCCGCCAGCTGGCCGAACGGGCCGACGGCATCCGCGACCTGCTGGTCGCCCTGGAAGCCGAGCGCATGCAGAACGGCCCGGTGGTCAAGCCGGCAAGCCCCGAGGCCCGGGCCGGGGTGATCCCGCGGGCGAAGCCGAAACCGCCCCCACCGCCGCCGCCTCCCCCACCGCCTCCTCCCCCGCGGCAGGTTGCGGTCGCCACGCCCCCGCCACCGCCTCCCCCACCGACAGCGGCCCCGGCCACCAACCCTGGGGCACCGCCGCGCGATCCGGTGATGCCGCGCGTCGCCGGCACCCCGCCCGAACGCCAGGTGGCCGCCATCCCCGCCCCCGGTGCCGGCATCGCCAGGCGACTGCCGGTGTCGGGGCGGATCGTCTCGCGCTTCGGCGATGTGCATGAAGGCCAGGAGCGGCCGGGCATCACCTATGCAACACCCCCCGGTGCCACCGTCCTCACGCCCTTTGCCGGGCGGGTGGCCTTCGCCGGGCCGTTCCGCCATTATGGGCTGCTCTTGATCGTGGAACACGGCGACGGATATCATACCCTTCTCGCCGGCCTCGGCCGGCTCGACGCCCGTGTCGGCGATCGCGTCACCGCCGGCGATCCGATCGGCGCCATGGCCGACGGGGGCGGAACCGCCTATCTTTATCTCGAGGTTCGCCGTGGCGGCGATCCGGTCGATCCGGCGCCGCTTCTCGCCCGCGCCAACGGAGGCTGAAGCCGCATGACGGCAGGGACGACAGGTCGAACCAGGAATGAGGCCGGAGCACCGGCAGGCGGCAGACGGTCGACAGGAAAGGTCGGGACGACGATGCGACGCGGATTCGTCACGGGGCTGGTGAGCCTCGTGGTCCTCTCCCTGCCCCTGGTGGGCAGCGCCGCCAACCGGGACAGCTACAACCAGCTCAATCTGTTCGGTGAGGTGTTCGAGCGCATCCGCCGCGACTATGTCGAGCCGGTGGACGACGAGAAGCTGATCGAGGCGGCCATCAACGGCATGCTGCAGTCTCTGGACCCGCATTCCAGCTATCTGGATGCCAAGGGTTATCGGGACATGCAGGTCCAGACCCGCGGCGAGTTCGGGGGCCTCGGCATCGAGGTCACCATGGATACCCAGCTGGGCCTGGTGCGCGTGATCTCGCCGATCGACGGCAGCCCCGCCGACAAGGCCGGCGTGAAGCCGAACGACCTGATCGTGGCGATCGACGGCGAGCAGGTGCAGGGCCTGACCCTGGCCGATGCGGTGGAGCGCATGCGCGGGCCCGCCGGCAGCAATATCGTGGTCACGCTGCGCCGCGAGGGCCTCGCCCAGGATTTCGACGTGAACATCACCCGCGCGGTGATCCCCGTCGATGCGGTGCGGGTCGAAGCCAAGGGCTCGATCGGCTATATGCGGGTGCGCAGCTTCAACGAGCGGACCGACGAGCAGCTGGAAGACGGCATCGCGAAGCTCGAGCGCGAGACCGGTCATATGACCGGGCTGATCCTCGATCTGCGCAACAACCCGGGCGGCCTGCTCGACCAGGCGGTGGCGGTGTCCGACGCCTTCCTGGAACAGGGCGAGATCGTCTCCACCCGCGGCCGCGATCCGCAGGCGGTGCAGCGCTTCAATGCGCGCGCCGGCGACGTGATCCACGGCCTGCCGATGGTGGTGCTGATCAATGGCGGCTCGGCCTCGGCCTCCGAGATCGTGGCCGGCGCGCTGCAGGATCATGGCCGTGCCGTGGTGCTCGGCACCAAATCCTTCGGCAAGGGCTCGGTCCAGACGCTGATCCCGCTGCCGGGTCACGGCGCCATGCGGCTGACCACCTCGCGCTACTACCCCCCCTCGGGCCGGTCGATCCAGGCCAAGGGGATCGGGCCGGATGTGGTGGTCGATCAGCCGATCGTTTCGCCGCTGGGCGTGGTGATCCATCCGCGCAGCGAGGCCGATCTGCGCGGTCATCTGGAAAACGACCAGGAGCCGACGACCCCGGCCACGGCGCTGCCCGACGATGCGAAGCCGGAACAGGTGCAGCCGGGCGCTGCAAAGCCGGGGGATGCAAAGCCGGGCGCCACGGCCCCCGGCGCCCAGCCGGCGGCGCCGGTCGGCAACCCGCCGGTGCCGGGCAGTGACGAGGATTATCAGCTGCAGCGGGCGCTGGAACTGCTGAGGGGCGTTGCCCTGTTCAACCGCCAGCGGGACAACGCGCTCGCCCTGAACGGCTGATCATCGGACGGCCGGGCGCGACGGACGGGGACGGATCATGGCCGCAGGATCCAAACGCAGGCGCGACCAGCCGACCGCCGCAAGCGGCCGGGGCGATGGTGCGCGCACGATCTGGACCATCACCGGCCTGCTTGCGCTTGCCGGTGTTGCAGCAGCCGGGCTGATCGCGCTTGCCGCCGCCCGGCCCGATCCGGAGACCGAGGCGCAGAAGCAGGCGGAGCGGGATCTGCCGCTGATCGTGCTGCCGATGCCGGCCTTCACCGACCCGGCCCCGCCCGGCAATCCGATCCAGGCCAGCCGTGAGGAACCGCTGGCCCGCGACACGCTGGCGACGGTACGCGAGGCGGCAAACCAGCCGCCCGCAACCCCGCCGCCACCGCCGCCGCCCACCGCACCGGATGCGGCGGTAACCATGACACCGGCCCCCGCCCCCGGGTTGACCCAGGAAAGCACCCAGGGCCCGCTGCCGGTGCGCGGCACCGACGGAGAGGCGCCCTGGCAGGTTTATGCCCGCCCCTTCGATCGCAGCGATGCCCGCCCCCGGGTCGGGCTGGTGATCGGCGGGCTGGGCTTTTCCGAGACGGCGACCAAGGCGGCCATCGATCTGCCGGGCGCCGTGACGCTGGCCTTCTCCCCCTATGCGCCGGAACTCGGCCGCTGGATCGGCCTTGCCCGTCAGGCCGGCCACGAGGTGATGATCGAACTGCCGATGGAGCCCGACGGCTATCCGCGCAACGACGCCGGCCCCGCCGCCCTGCTGACGACGCTGGAGCCCGCCCGCAACCGCGAGCGACTGCAATGGACGCTGAGCCGGGTGACCGGCTATGTCGGGGTGAAGCCGCTGATGGGCGACCGGTTCATGCGCTCCCCCCAGCATCTCCGGCCCGTGCTCGACGAGCTGCAGGAGCGGGGCGTGATGATGGTGGTGCAGGAAGAAAGCGATACCGATGTCGGTGCGGCACTCGCCCGCGAGATCGGCGTGCCGCGGGCGACCGCGCGGCTGACGGTCGACGCCGTGGCGACGCCTCAGGCGATCGATCAGCGGCTGAACGCGCTGGAAAGCCTGGCCCGGCGCGAAGGCAAGGCGCTGGCCGTGGCCGATGCCTGGCCGGTCACCCTGGAACGGGTGGCCAACTGGATCCGCACCATCGAAAGCCGCGGCGTCGCCTTCGCGCCGGCAACGGCCCTTGCCGAGGCGCCGGGCCTTGCCCCCGATGGCGGTGCGGCCCCGCCGGCCGTGTCGGGCCCTGCCTCGACACCGGCCACCACGGCGCCGGCCGAAAGCACCCCGGCCCCGGCCAGCGACGCCCATGCCCCTGGCGGCGCGGCCCATGGTGGCGGGCATTGAGCGCGTGACTTGCGCCGCGAACAGGCGTGCGGCGCGCCCCCCAAGATACAATTGCCCCGGAGAACATCATGGCCGCGGATCCTGCCGATCTTCCCTATCGTCCCTGCGTCGGCATCATGCTGCTCAACCCCGCCCGCGAGGTTTTCGTGGGCCAGCGCATCGACACCACGGCCGAGGCCTGGCAGATGCCCCAGGGCGGCATCGATCCCGGGGAAAGCCCCGAGGTCACCGCTCTGCGGGAGCTGAAGGAAGAGATCGGCACCGACAAGGCCCGGATCCTCGCCGAAACTGCCGACTGGCTGACCTATGACCTGCCGGCGGAGCTGATCGGCAAGGTCTGGGGCGGCAGGTATCGTGGCCAGCGCCAGAAATGGTTCGCCATGGACTTCCTCGGCACCGATGCCGATATCGATCTTGCCACCGAACATCCCGAATTCGACCGCTGGCGCTGGCTGCCGGCGCAGGACCTGCCGCGGATGATCGTGCCGTTCAAGCGCGCCCTTTATGAACAGGTGCTGGCCGAATTCGACCATCTGCTGCGCTGAGCGGCTACAGGCGGCGGGCATGTTCACCACCTTCAGGTGACGTGCCCATTGACGCGGGGGATTGGCTCGTTCACCGTTATATCCATCCAGATATAGCGGAGCCCCCCATGAAAGCCTTTCTGACCGGCCTGCTGCTTGCCGCCCTTGCCGTCACCACCAGCCAGAGCCGGGCAGAGGCCGCGGACCGGCCATTGCTGGTCTTTGCCGCCGCCAGCCTTGCCGAGGTGATGGATGAAGCCGGCAAGGGTTTTGTGGCCAAGGGCGGAGAGGCGCCTCAGGTCTCCCTTGCCGGATCGGGCACACTGGCCCGGCAGATCATCGCCGGGGCGCCGGCGACGCTGTTCATCTCGGCCCATCCCAAATGGGTCGACGAGGTCGAAAAGGCCGGGCTGACCCGCGAGATCCGCCCCTATGCCGCCAACCGGGTCGTGCTGGTGGTGGCGAAGGACAGTGGGGCCACCCCGCCCGCCGATGATGGCGATGCCGCCTTGTCCGCCACCATCGATGCTGTGATCGGCGCCGACGGCCGGCTGGCGATCGGCGATCCGGCAAGTGTGCCGGCCGGGCAATATGCCCGCGACGCCCTCACCTCGCTCGGCATCTGGTCGAAGATCGAGCCGCGCACCGCGCCGGTGGAGAATGTCCGGGTCGCGCTGTCGCTGGTGGCCCGTGGCGAGGCGCCGGCCGGGATCGTCTATGCCTCGGATGCCGCAGCCGAACCCGATGTGAAGGTTCTGGCGGTGCTGCCCGAACGGCTGCACCAGCCGGTGCGCTATCCGGCGGCCCTGCTGGGCGGCGCCGATGAAGAGGCCGCACCGTCTGCGGTCGCCTTCCTTGACTACCTGACAGGTCCCGAAGGGGCGGATATCCTGCGCAGGCACGGATTGGAGCCGATCGCGAAGTGACCTGCACGCCCCGAAACATCGGCAGGACGACGGCATGACCGGCTGGCCCGGCCTGGACTGGATGGGTATGGACTGGATGGGCCTTGACTGGCTGGGCGCCGCCGAACGCGACGCCATCCTGCTCAGCCTGCAGGTGGCCTCGGTGGCGCTCGCCTGTCTGCTGCCCGTGGCGGTGATGCTGGGCTGGATCCTGGCCCGCTGGAAATCCGAGGCACGGGTGGTGCTGGACGTCATCGTCCACCTGCCGCTGGTCATGCCGCCGGTGGTGACCGGCTTCCTGCTGCTGCTGGCCTTCGGGCGCAAGGGGCCGATCGGCGCCGTACTGGACCAGGTCTTCGGTCTGGTCTTCGCCTTTCGCTGGACCGGCGCCGCCCTTGCCGCGGCGGTGATGGCCCTGCCCCTGGTGGTCCGCCCGATCCGGCTGGCTTTCGAGGCGGCGGATCCGCGGCTGACCGAGGCGGCCTCCAGCCTGGGTGTCCCGCCCTGGCGGTCGTTTCTGACCATCACCCTGCCTCTCGCCCTGCCGGGGATTCTGGCCGGCATGATCCTGGGCTTCGCAAAATGCCTCGGCGAATTCGGGGCGACAGTCACTTTCGTGTCGAACATTCCCGGCGAGACCCGCACATTGTCGCTGGCGATCCAGACCCTGCTGTCCGCCCCCGGCGGCGACGGGCCGGCGCTGCGCCTGGCGCTGGTCGGGATCGTAATCGCCGTCGCCGCCCTGATCCTGGCCGAGATCGTGACGCGGATCATGCGCCGCCGGCTCGGCCTCGACCTGCCGCGGTCGCGACGGTCGCGAGGCCCGGCATGACGATCGCCATCCGCATCGTCCATCGGCTGACCGCCGGCTTCGCGCTCGACATCGACCTCGATCTGCCGGCACATGGCGTCACCGCGATCTTCGGCCGCTCCGGTGCCGGCAAATCGACGCTGCTTTCAGCCGTGGCCGGTTTCCTGTCTCCCGAAGACGGCCGGATCAGCATCGACGGCACCACCCTGTTCGATCGGGCCAGCGGTACCAGCCTTGCCCCGCACAGGCGGCGGGTGGCGGTGGTGTTTCAGGATGCCCGCCTGTTCCCGCATCTCTCCGTCCGGCGCAATCTGGACTATGCCCGCCGCCATGGCCCGGCGCAGCCGGCCATCGGGCGGTTCGATGCGGTGGTCGATCTTCTGGGACTGGAGGCGCTGCTGGAACGCAAGCCGCGCACGCTCTCGGGCGGGGAGGCGCAGCGTGTGGCGCTGGGCCGGGCGCTGCTGGCGGAGCCCCGGCTTCTGCTGCTCGACGAGCCGCTTGCGGCGCTGGACGGCGCCCGCAAGGACGAGATCCTGCCCTTCCTCGACCGTCTGGCGCGCGAGGGGGAGGTTCCCATGCTCTATGTCAGCCACGCCCTCGACGAGGTCATGCGGCTGGCCGACCATCTGGTGCTGATGGAAGACGGGCGCGCAATCGCGAGCGGCAGCACCACCCGGGTGACCGCCGATCCGGCCCTGGCGCGAATCGCGGGCGAGGCTGCGCGGGGCGGCGTGCTCGATCTGCTGGTCACCGGCAGGCCGGATGGCGACGGCCTGCTGGAACTGGCCGCAGGTTGGGGCCGGTTGCGGCTCGCCGCCGGTCAGACGCCCCCGCCGCCAGGCAGCATGATGCGCCTCAGGGTGGCGGCGCGCGACGTCGCCCTGGCATTGAATGGTGCGGCACTCGATGCCGCCGGCCTCAGCATCCGCAACCGCCTGCCCTGCCGGGTGACCGCGGTGACGCAGGAAGCGGACGGGCTGGTGGCGGTGGCCCTGGAGATCGAGGGCACAGACACTGATGGAGGGGAGAGCGGCCGTCTGCTCGCGCGGATCACGCCTGCCGCGGCGCGGGATCTGGGGCTGGCGCCGGGGCGACCAGTGCTGGCCCTGATCAAGACCCTGGCTCTGGGGACATAGGACCTGGGGAGGCAGGATCTGAGGATACCGAGTCTGGGGATGCCGGGCTGACCGGCCCCGCCAGATCGGCGAAGCGGGCGAGAGGCGCCGCCGCGGCGGCCGTGGCTGCCTCCAGCGCGGCCCGATAGGCCGCCAGTACGGCATGGCCGGTCTCCGTCAGCAGGGCACCGCCGCCGCCGGCGCCGCCGGCCTGACGCTGGACCAGCGGCGCAGCGAACTCGGCATTCATGGCCTCGATCAGCCGCCAGGCGCGCGCATAGGACATGCCCATCTCGCGGCCGGCCGCCGCGATCGATCCCAACGCCTCGACATGGGCAAGCAGGGCGGCCTTGCCCGGACCGAACCGGCGGCCGCCCGGCAGATCGATGCGCAGGGACAGGGTGCCCGGGGGCAGGTTGGCAGGCGCCGCCTCGGCCATCAGGCGGCGCGCCGCTCCAGCCAGCCGACCTTCTTGCGCATCAGCCACCAGGACGCATCGCCCAGCAGCCGGGCCACCCGGCTCTGCGGATCCAGCCCGGCCGCCTTGCAGGTCATCATGACCGCGCGCTCGACATGCGGGCGCTTGTACATGCCATAGGCACGCCGGCTGTAGGCCGCGATGCAGGCGGAGCGGTCATAGGGTCCGGCAAGCCCGTTGGCGCAGTGATAGGCATAGGCCAGCTCGTCATCCTCGGTCTCGCGAATGCGGCTGAGCGCGATCATCAGCCGGCGGGTCGGGCCCAGCTGCTCCCGCTCCAGATAGCGGTTCAGGTGGTTGTAGAACAGCTTGTAATGGCGCAGCTCGTCCGCCCGGATGCGCATGGCGATGGATTTCAGGACCGGTTCTTCGGTCGCGGCCGCCATGGCGCCATAGAAGGACGAGGTGCCGACCTCGACGATGCAGCGGGCGACCAGCTCCCCCGAACGTGACCCGCGAATCGACTGCTTGGCGTCGAGCGGCAGGGTGATGTCACGCGTGAAGCGGGCGAAGGCGTCATCGAAGTCGAAGGTCGGATCGGCGTATTCGGCCCAGCGGCGGAGGGCGCGGCCGTGCTGCACCTCCTCTTCCGCCCAGTCCTTCGCGGCCTGGCAGAAGGCGGGATCATCGGCGAACACGCTGCACAGATAGGCCGCGTAGTCGTAGCCGTTATGCTCAACCAGCGCGGCCGCCTTCACGGCCTTCAGGATCTCGGGGTCGACCTTCGAGGGGTCGAAGTGCTCCCAGGCGATGTCGTCGATCGTCCAATGTTTCATAGGGCTTACCCGCGTCAATCCGGTTCACGCAAGGCAGGGACAGGGGGCCATATTTCCCTCCCCACCGCTCGTATGCGGAGCGTTGGCGGCGCATCTCTTAACAAGTGGTGAACGCTTCACCAAGGTCAAGGCCACATCATCTATTGCCATCCTGACCGAAAAGGCACCGGTTGCGGGTGACAAAAAAAGAGCGACCGCCCCCACGGGACGGTCGCTCTTTTTTCACGGAACCCGCACGGCATCGCGTGATGCCGGCAGCCCCTATGTCGTCATGCGCCGGACGGTCAGGCGACCGCCTGGAGCAGGGCCTCGGCCTCGGCGATCTTCCGCTCGGCGGAGAGGCGCTCGGCCTCGTCGCGCGCCAGCGAGAGATCCTCACGAGCCGCCTTGGCACGGGCCTCGGCGTCGCCGCGGTTGACGTCCTTGAGGTTGAGGGCGTCCTCGGCGAGCACGATGCAGCTCGCTTCGGTGACCTCGACCATGCCGCCGGCGACGAACAGACGATCGACGACCGTCTGGCCCTCATAGACCTCGATCACCCCCGGACGCATGGTCGCGATCAGGGGTGCGTGGCCGGGCAGGACACCGAAATGTCCCTCCGACCCGGGGACGACGATCATGTCGACATCCCGGGCCAGGAGCAGACGCTCCGGCGACACCAGCTCGAACCTGACCTTGTCCGACATCGGTCAGCGCCTTTCTCGTAGGTGGGCGGGCCGTTAAGCGTGACGAAAGGCTGCGGCTCAGGCCGCGGCCTTCGCCATCTCGCGGGCCTTCTCGATCGCTTCTTCGATCGAACCCACCATGTAGAACGCCGCCTCGGGCAGGTCGTCGTGCTTGCCGTCCACGATCTCCTTGAAGCCCCGGATGGTGTCCTCGAGCGAGACGAGCTTGCCCGGGAAGCCGGTGAAGACTTCGGCGACGTGGAAGGGCTGCGAGAGGAAGCGCTGGATCTTACGCGCACGCGCGACGACCAGCTTGTCCTCTTCCGACAGTTCGTCCATGCCCAGAATGGCGATGATGTCCTGCAGCGACTTGTAGCTCTGCAGCACGCGCTGCACTTCGCGGGCCGTGCGGTAGTGCTCGTCGCCGACGATGCGCGGATCGAGCATGCGCGAGGTCGAGTCGAGCGGGTCCACCGCCGGGTAGATGCCGAGCTCGGCGATCTGACGCGACAGCACGGTGGTGGCATCCAGATGGGCAAACGAGGTGGCCGGCGCGGGGTCGGTCAGGTCGTCGGCCGGCACGTAAATCGCCTGCACCGAGGTGATAGAGCCCTTGCGGGTCGAGGTGATCCGCTCCTGCAGACGACCCATTTCGGTCGCCAGCGTCGGCTGATAACCCACCGCCGAAGGAATACGGCCGAGCAGCGCCGACACTTCCGAACCCGCCTGGGTGAAACGGAAGATGTTGTCGACGAAGAACAGCACGTCCTGGCCTTCCTCGTCACGGAAGTACTCGGCCAGCGTCAGGCCGGTCAGCGCGACGCGGGCACGGGCTCCCGGGGGCTCGTTCATCTGACCGTAGACCAGGGCCACCTTCGAGGCGCCCAGATCGTCCGGCTTGATAACGCCCGAGTCGATCATCTCGTGATAGAGGTCGTTACCCTCGCGGGTACGCTCGCCGACACCGGCGAACACCGACACGCCACCATGGGCCTTCGCGACGTTGTTGATCAGCTCCATGATCAGCACCGTCTTGCCCACGCCCGCACCACCGAACAGGCCGATCTTGCCGCCCTTGGCATAGGGCGCCAGCAGATCGATGACCTTGATGCCGGTGACGAGGATCTCGGCCTCGGTCGACTGCTCCGCAAAGGCGGGCGCCTCGGCGTGGATGGGGGCAACGCGGCTGTTGTCCACCGGGCCCTTCTCGTCGATCGGCTCGCCGACGACGTTCAGGATGCGGCCCAGCGTGGCGGGACCGACCGGCACGCTGATCGGTGCGCCGGAGTCGACCACGTCCTGGCCACGGATCAGGCCTTCGGTGCCGTCCATGGCGATGGTGCGGACCTGGTTTTCACCCAGGTGCTGCGCCACTTCCAGGACCAGCTTGTTGCCGTTGTTGTCGGTGGTAAGCGCGTTCTGGATCGCCGGCAGGTCGCCGTCGAACTGCACGTCGACAACGGCGCCGATGACCTGCGTAATCTTGCCGACCTTGTTCTTCATGCTGTCGCTCCCGTCGGAACTCTCTAAAACCTGCGGGCGGAGGCCGGTACCGGCCGCCGCTCCCGGGACCGTTCTTTACAGCGCCTCGGCGCCGGAAATGATTTCGATCAGCTCGCGCGTGATGACCGCCTGACGCGTGCGGTTGTATTCCAGCGTCAGCTTGCCGATCATCTCGCCGGCATTGCGGGTGGCGTTGTCCATCGCCGTCATCCGCGCGCCCTGCTCGCTGGCCGCATTCTCGAGCAGACCCTTGAAGATCTGGACCGAGATGTTGCGCGGCAGAAGGTCGGCGAGGATCGCCTCCTCCTCGGGCTCGTACTCGTAGACAGCGCCGCTGCCCGCTGCAGTCGCCTGCGTATCGTTCGCGGCCTCGGGGGTTGCGAACGGCACCAGCTGCTGCAGGGTCACCACCTGATTGATCGCCGACTTGAAGTGGCTGAAAATCAGGGTGGCGACGTCGAACTCACCGGCTTCGTAGAGCGCGATCACCTTGTCGCCGATGGCCTGAGCCTCGGAGAAGGCCAGACGCTTGCGGCCGATGCCCTCGACGGTATCGATGATCAGGCTGCCGTATTCGCGGCGCAGCTGGTCACGGCCCTTGCGGCCCACGCACAGCACCTTCACCGTCTTGCCCTGGGCGGTCAGGATCTGGATCTGACGCTTCGCGGCACGCACGAGGCTGGTGTTGAAGCCGCCGCACAGGCCGCGATCCGCCGTCGCCAGGATCAGCAGATGCACCTGATCGCTGCCCGAACCGGCGAGCAGCTTCGGCGTGGTGTCGGTCACGATCACACGCGAAGCGAGCGAGCGGAGCACACGCTCCATGCGCTCGGCATAGGGACGCGAAGCCTCGACCTGCTCGGTGGCACGGCGCAGCTTCGACGCCGCGACCATCTGCATGGCCTTGGTGATCTTCTGCGTCGCCTTGACGCTGTTGATGCGGACTTTGAGGTTCTTCAGGTTAGGCATTCGGCTGACCCTTGATCGACCCCGGAGGTGGATCCTGTCCGTCGCGGCCCGGAACCCCGGACCTGATGTGCCCGGCCGCGGCCGGTCCGCCCGGACCGGGTCCGGACGACGCCGCCCGCATCAGCCGGGATGCCCCGGCGATACGGGCGGCGCCCTTCAGGCATCCGCCGGATCAGGCGGCGAAGGTCTTGGCGGTGCGGTCGACGACCGCCACCAGCTTCGCTTCCACCTCGTCCGAGAGCTTGCCCTCGGTCGCGATGGCGTCGAGGATTGCCTTGTTCTCGCCGCGCAGGTCGGCGAGCAGCGCCTGCTCGAACTTGCCGATCGAATTGACCGGGATCGCGTCGAGATAGCCGCGCACGCCTGCGAAGATCACGCAGACCTGCTCTTCCATCTTGAGCGGCGAGAACTGGGGCTGCTTCAGCAGCTCGGTCAGGCGCGCACCACGGGCCAGAAGCTTCTGGGTCGCGGCGTCGAGGTCCGAACCGAACTGGGCGAAGGCCTCCATCTCGCGGAACTGCGCGAGGTCGAGCTTGATGCGGCCCGCAACCTGCTTCATCGCCTTGGTCTGCGCGGCCGAACCCACGCGGGACACCGACAGACCGACGTTAATGGCCGGGCGGATACCGCGATAGAACAGCTCGGTCTCGAGGAAGATCTGGCCGTCGGTGATCGAGATCACGTTGGTCGGAATGTAGGCCGACACGTCACCGGCCTGGGTCTCGATGACCGGCAGCGCGGTGAGCGAGCCCGAGCCCCGCTCCTTGCTCATCTTCGCAGCGCGCTCCAGCAGGCGGCTGTGGAGATAGAACACGTCGCCGGGATAGGCCTCGCGTCCCGGAGGACGACGGAGCAGCAGCGACATCTGGCGGTAGGCGACGGCCTGCTTTGACAGATCATCATAGATGATCAGGGCGTGCATGCCGTTGTCACGGAAGAACTCGCCGATCGCGCAGCCCGAATAGGGGGCCAGGAACTGCAGCGGCGCCGGCTCCGAGGCGGTGGCGGCCACCACGACGGTGTATTCCAGCGCGCCGTTGTCTTCCAGCGTCTTCACGATCTGGGCGACCGTCGAACGCTTCTGGCCGACCGCGACGTAGATGCAATACAGCTTCTTCGTCTCGTCCGAACCGGCGTGGGCGGCCTTCTGGTTCAGGATCGCGTCGATCGCCACGGCGGTCTTGCCGGTCTGGCGGTCGCCGATGATCAGCTCGCGCTGGCCACGTCCGATCGGCACCAGGGCGTCGATCGCCTTGAGACCGGTCTGCATCGGCTCGTGCACCGACTGGCGCGGGATGATGCCCGGGGCCTTGCTTTCGACCAGCGAGCGCTCGGTCGCCTGGATCGGACCCTTGCCGTCGAGCGGGTTGCCCAGCGGGTCGATGACGCGGCCGAGCAGGCCACGGCCGACGGGCACATCCACGATCGCCTTGGTCCGCTTGACCAGCGAGCCCTCGGTGATGTTGCGGTCTTCGCCGAAGATCACGATACCGACATTGTCGGCCTCGAGGTTCAGCGCCATGCCCTTGGTACCGTCGGCGAACTCGACCATCTCGCCCGCCTGGACCTGGTCGAGGCCGTAGACGCGGGCAATGCCGTCACCGACAGACAGCACCCGCCCGACCTCGGCAACCTCGGCCTCGGTGCCGAAGCTGGCGATCTGCTCCTTGATGATCGCCGATATCTCAGCGGCGCGGATGTCCATCATCCAACCCCTTTCATGGCGAGTTTCAGACTGTGCAGCTTGGTGCGGATCGAGCCGTCGATCATGCGCGAACCGACACGCACGACGAGACCTCCGATGAGGGAGGGATCGACGTCGGTCCGGATCGCGACCGCACCGCCGACCGCCTGCTTGAGCGCGGCTTCGAGCGCGCTCTTCTGCTCATCGGTGAGGGCATGGGCGGAGGTCACCTCCGCGATCACTTCACCGCGCGCCCGGGCGACGAGCGCCTCGAAGGAGCGGATCATGGCCGCGAGAGAGAAGAGCCGCCGCTGGCTCGCCACATAGCCGACGAAGTTCCGGGTGAGCTCGTTCATGCCGAGCTTGTCGGCGATCGCCGTCACCGCCTTGACCTGGTCGTCTCGCGACACGATCGGGCTGCGCACCAGCCGAGCGAACTCTGCGCTCTCGTCCAGCAGCTGCCTGAATCGGGCGAGATCGCCGGTCACCGCATCGAGCGCTTCACGCTCCTGCGCCAAATCGAACAAGGCGGTCGCATAACGCCCCGCCAGTCCGGTCGCATCCGCTTGCGCACCTGCCACTGGGACCGTCCCTGAAGCCTGTCGTGAAAAGAAAAGCGACGAGGCCCTGCGGTCACGTAATGGAACGCGCGAGCAGGACCAAGGCCACGACACACGCCGTCCGTGGACGCCGTCATGCCGAGGGCAGGCGATACCTAACACAAGGACCCGGGAGGTGCAACCCGCGTTGCGACAGCGAAAATCGCCGTTGTGCCTGTGACGCGCATCCGGGGCTCGCGGCCGCCCGATACCGGTTACCACCCCGGAGGATCAACCGGCGGATCAACTGCCCGCGCGGCAATAGGTCGCAACCGGATCCTTGGAGAGCGTCAGAGAAAACTCTGCGGATCGACGTCGATCTGCACACGCACCGCACCGCGCACCGGTACGAGATCGCGGGCGCGGGCCATGGCGGCGGGCAGGTCCGCGGCACGATCGGCCATCACCAGCAGCCGCACCCGATGGCGGCCCCGCAACAGGCTGATCGGCGCCGGTGCCGGCCCCAGCAGCCGGGCACCGGGCGGCAGCGTCCGGCGGAGCGCGCGTGCGAAGACATCGGCCGTGGAGCGGGCATCGCCCGGATCGGGTGCCGAGACCACCACCGCCGCCCATCGGCCGTAAGGGGGCGCGCCCGCGGCCCGCCGCTCCGAGGCTTCCGCGTCGAGGAAACCGTCGCGATCACCGGCGATGAGCGCGCGGATCACCGGATGGCCGGGATCATAAGTCTGCAGCAGCACCCGCCCCGGATGTTCGGCCCGCCCCGCCCGGCCGGCGACCTGGGCGAGCAGCTGATAGGTTCGCTCCGCCGCCCGCAGATCGCCGCCGGCAAGCCCCAGATCGGCATCCACCACCCCCACCACCGTCAACCGGGGAAAGTGATAGCCCTTGGCCATCATCTGGGTGCCGATCAGCACGTCGATCTCGCCCGCCTCCATACGCGCGATCAGATCGGCGGCCTCGACCGGGCTGGCGATCGTGTCGCTGGTCATCACCGCCACCCGCAATTCGGGCATCAGGCTGCCGACCTCTTCGGCCAGACGTTCCACGCCCGGCCCGCAGGGGGCGAATTTATGTTCGGCCCCGCAGGCGGGGCAGGGGTCGGGTTCGGGCTCCTCGTGGCCGCAATGATGGCAGACCAGGCGCGGGCCGCCGGCACGGAAACGATGCTCGACCAGCCAGGCCTCGCAGGACGGGCAGCGCATACGGTGCCCGCAGGCCCGGCACAAAGTGAGCGGCGCATAGCCCCGACGATTGATGAACAGCATCGACTGCTCGCCGCGTTCCTTCGCGGCAAGCATGGCGTCTTTCAGCGGGTCCGAAACGAAGCGGGTGGCGGGCAGGCGCTCGGCACGCATATCGATCGCCTCCACCGCCGGCAGCACGGCAGCGCCGTGGCGGGCCGCCAGGCGACGGCGGCGATAGCGGCCGCGCTCGACATTGGCGAGCGTTTCCAGGGCCGGCGTCGCCGAGGCGAGAACCACCGGCACGCCTTCCAGCGCGCCGCGCATCACCGCCATGTCGCGGGCGTGATAGACGACACCGTCCTCCTGCTTGAAAGCGGCATCGTGTTCCTCGTCGACCACGATCACGCCCAGCGCCGGAAACGGCAGGAACAGCGCCGAACGCGCCCCCACCACCACCGGAGCGGTCCCCTCCGCCACCGCCCGCCAGGCGCGGCGGCGATGGGCCTGCCCCAGATTGGAATGCCACACCACCGGCGGCGCACCGAAGCGGCCGCGAAAGCGTTCCAGCCACTGGCTTGTCAGCGCGATTTCAGGCACCAGAACCAGGGCCTGGCGCCCCTGACGGAGGGCGGCGGCGATCGCCTCGAAATAGACCTCGGTCTTGCCGGAGCCGGTGACCCCGTCCAGCACTTCGACCGCGAACCCCGCCCCCACCGCCGCAACCAGGGCCGCGGCGGCCGCGGCCTGGTCGGGGCCGAATGCGGGGCCCGGCAGGTCGGGGGCCGGCAGATCGAAGGCCGGTGGCACCGGCCGGTCGACCGGCACCAGCGCCCCGCCATCGATCAGCCCACGGACCACGCCGTCGGACACGCCTGCCGCAGCGGCGAGCGCCGCCACCGTCGGCGGGCTGCCACCCTCTTCCGCCGTCACGCGCTCCAGCGTCTCCAGCACCGCCCGCCGCTGGGGCGTCAGCCGGCCCACGGGCGCGGCACCGGTCGCCACCAGCCCGGTCTCGGGCCGCGGCGGATCCAGCGCATCGTCGACCGGCAGCACCATGCGCAGCACGGCCGCGGGCGGCGAGACGGTATAGGCCGCAACCGCATCCACCAGCCGGCGCAGCGCCTCGGGCACCGGCGGGCAGTCGCGCCGCGCAGTCACCGGCTTCAGCCGCCCGGCCGCAAGGTCGCCTTCGCCGGGCCCCCAGACCACACCGGTGATCGTGCGCGGCCCCAACGGCACCTGCACCACGTCGCCGGGGGCGAGCCTCATGCCGGGCGGGACAAGATAGTCCAGCCGATCCAGCCGGCGCCCCGCCGGGCCGCCCATCGTCTGCAGCGGCAGAACGGCCACGCGAGACGTATCGGCAGGGGCATGGTCGGGAAACAACCCGGCGGACGGGTTCGGACTTGTATCCGGGGCGGTCATCGCATAAGCAGCAGTCGGGTGCGGACGGGTCGGGCGGATGGCATCATGCAACTGGCGGCGGCGCAAGGCTTTCGTTAAACTCCGCGCCAAACCGGCGGACCCACCACCCTTTGCCGGAAGGCCCGGACCGGGTTTTCAGGCATCCCCGACCGCCACGGAAGTGTCCGCCCGAACGCCGGCTTCCCCTGTCTTCGCCCGGTCAGGGCGGTCCGTCACTTCCATCGGCCCGTCACCCGACCGCCGATACCCTGGTTTCCAGAGGCCCGCATCATGAAGTTCTTCGTCGATACCGCCGACGTTGCCGAAATCCGCGATCTCGCCGCCACCGGCCTGGTCGACGGCGTCACCACCAATCCGACGCTGATCGCCAAGAGCGGCCGCAAGTTCGTCGAAGTGATCGAAGAGATCTGCGCCGTGGTCGCCGGCCCCGTCTCGGCCGAAGTCACCGCCCTCGATCACGAGAAGATGCTGGCCGAGGGCCGGTATCTGGCCCGCATCGCCCCCAACGTCACCATCAAGGTGCCGCTGACCATCGACGGGCTGAAGACCTGCAAGGCGCTCTCGGACGAGGGCACCCCGGTCAACGTCACGCTGTGCTTCTCGCCCGCCCAGGCGATCCTGGCCGCCAAGGCCGGGGCCCGCTTCATCTCCCCCTTCGTCGGCCGCTATGACGACATCGGCGCGCGCGGCATGGAGCTGATCGAGCAGATCGTCGAGATCTACGCCAACTATCCGACCTTCCAGACCGAGGTGCTGGTCGCCTCGGTGCGCAATCCGCTGCATGTGGTCGAAGCCGGCCGCATCGGGGCGGATGTCGTGACCGTGCCGCCCTCGGTCCTGCGCCAGATGTACCAGCATCCGCTGACCGACAAGGGCCTGGCCGCGTTCATGGCCGACTGGGAGAAGACCGGCCAGACGGTTCTTTGAACCACGGCCATCTGAACCCGGCGCATCATCCGATGCCGAGCGGCGCGGCCTGCGGCGATGACCCTGAGGGTCGACCCCGCAGCCGCGCCGTTCCATATTGAAGGGCAGACCCCTTCCCGCCACCCCGAGGCAGACCGACCCGCCAAGATGACCAGCAGCTCCGACACCGCCGCCCCCGCCGCCGGCCGCCCGATCCAGGACGCCGACGTGCTGGCGCATCTCGCCCGCCACCCGGATTTCTTCCAGCGCCACCCCGAAGCCCTGGAAGCCCTGGTTCTGCCGGGCCGTCGCCACGGCGACGGCGTCGTCGACATGCAGCGCTTCCAGATCGACCGGCTGGCACGGACGGTGGACGACATGCGCAGCAACCAGAAGCGCCTGATCGGCACGGTTCAGGCCAATGCCGAGATCGACCAGCGGGTCCGCCAGTCGGTCCTGGCCCTGGTCGAGGCACAGACCGTCGATGGCGTTGTCGACCGGCTGGTCCAGGCCGTCCCCCAGGCGCTGGGCATCGAATGCGCGCTGGTTGCGGCCGAAGGCGATGCCGGCCGGATGCCGGCGGGTGTCACCGCCCTTCCCCCCGGCACGATCGATCGCCTGCTGGGCGCCGGCCGGCCGCTTCGGCTGCGCGGCCGGATCGAGGCCGATGCCCGGGCACCGCTCTGGACCGAGAACGATACCGTCCGGTCCGACGCCGTCGTCCGCCTGGAGACCCGCGCCGACATGCCGCCGATGGTGATGGTGCTGGGCAATGGCCGTGAAGCCACCTGGCATGACGGTCAGGCGAGCGATCTGCTCGATTTCCTGGCGGCCGTGGCCGCCCGCTGCCTGGCCCGGTCGTGGCCCGGCGCCTGACGCAGGATCCGGCCGCGCCCCTGCCGGCGGATATCGCGGCGGCGGTCGAAGACTGGCGGCGCTGGCTGGTGGCCGAACGGCGCGCCTCGGCCAATACGGTCGCCGCCTATGACCGCGATCTGACGCAGTTCCTGCGCTTCATCACCGACTGGGCCGGTGGGATCGGTGATCTTTCCGCACTGGCCGCCATCGACATCCAGGGGTTTCGCGCCTGGAGGGCCCGGCGGCGTGCCGACGGCCTGAAACCCGCCTCCACCGCCCGGGCGCTGGCAGTGGTGCGCGGGTTCTATCGACGGCTCGATCGGGTACACGGCCTGCCGGCGCCGGGGCTCGCCGGTCTTTCGGCACCGAAACACGTCCGCCCCGCACCTCGCCCCGTGGCGGCGGCAGATGCCCGCCGGCTGATCGCCGCAGCCGCAGATATCGGCGCCGAAACCGGGCGCGACTGGGTGGCGCTGCGCGAACGCGCCCTCTTCGCCCTGCTCTGGGGGGCGGGGCTGCGCATCGGCGAGGCGCTGTCGCTGGACGGGCGCGACTGGCCGGCGCCGGGCAGCAGCCAGCCGGCCCTGGTGGTGCGCGGCAAGGGCGGCAAGCAGCGCCGGGTGCCGCTGATCCCGGCGGTGGTCGGCGCGGTCGAGGCCTATCGTGCCGCCTGCCCGCATCCGCAGACCCCCGACCGGCCGGTCTTCACCGGCGTGCGCGGCGGCCGGCTGGACCGGGCGGTGGCGGAACGGCACATGGCGGCGGCGCGGCGCGCGCTGGGGCTGGATGCGACCGCCACCCCCCATGCGCTGCGCCACGCCTTCGCCACCCATCTTCTGGATGGCGGCGCCGATCTCCGGATCATCCAGGATCTGCTGGGCCATGAGAGCTTGGCGACCACCCAGCGCTACACGGCGGTTGCGACCGAACGGATGATCGCCGCCTATGCCGCCGCGCACCCCCGGGCACGGCTGCGCAGCGGCGAGGACGAGACGGACGGCACGGACCGCCCCCCTCAGACATAGACCAGTTCGGTCATCATGCCGGTGGCCATGTGGTAGAGGCTGTGACAGTGGAACAGCCAGCGGCCGGGATTGTCGGCGGTGACCGCAATGGTGACCGCACTGCCCGGCACCACCTGCACCGTGTCGCGCAGGATACCGCCCACCGGCCGGCCATCGATCGCCGTCACCCGGAAATGATGGCCGTGAAGGTGCATGGGATGCGCCATGGCGGAGCGGTTGACCATGGTCACCGCCAGCACCTCGCCGGCCCGGACCTGCACCGGGCGGCGATCGGCCCAGCTCCGGCCGTCGATGGTCCAGCGATAGGGCATCATTCCACCATCCAGCACCATCTCCACCTGCCGTGCAGGCCGGACCACCGCGGCATCGGCGGGCATCAGGATCCGGTCCAGCGTCGCATCGACCGGTGCGGCCGGTCGTGCCGCCCGGTCGGATATTCTGGCGACCGCCGCCCCCGGCGTGGCGAGCAGAATGCCGGTGCGGATGGTATCGCCCTCACGCGTCGCCAGCAGCGGCACCACCCCGCCTTCGGCCGGCATGTCGACCAGCAGATCGACCCGCTGCCCCTGGGCAAGCGGAACGTCCGCGACCTCCTGCGCCGGCACCTCGTTGCCGTCCACCGCCGCCACGCGGACGGGATGGCCCCCCAGATCGAGCCGGAAGGCGGTGGCCGTCGCCGCATTGATCACCCTGAGCCGAACCCGCCCGCGCCGCTCGGTCCGCACCACCAGCGGATCGTCGAGCGTGCGGTCCTCGGCCAGGAAGGCATCGTAGTCGACATCGTTGAGATCGGCGCCCGCCGCAGCCTGGCCCATAGTCCCGTGGTTCATGGCACCGTGGGTCATCGTGCCGTGGTTCATGCCTCCATGCCCCGCCGCCGCCATGCCGGTCAGGCCGGCCAGGATCTCGTCCGGCGTCCGGAAGCTGAAGTCATGGAGCATGACCACCACCTCCTGCCGGTCGGCGGCGAGGTCGGCGGCACTGCGCACGATCAGGGGCGCCGCCAGCAGAAGCTGTTCCTGAAGGCCGGCATGGGAATGCATCCAATGGGTTCCGGGCCGGGCCGCGAAATCATAGGCGCCTGCCCGTCGGGCGGAATCAGCCCGGCATAGCCGGTATCGGTCACGCCATCCTGATCCGGCGGCGGGGTCAGGCCGTGCCAGTGGATGATGGTCGGCTCGTCCATCCGGTTGTGGAGGGCCAGGTGGAACCGCTCGCCGGGCATCAGTTCCAGCCCGTTGCCGCCGTCGGGACGGCGGAGCCCCCAGACCGTGGCGGCGCGGCCGCGGATGTCGATGACCCGGCTTGTGGCCGAAAGCCGGTGACGCGGCGCATCGGCATAGGCCGACGGCAGCAGGCCGCGCCCGGCCGCGGCCAGGGCCGCAGCGGCGCCCGCCGCACCGAGCAGGCGGCGGCGGGTGATGTTCATGGGCATGGAAAATCCCTTTCCGTCCGGAGATCCGATATCTGAAGAGAGGCCCCGGGGCGGGGCGCCTTCAGACGATCGGCGGACGGAACGGACCGGCCGGGTTGCGGCCGTCGGGCAGGAAGGTGGCCGGAAGCGATGGCCGGCCCGCATGGCCGAAGCCGACCGGGATCTGCAGGGCCGGCAGGGCTGCCGGCGCACACAGCATCGCGCAGGCGGCCATGCAGGCGCGATGCTGGCGATCGGGCGCCCCGCCATGATGGTCGGGGCAGGGGCCGGCGGCCACGACCACCATCGCCGGCATCGCCTCTGCCGCAGGCGATGCCGCCATGCCCCCACCCGACCAGGCGGTCAGGACCAGGGCAAAAACGGCGAGGGCTGCGAGGGCGAAGCGGCGCATGGGCGTGTGTCTGCGGGGGGTATCAGCGGGCGAGCAGCGCTTCGGGGCGGTCGCCGGCCGCCACCCGCAGCAGGCGCATGCGATCCGGCACCACCAGCATGCGGCCCCGGCGTTCCACCACCCCATCCTCCTGAAGCTGAGAAAGCACGCGGGCCACCGTCTCGCGCGCCGTGCCGACCCGCGCCGCAATGTCGCGCTGGGCCGGAAGACGGTCCACCACCCAGCGGCCCGGGGCCCCGGCATTGCCGTCCGAAGGCCTGGCCAGACGCAGGATCTCCACCGCCACCCGCTCGACCGCACGCAGCGTGCTCAAATCCATGATCCGTTCGTCGCAGGCGCGGATGATCCGGGCCAGACGCAACATCACCTTGCGCGCGACCGTCGGCTCTTCGGTCACCAGCCGGTCGAAGAGCTGGGGAGAGAGTGCGGCAAGCCGGCAATCGGTGGCCGCGACCACCCGCGCCGAGCGCGGCAGGCCGTCGATCGCCGACAGCTCGCCGAAATAGCCGCCGGCCTCGATGCGGGCAAACGAGACCTCACGGCCGGTCAGGGCGTAGTTGATGACGTCCACCACGCCTTCCAGCACCAGAAAGACGTCGCGATTGCTGCTGCCGTCATCGGCATCCAGCACCACCGCACCGGCCCCGTGACGCATGGTGCGCACCTGCGCCGCCACGGCGGCCAGGCTGTTGCGCGGCAGATCGGCGAGCAGATCGACGCGGGCCAGCTCTATGGCGAGAGTCGTCATCGGCAACAGGGCTCCTGGCGGTATGCGATGCGGCGGCGAACGGACCCCGGAGCCGGCGTGGAAATGCCCCGGGCGACGCCTCGGGGACAGCCGTGCGGGGGCGGACGGCGGTCTGCACCGCCCGGCCACTCTGCCGTTACTCCGAGACGTTAACCGTGGCCGGAAGGCCTGTCCACCTCGTCTCTGCGGCGATGCGAAAGTAATCGTCGCGTCGCGGCAAGTTATTGAGACATCCGTCACATCGCGTCTCGCGATACCTGGGACCTCAGGGTCCGGGCGCGAATTCCGGCAGCATCAGCTCCACCGCCCGGCGCCCCTCCGGAGCCGTGCCCTCGACCAGGAGCTTCTCGGGGATGCGCCCCTGCAGCCGCCCCTCGACCGGGCCGAGCAGATCGCCGAACAGCCCGTCGCAGAGCATCGACCAGTAGCCGGAGAGGGGGATCGGGTCCACCGGATCGTCGATCCATTCCGACCCGATATTCGGCGGCTCATAGGCGATCGAGTCCAGCTCCCACTGCCCGCGGCAGATGGTGGGGCGCGCGCCATCCCGCTCGGCGTCAGGGCCGGCGAACAGCATCAGCATCTGCCCCTTCGCCCCGGCGCGCATGCCGAGGCCGATGCCGTCGACATAAGCCACCCCGCGCCAGAGACCGAGCGGCGGGCCGTCATCCGCCGCCGGATCCCCATCCCCGTCGCCATCCGGCACCGCCGCATCGGCCGGCCCGGCATCCGGCAGGGCCCTGACGGCCAGATCGACCACCACCGGGCGGCCGAGCGGGGTGCGCGGCGGCACCGCCTCGCCCACGACGCCGATCGACCCCACGGCCAGGGCGGCGAGATCGGCATCATAGCGCCGGCCCGGTTCCAGGCAGTGGAAACCCGCGACCACCGCCGTGGGCGGCATCGGCACCGGGGCGGCTTCGGCGGTCGGCACCGGTGGCAGGGCGGGTTCAGGGGCCGGGGGTGGGGCCAGGGGTGGGGGTGGGGGCGCGGCCGGGTCGTCCGCGATGGCGGGCGGGGCTGCGTAGCCATAGGTGCCCGGCGCCATCGGCGCCAGAAAGCCTATACAGTCCCGCTCCGTCACCCGGAAGCGCTCCACCGGCAGCGGCCCGAACCGGCTCGGGATCACGGCCAGAGGCTCGACCGCCAGGCGGATCGGTCCCTCATCGTCCTTGAAGGCGAAGAGATCGTCGAAGCGGGGAGAGCGGGTCTGCGCGCCCGAGGCCGCAAGCGCCCCGACGTAAAGCCCGGCCATGGGTTCTGCCTCGTCGGCCGGTGCCCAGAAGGCGCCTTCGGCATCGACCTCGCCATCCGCGCGCTGATGATGACGCGCGATGTCCGGCGCATTGTTCACGCCATAGCGCGCCGCCCGGAAGATCAGGCGGCCATCGGCCACGGGAATCCGCATCCACCGCCCGGACGGAGCCGGTGGATCGGCCTGATCATCGGTGCCGGCATCCGGGACGGCCTGCATCTCTTCCGCCGGGTGAGCCGGGGCCTGGGGCGCTTCAGCCTGGGGGGCCGACGCCTCGTCCGCAAGGGCGGCAGGCGCCAGCATCAGGGCAAGCAGCAGCAGAGAGGCGCCCCGCAGCCGGCGGCCATCGATTGTCTGGTCCCGGGAGGCGGTTCTCATGCCGTCGATCCCATGTCTCCACACGCGCGGCTGTGCCGCAAGGGCAGGACAGCCGCGAAGGACGATACCCGGCTTCTTCCGAAATCAGAAGACCCCGCGACGGAAACGCCGGCACCCGGGCGTAGAGGGGGTGAGCCTGTCCATCAGAGCGGAGACATCCGATGACCAGCCACCACCGCCGCCTTCTCCTGACCGCCTGCCTTGCCCTTGCCGCCGGCCTGCCCGGCCATGGCGGCGCAGCCGAACCGCCGACCTTCACCTCGATCGATACCGACGGGAATGCACAGCTCAGCCGCGAGGAATGGGGCAGGATGGTGTCGGCCCAGATCGCGGCCGGCGAAAGCCGGGCGGCGAAGCGCCTTGCCGAACTGCCGGAAGGGCGACGCACCGACATGCTCGACCGCCGCTTCCGGTCGCTGGATGCCGATGGCGACGGCAGCCTGTCCCAGGCGGAATGGGACGCCCGCAAACCCGAGTGAGGCATGGAGGATCCCGAAGACGATGTCCTGATCGGCCGCGTGGCAGCGGGGGATCATACCGCTTTCGCCCTGCTGATGGCGCGCCATATGCGGCGTGCCATCGGCATCGCGCGGGGCGTCGGCCGCAATCCCGCCGATGCCGACGAAATCGCGCAGGATGCCTTTCTGCGGCTCTGGACCCATGCCGGCCGCTTCGATCCGGCACGCGGCAGCTTCACGGCCTGGTTCGCCCGGATCGTGCTGAACCTCACCCTCGACCGGCGACGGCGACCGGCTGCGCTGGCGCTGGAGACCGCCGATGCCGTCGTCGATACCGCACCCGACGCCCTTACCCGCCTGATCGGGGCGGAACGCGAGGCCCGGCTTCAGGCGGGGATAGACCGGCTGGACCCGCGTCAGCGCGCGGCGATCGTGCTGTTCCATTACGAAGGCATTGCCGGCCGCGACTGCGCCCGGATCCTGGAGATCAGCGAAGATGCCTTCGAGAGCCTGCTTGCACGGGCGCGCCGCAAGTTGCGACACGCCCTCACCCCCATCGACCCGGACGCCCGGGCCAGCCGGAAGGAGATCGGATCATGACCCCAGACAGCTTCTGCCGGCTGCTCGATGCCTGGGGTGCCGATATCTCCCGCTGGCCCGAAGACCGGCAGGCGGCGGCACGCGCCTGCCTGGAGGCGCATCCCGATCTGCTGGTTCCGCTCGCCAGGGCAGCCGCACTGGATGCCGCCCTCCTGAACACGGCCCCGCAGATCCCCGACCGGGAGGTCGCCGCGGCGATCGCGGCCGTGGGGCATCGGCTTAAGACATCCCGCCAGGGGGCCGGGCGGGCGGGCCGTATCGGCTGGCCACTGGCCGCCCTGGCCGGCGCCGCGGCCATCCTGCTCGCCATCGGCCTGCACGGCCTGCCCGGCACGGCGGATGGTGCGGCCATGATGACCCTGCTGTTCGACAGCGATCTTATTCTGCTTGATGGAGCCGTCCGGTGATCCGTCCGCTCATCCACCGCCTGCGACGCCCGCGTGCAGAGCGGCTGGCCCTTGTCCTGTCGGTCGCGGCCAACCTCGCGGTCGCGGCATATCTGCTCGTCGCCGAACCTGCCCGCCCCTTCGGCCGGGATATGGCGCCGCGCGCCGCACGCCTGGTGGAGATGATCTCAAACCGCCTGCCGCCGGCAGAGGGCGCCAGATTGACGGCTCTTTATGCGGCGCGGCAGCCGGCGATGGCGGCGGAGGACATGGCCTTCCGCCAGGCGATGATTGCCGTCATGACCGAGATCGAAAAGCCCGAGGTGGACCGCGCCGCCCTGCATGCGGCTTTCAACGAGGCCCGATCCATCCGCAGCCGCTCCGCCGATCTGGTGATCGACATCTTCGTCGAGACGCTGGCCGATGCCTCCCTCGAGGCCAGGCAGCAGATCGTGGCAGAGATCCGCGGAGCACGCTGACGCCGCGCCGAAGCCGGCCCCCCACGCAAAACGCCCGACAGCGCAGACCGCTGCCGGGCGTTTGTGCGAAAACCTTCCCGCGACCATATGGTCACGGGATATTTTCATTACATATTGAGCGTGCGGCCGTCGACCGCCAGCGCCGCTTCCTTCACCGCCTCTTCGAGGGTCGGATGGGCATGGCTGGTGCGGGCGATGTCCTCGGCGCTGGCCTTGAACTCCATGGCGAGCACCAGCTCGGAGATCAGGGTGCCGGCATCGGGGCCGATGATGTGGGCGCCCAGAATCCGGTCGGTCTCGGCATCGGCCAGGATCTTCACGAAGCCGTCGGTCTCGCCCACCGCGCGGGCGCGGCTGTTGGCCGAGAAGGGGAACTTGCCGGGCTTGTAGGCGATGCCGTCGGCCTTGAGCTGTTCCTCGGTCCGGCCGACGCTGGCGACTTCCGGCCAGGTGTAGATCACACCCGGGATCAGGTTGTAGTCGATATGCCCCGACTGGCCGGCGATCATCTCGGCCACGATCACGCCCTCTTCCTCGGCCTTGTGGGCGAGCATGGGGCCCTTGATCACGTCGCCGATGGCGCGGATGTTCGGCACATTGGTGCGGAAATGATCGTCGACCTCGATCCGGCCGCGCGGGCCGGTCTCGATGCCCACGGCCTCAAGGCCGAGGCCCTCGGTATAGGGCTTGCGGCCGATGGCGACCAGCACGGCATCCGCCTCGATGGTCTCGGTATCGCCGCCCTTGGCCGGCTCGACCGTCAGCCTGATCGCGTCACCCGAGGTATCGGCGCCGGTGACCTTGGTCGACAGGCGGAACTTCAGGCCCTGGCGGCCCAGGATGCGCTGGAACTGCTTGGAGACCTCGCCATCCATCTCGGGCGTGATCCGGTCCATGAACTCGACGACGGTCACGACCGAGCCGAGGCGGCTCCAGACCGAGCCGAGTTCCAGGCCGATGACGCCGCCGCCGATCACGACCAGACGGCCCGGCACTTTCTCGAACTCGAGCGCGCCGGTCGAGCTGACGATCCGCTTCTCGTCGATCTCGACGCCCGGCAGGTCGACATGGGTCGACCCGGTGGCGATGATCGTCTCGCAGGCCTTGATCGTCTCTGTGCCGCCGTCGTTCAGCGCCACCTCGATGGTGGTCGCATCGACGAAACGGCCGGCGCCCTTGAAATAGGTGACCTTGTTCTTCTTGAACAGGCCTTCGATACCGCCGGTCAGCTGGGAGACGACCTTGCCCTTGCGGGTCATCATCGCGGCGAGGTCGAGTTCGACACCCGACAGCTTCACGCCATGCTCTTCCAGCCCATGCTTCGTCTCGGCATAAAGCTCCGACGACTGCAGCAGCGCCTTCGACGGAATGCAGCCGACATTCAGGCAGGTGCCGCCCAGCGCGCCGCGCTTCTCGACGCAGGCGGTCTTGAGCCCCAGCTGGGCCGCGCGGATCGCCGCAATGTAACCGCCGGGGCCGCCGCCGATGATGACGACGTCGAAGGATTGGGTATCGCTCATCTCATGCATCCTCAAGAAGTCGGAACGCCCGCCGCCGGATGAAGGCGGCGGGCGCGGGAGGGATCTGCGCGTCGATCAGAGATCGAACAGCAGCCGCTCCGGGTTCTCGATGCATTCCTTGACGCGCACCAGGAAGCTCACCGCTTCCTTGCCGTCGATGATGCGGTGGTCGTAGGACAGCGCCAGATACATCATCGGACGGATCACGACCTGGCCCTTCTCGGCCATCGGACGCTCCTGGATCTTGTGCATGCCCAGGATGCCCGACTGCGGCGGGTTCAGGATCGGCGACGACATCAGCGAGCCGTACACGCCACCGTTCGAGATGGTGAAGGTGCCGCCGGTCAGCTCTTCCATGGTGAGCTTGCCGTCGCGGGCCTTCACGCCGAGCGCATTGATGGTCGCCTCGACGCCGGCGAAGGACAGCTGGTCGGCATCGCGCACCACCGGAACCACCAGGCCCTGCTCGGTGCCGACGGCAACGCCGATGTCGTAGTGGTTCTTGTAGATCAGCTCGTCGCCGTCGATCTGGGCGTTGACCGCCGGATACTCCTTCAGGCCCGCGATCGCGGCCTTCACGAAGAACGACATGAAGCCCAGCTTCACGCCGTGCTTCTTCTCGAAGCCGTCCTTATAGCGGTTGCGCAGCGCCATCACCTGCGACATGTCCACCTCGTTATAGGTGGTCAGGATCGCGGCGGTGTTCTGGGCATCCTTCAGGCGCTCGGCGATGCGGCGCCGCAGCTTGGTCATGCGCACGCGGGTTTCGCGCTCGCCGGCCGGCTGGGCAGCCTTCGGTGCCGGGGCAGCCGCGGGCTGGGCCGGGGCAGCAGGCTTCGCCGCAGCGGCACGCTGCACATCGTCCTTCATGACCCGGCCGTCACGGCCGGTGCCCTCGACCGAACCGGCATCGATACCGGCATCGCCGGCCGCCTTGCGGGCCGCGGGCGACAGGATCTTTTCGGCGGCGGGGGCGGCAGCCGGTGCGGGCTCGGCCTTCGGCGCCGCCTTGGGAGCCTCGGCCTTCTTCGGCGCCTCGGCGGGCTTCGCGGCAGCGGCACCCTGGCCCTCGCCGATCACACCCAGCAGCGCACCGACTTCGACGTCGGCACCTTCCTCGGCCAGGATATCGGTCAGCACGCCCGATGCGGGGGCATTGACTTCGAGGGTGACCTTGTCGGTCTCCAGCTCCACCAGCGGCTCATCGGCCTCGACACGGTCACCGACCTTCTTGAACCACTGGCCGATGGTGGCCTCGGTAACCGATTCGCCCAGGCTCGGAACTTTGATCTCGACGCTCATCACGATCCCGATTTCGTTCATGTCCCGGCATCGACGGCCGGGAAGCTACAACACGTGGCTTAGGTGGCGTATCCACGCACGGATGACAAGGCATTAACGCACGAGAAGGGCCGCATGCGACGCATGCGGCCCATGTTCCCGGCGATCAGCCCGCCAGTGCGTCGTCGATCAGCGCCTTTTGTTCTGCGACATGCTTATGGTGCGAGCCGGTGGCAGGTGCCGCCGCCTCGGGCCGGCCGGCATAGCGCACGCGCTTGCCGGAAGCCCCCATGCTGTCGATCAGGTCGTCCAGGCGCGGGCTCATGAAGAACCAGTAGCCCTGGTTCTTCGGCTCTTCCTGCACCCAGAGCACCTCGGCATTCGGATAGCGCCGCAGCTCTTCCGCGATCGAGGTCGCCGGGAACGGCGCCAGCTGCTCGACGCGGATGATGGCGACATCCTCGATGCCGCGGGCACGGCGCTCTTCCAGCAGGTCGTAATAGACCTTGCCGGTGCAGAGCAGCACCCGACGGATCTTGTCGGCATGGCGCAGCTGATCCACTTCGCCCAGCACCCGATGGAAGCTGGAGCCCGGGCCCATATCCGACAGTTTCGACACCGCCAGCTTGTGACGCAGAAGCGACTTCGGCGTCATCATGATCAGCGGCTTGCGGAACTTGCGGTGGATCTGCCGGCGCAGGATGTGGAAGTAGTTCGACGGCGTCGTGCAGTTGGCGACCTGGATGTTGTCCTCGCCATAGAGCTGCAGGAACCGCTCGGGCCGCGCCGAGGAATGCTCAGGACCCTGGCCTTCATAGCCATGGGGCAGCAGCATCACCAGGCCCGACATGCGCAGCCACTTCGATTCGGCCGAGCTGATGAACTGGTCGATCATCACCTGCGCGCCGTTGACGAAGTCGCCGAACTGGGCCTCCCAGACCACCAGCGCATTGGGCTCGGCCAGCGAATAGCCGTATTCGAAGCCCAGCACCGCATATTCCGACAGCAGGCTGTCCACCACCTCGTAGCCCACCGAGGCACCGAGGTTGTTCAGCGGCACATAGCGCTCTTCGGTCTTCTGGTCGACCAGGACCGAATGGCGGTGCGAGAAGGTGCCGCGGCCGACATCCTGGCCCGACAGGCGGACAGGGTAGCCCTCGGTCAGCAGGGTGCCGAAGGCCAGCGCCTCGCCGAGCGCCCAGTCCAGCCCCTCGCCGTTCGCGATCGCTTCGCGCTTCTGGCCCAGCTGACGCTGGATCTTGCGGTGGACGTTCACGCCCTCGGGCACGTCGGTCAGCTTGAAGCCGATCTCGCGCAGACGCTCCAGCGACACGGCGGTAGAACCGCGGCGGTCGTCATTCGGCGCTCGCTCATAGCCCTTCCACACGCCCTCGAACCAGTCGGCCTTGTTCGGCTTGTAGGTCTTGGACTGCTCCAGATCCTGCTCGAGGCGCTGATGGAAGCTCTTGAGCGCGCCATCGACCTCGTCGCGGGTCATGACGCCGTCATTCACCATCCGGTCGCCATAGATCTGCAGCAGGGTGGGGTGCTGCGCGATCTTGCGGTACATCAGCGGCTGGGTGAACGAGGGCTCGTCGGCCTCGTTATGGCCGTGGCGGCGATAGCAGAAGATGTCGAGAACGACGTCCTTGTGGAAGATCTGACGGAACTCGGCCGCCAGACGCGCCACCCAGACCACCGCCTCCGGATCGTCGCCATTCACATGGAAGACCGGCGCATCGACCATCTTCGCCACATCCGACGGATAGGGCGAGGAGCGCGAGTATTTCGGGCTGGTGGTGAAACCGATCTGGTTGTTCACGATCACGTGGACCGTGCCGCCGGTGCGGTAGCCCTTCAGCTCCGACAGCGCGAAGCATTCGGCCACGACGCCCTGGCCGGCAAAGGCCGCGTCGCCATGCAGCAGGATGCTCAGCACCTTCACCCGGTCGGTGTCGCCACGCTGGCCCTGCTTCGCCCGGGTCTTGCCGACGACCACCGGGTTCACCGCCTCGAGATGCGAGGGGTTGGCGGTCAGCGACAGATGCACCGTCTTGCCGTTGGCGAGCGTGCGGTCGGTCGACGTCCCCAGATGGTACTTCACGTCGCCCGAGCCCTGGACGTCCTCAGGGGTCGCCGAGCCACCGTTGAACTCGTTGAACACCGCCGTGAAGGACTTGCCCATCACCGCGGTCAGCACGTTCAGGCGGCCGCGATGCGGCATGCCCAGCACGACTTCTTCGCAGCCCAGATCCGACGAACTCTCGAGGATCGCCTCGAGCGCCGGAACCAGGGCCTCGCCGCCTTCCAGCGAGAAACGCTTGGTGCCGGTGTACTTGATGTTCAGGAAGCGCTCGAAGCCTTCCGCAATCACCACCTGGCCGAAGATCCGCTTGCGGGTCTCGGCATCGAAGGCCTGCTCGGGGCGGTCGGCTTCGATGCGCGACTGCAGCCAGGCCTTCTGCTCGGGCGACTGGATGTGCATGAATTCGACGCCGACCTTGCCGCAATAGGTCGACTGCAGCTTGTGCAGGATCTCGCGGAGGGTCGCGTTCTCAAGGCCGAGCACGCCGTCGACATAGAAAGTGCGGTCGAGGTCGTCCTCGGTGAAACCGTAGGAAGCCGGATCCAGCTCGGGATGGCCCGACGGGGTTTCAAGCCCGAGCGGATCCAGATTGGCCACCAGATGGCCGCGCACGCGATAGGCGCGGATCAGCATCAGCAGGCGAATGCTGTCCACCGTTGCGGAACGTTCCGTCGGAAGCTCGCCGGTCTTGCCGTTGACCGGGCCGACCCGCAGCCCGGTCGCGCCGTCGGCCTTGAAGGCCAGGGTGTCGGCATGACCGTTGGTCGCAGTGCCGGGCACGATGCCGGGCGCCCAGGGGGCACCGCGGACTTCGGCCAGCACCGACGCGGCTTCGTCGCCCAGATCGGCGAAGAACCCCTGCCAGCTCTCATCGACCGACATGGGGTTCTGGACGAAACGCGCGTAGAGATCGGCGATAAAGGCGCCGTTGCTCCCGAACAGGAACGAAAGTTGCTCGCTTTGCGCAGCCATCTTGAGCAATGGGAGCGCCGCTTACGCGGCGCCCTCTCCAGGTTTGGGTCTGGTTCGTGGATCCGTCAGCCTCGGAGCACCTGGACCATGGTGCTACCGAGAGCCGCGGGCGATTCGGCGATGACGATACCGGCGGACCGCATCGCCTCGAGCTTGTCGTCGGCGCCGCCCTTGCCACCACTGATGATGGCGCCGGCATGGCCCATGCGACGGCCCGGAGGCGCGGTACGCCCGGCGATGAAGCCGACGGTCGGCTTCTTCACCTTGGACTGCTTCAGGAACTCGGCGGCGTCCTCTTCCGCCGAACCGCCGATCTCGCCGATCATGATGATCGCCTCGGTCTCGGGGTCCTTCAGGAACAGGTCCAGCGCGTCGATGAAGTTGGTGCCGTTGATCGGATCGCCGCCGATGCCGATGCAGGTCGACTGGCCGAGGCCGGCGGCAGTGGTCTGCGCGACGGCTTCATAGGTCAGCGTGCCCGAACGGGAGACGATGCCGATCTTGCCCCGCTGGTGGATGTGACCGGGCATGATGCCGATCTTGCACTCACCGGGGGTGATGACGCCGGGGCAGTTGGGGCCGATCAGGCGGGTCTTGGAGCGCTCCAGCGCCCGCTTGACACGCACCATGTCCAGCACCGGGATGCCCTCGGTGATGCAGACCACCAGCTGCACTTCGGCATCGACGGCTTCCAGGATCGCGTCGGCCGCATACGGCGGCGGAACGTAGATCACGGAGGCATCGGCGCCGGTCTTCTCCACCGCGTCGGCCACGGTGTCGAACACGGGCAGGTCGAGATGGGTGGTGCCGCCCTTACCGGGCGTCACGCCACCGACCATGCGGGTGCCGTAGGCGATGGCCTGCTCGGAATGGAAGGTGCCCTGCTGGCCGGTGAAGCCCTGGCAGATCACCTTGGTCTGGGCGTTGACGAGCACGGCCATGGTCAGGCGGCCTCCTTCACGGCTTTCACGATCTTCTCGGCAGCGTCGGCCAGATCGTCGGCGGACATGATCGGCAGGCCGGAATTGGCCAGGATCGCCTTGCCCTTCTCGACGTTCGTGCCCTCGAGACGCACCACCAGCGGAACCTGGAGGCTGATCTCGCGGGCCGCAGCCACGACACCCTCGGCGATCACGTCGCAACGCATGATACCGCCAAAGATGTTAACGAGAATCCCCTCGACATTGGGGTCCGAGAGAATCAGCTTGAAGGCCGTGGTCACGCGCTCGCGGGTCGCACCGCCACCGACGTCCAGGAAGTTCGCCGGCTCGCCGCCATACAGCTTGATGATGTCCATGGTCGCCATCGCGAGACCCGCGCCGTTGACCATGCAGCCGATGTTGCCGTCGAGCTTGATGTAGTTGAGGGCGTGGCGCGAAGCTTCCAGCTCGGAGGGATCCTCCTCGCTCTCGTCGCGCAGGTCCTCGATGTCCTTGTGACGGAACAGGGCGTTGTCGTCGAAATTCATCTTCGCGTCGAGCGCGATGACGTCGCCCGCGCCGGTCACGACCAGCGGGTTGATTTCGACGATGCTCGCATCGGTCCCGATCACGGCCTGGTACATGGCGAGCATGAACTTGGTCGCAACCGACACCTGCTTGCCTTCGAGGCCGAGGCCGTAGGCGATCTTGCGGGCGTGGAAGGGCTGCATGCCGGTGATGACGTCGACCGGCACCTTGATGATCTTCTCAGGGGTCTCTTTCGCGACCTCTTCGATCTCCATGCCGCCTTCGGTCGAGGCCATGAAGGTCACCGACGAGGTCTCGCGGTCGATGACGACGCCGAGATACAGCTCACGACGGATGTCGCAGCCTTCCTCGATGTAGACCCGCTTGACTTCCTTGCCCTCGGGACCGGTCTGGTGCGTGACCAGGGTCATGCCGAGCATGTTCTTCGCGGTCGCAGCGACGTCGTCGAGCGACTTCACGACCTTGACGCCGCCGGCCTTGCCGCGGCCGCCGGCATGGATCTGGGCCTTCACGACCCAGACCGGGCCACCCAGGCTCTTGGCGACCTCGACCGCCTCTTCCGGCGTGTAGGCGACGCCGCCGCGGGGCACCGCGACGCCGTACTTCGCGAGGAGCGCCTTCGCTTGGTATTCGTGGATGTTCATTGAGCCTCTTCCCTAGACCGCTCGATCAGCCGCGGAGGTGCCGGCGCCTGCAGTTATAGCACCCGTCTCCCGGTGCGCAACCGCCGTCCCCCGCGAAATCAAGCGCTTGAAGCCCGCTTGCGGACCTTTTCCGAGACCGTCTCGGCAAGGCTGCAACAGGGCTTCGCGCGCGGTGCCGATCAGACCGACAGCGCCTCGTTCAGCTTCTTCACCGCATCGACCGAGTGCAGGAAGGCAGCCTTCTCTTCCTCGTTCAGCTCGATCTCGACGATCCGCTCGACACCGCCCTCGCCGATCACGACCGGCACGCCGACATAGAGGCCGTCCACGCCATACTGGCCCGACAGCTTCGCGGCGCAGGGCAGAACCCGCTTCTTGTCCTTGAGATAGGCTTCGGCCATCTGGATGGCCGAGGCGGCCGGCGCATAGAAGGCCGAGCCGGTCTTGAGCAGCGAGACGATCTCGGCGCCGCCGTCACGGGTGCGCTGGATGATCTGGTCGAGCTTCTCCTGGGTCAGCCAGCCCATCTTGACCAGGTCGGTCAGCGGGATGCCGGCAACGGTGGAGTAGCGGGCCAGCGGCACCATGGTGTCGCCATGGCCGCCCAGCACGAAGGCGGTCACATCCTCGACCGACACGTTCAGCGCCTCGGCGATGAAGTAGCGGAAGCGGGCGCTGTCGAGCACGCCGGCCATGCCGACGACCTTCTCGGGCTTCAGGCCGGAGAACTTCTGCATCAGGCCGACCATCACGTCGAGCGGGTTCGTGATCACGATCACGAAGGCATCGGGGCAATGGGTCTTGATGCCGTCGGCCACCTGGCCGACGATCTTGGCGTTGATCGCCAGCAGGTCGTCGCGGCTCATGCCCGGCTTGCGGGCGATGCCGGCGGTGACGATGACGACGTCGGCACCGGCCAGGGCCGAATAGTCGTTCGCACCGGTCAGACGGCTGTCGAAGCTGTCGACGGGGGACGACTCGGCGATGTCCAGCGCCTTGCCCTGCGGCATGCCCTCGACGACGTCGAAGAGAACGACGTCGCCGAGCTCCTTGAGCCCGGCCAGATGGGCCAGGGTGCCGCCGATATTGCCGGCGCCCACCAGTGCGATCTTGTTGCGTGCCATCGGGTTTCCTCGCGACTTTCCAGCGTCTGGCGTCGGCCGGGAGCGGGCCGGGCCGCCCGTCCGCGAGGAGCGGGGGGTACGGTCACGCGCGCCGGTCGCGCCGCCGACGCACAGAAGGGCATTCATGCGCCCGTCTGTGCGGATGTGAAATCCGTCCCTCCGTGTACCGCCCGCCAGGGCCACGGATCCCGTGTGTCCGGGATCGACGCAGCCATCCGCCGGCCGGCACTCACGCCGCAGATCCACCGGCATTGAAACGCCGGCACCCCTGCGGCACGAAGCTGTAATCTTACCGAAGCAGAAGCCGGTGAACCCGGCGTTTCCGTTCGGAAAATCTCGCGCCGTAACTACTCTCTTTCGCGCGCCGAAGCAAGGGGGCGCACCCCGCTTCGGCCGCCGCATCAGACCAGATGCGGCAGGGCCAGATACTCTTTGCTCTGCATCTCGGCGAGCCGCGATGCGGTCCGGGCGAATTCGAAGGATCCGTCACCGGCCGGGTACAGATCATCGGGCAGGGCCGCCGCCGAACAGACCAGCTTCACCCGGTGTTCGTACAGCTCGTCGATCAGGGTCACGAACCGCGCGGCACGATCCCGGCTGTCCGGCCCCATCGCCGGAATGCCGTCGATGATGACCGTGTGATGGTGACGGGCGATCTCGATATAGTCCGCGGCCCCGAGCGGCCGGCTGCACAGGTCGTCGAAGCCGAAACGCGCAACGCCCCCGGCCGCCTTCGGCACCTCGATCCGCCGCCCGGACACGTCCAGCACCTCGGCCGAGGCCGGCGCGCCGCCCGACAGATCCCGGAAGGCTGCATCGAGCGCCGCGCGCGCCGCGGCATCGGCCGGCACATGATAGACCGGCATCAGCGTCAGTCGATCCAGACGATAGTCGCGGGCGGAGTCGAGCTCCATCACCTCGAGCGTGTCGCGGACCAGACGGATGAAGGGGATGAAGCGGTCGCGCTGCAGCCCGTCGAGGTAGAGATCCTCGGGCGGGCGGTTGGAGGTCGCGATCACATAGACACCGCGGGCCAGCACATGGGTGAACAGCCGACCCAGGATCATCGCATCGGCGACGTCGCGGACCTGGAACTCGTCGAAACAGAGCAGCTTCGCCTCGGCGGCGACGGCATCTGCGATGCGCGGCAGCGGGTCGGGCTCGCGGTTCTGGTCGCCCGTGGTCCGCCAGGCATGCAGACGGGCATGGATATCGAGCATGAAGGCATGGAAATGGACCCGGCGCTTCGGTGCCACCGGGGCCGCCCTGAAGGCCATGTCCATCAGCATCGACTTGCCGCGACCGCCCCCGCCCCAGAGATAGAGCCCGCGTGGCCCGGGCGGCATCGGCGGCGGGCCCTCTTCGGGCGCGCCGCCACCGAACAGCCGGCCAAGCAGGCCGCGTTTCGGGGCCGGTGCCGGGGGTGGCGTTCCCCTGTCCTCGCGCATGCGCCGGATCAATGCGCTCAACCGGTCGGCCGCCGCGGCCTGGGCGGGATCGGCGGCAATGCGCCCCGCAGCCACCAGGGCGGCATAGGCGCGTGCAGGATCTTGGGCGGCGTCGGGCACGGGTGCGGACATTCGTCGACAGTTGGAGGGCGGCCGGCCAGAGGACGGCCGGCGAAGGGCGAGCGGGCGGTGTCGGCCCTGAAGATGGGGCATTCTGCCGCATTGCACAACCCGCAGAGGACGGTTGGCGGCCATGCACCCGGTGCCGGTCGGCGGCATGCCTCGCGCATTGCGCACATTCATGCCACAATGCACCCCGCATCACGATCTTTCCGGAAAGGGCCACGCCCGATGCGTGACTTCCAGCGCCCCGGCCGCTCCGCCGTCTATGCCAACGAGGCGATGGCCGCGACCTCGCACCCGCTCGCGACCCTGACCGCGATCGAGACGCTGCGCGCGGGCGGCAATGCCGTCGATGCCGCGATCGCCGCCGTGGCGGTGCTGGGGCTTCTGGAGCCGCATATGACCGGCATCGGCGGGGATTGCTGGATGCTGATCCAGCGCGCCGGCGATGCGGCCCCGCTCTGCTATAACGGTACCGGGCGTGCCGCCCGCGGCGCAGAGCCTGCGGTCCTGCGGCTGCTGGACGAGGGCGCCGTCGCCGTGCCGCAATCCCATCCGCTGGCCGTCACCATCCCGGGCGCGGTGGAGGCCTGGGACCGGCTGTCCACCGATCATGGCCGACTGGGCCTGGACCGGATCCTGGCGCCGGCAATCGATCTGGCGCGCGCCGGCGCCCCGGTCGCCCCCCGGGTCGCCGCCGACTGGACCCGCCATCTGCCGCTGCTGCAGTCCAACGAGATCACCGCCCAGAGTTTCCTGGCCGGAACCCGTGCCCCGGCGGCCGGCACCCGCATGCCGCAGACCCAGATGTGCCGCACGCTGTCGGCGATTGCGAAGGACGGCGCCCGGGGCTTCTATGACGGCTGGGTGGCGGACGACATGCTCGCCACCCTGAAGGCGCTGGGCGGCCCGCACGAGGCGGAGGATTTCACCGGCCATACCGGCAACTATGTCGCCCCGGCGGCGGGCAGCTATCGCGGCACCCGGGTGTTCGAAACCCCGCCCAACAGCCAGGGGGCCATCGTGCTTGCCCTGCTGGCGATGATGGAACCGGCCGACATCGCCGCCCTCGACCCCGACGGCGCCGCCTTCCACGACCTTGTCGCCCGGGCCTCCGAGGCCGGTATCGCCCTGCGCGACCGGTTCCTGGCCGATCCCGCAGACGACCATGGCGCCGATGATGGCGGGCTGGCGCAGATCATGGAGGGGGCCCGTGCCGCAGCTGCCCGCATTGCGGCAGGCGGTCGGGCAGACCCCGCCCCGGAGCGCCCCGGCGGCAGCGGCGATACGGTGTATGTCAGCGTCGTCGATCGCGACCAGACGGCGGTGTCGATGGTCAACTCGATCTTCCATGCCTTCGGCAGCGGCATCACCTGCCCCCGATCGGGCGTGCTGTTCAACAGCCGCGGCACCGGCTTCCGCCTGGCACCGGGGATGGCCGGGCACTACCGGCCCGGTCTGCGGCCGCCCCACCCCCTGGTCGCCGGCATGACCGGCGATGGCCGCCGGCCGGTGATGAGTTTCGGGGTGATGGGCGGGCACTACCAGGCCATCGGCCATGCGGCACTGCTGTCGCGGATCCTCGATCACGGACTTGACCCGCAGGCCGCCATCGATCTGCCGCGCTCCATGGCGATGGGCGGGGTGCTGGAGGTGGAGACCGGGGCCGACCCCGCCCTCATGCCCCGGCTGATCGGCCTCGGCCACCGCGTGCGGGCCGCCGCCCAGCCCCTGGGCGGGGCCCAGGCCATCCTGATCGACTGGGACCGCGGCGTACTGATCGGCGGGTCCGATCCGCGCAAGGACGGTTGCGCGCTGGGCTACTGAACCGGCGATACGAGGGGGGGGGCGCCCGAGAAGTTTTCAACCGAGCCCGCCGGTATACCGGCGGCCGTTGCGTGTGGCCGTCCAAGCTGTTAGCGTGCGGCGCGCTTGCAGGCGGGGGATCTGTGCCATATCTCCGTGCCTGCGCTCATCAACCTCTCTGCCTCCAAGGAACAGACCCATGCGGATCGGTATCGTCGGCGCCACCGGCGCGGTCGGTCAGGAGACGATCCAGGTCCTGAAGGACCGTGGTTTCCCCGTGACCGAGCTTCATCTCTTCGCCTCCGAGCGGAGCGCCGGCAAAACCACCGAAACCGCGTTCGGCACCATCACCATCGAGCCGTTCTCGGTGGAGGCGGCGCGCGGCATGGACATCGTGTTCCTGGCGGTTTCGGGTGATTTCGCCAAGGAATATGCGCCGCAGATCGCCGCCGAAGGCGGTGCGGTGGTGATCGACAACTCCTCGGCCTTCCGCTACGACGATGCGGTGCCGCTGGTGGTGCCCGAGATCAACGGCCGCCGCGCGCTGGGGCAGAAGCTGATCGCCAATCCGAACTGCACCACGGCGATCCTGCTGATGGCGCTCGCCCCCCTGCACGAGGCGTTCGGCGTGAAGCGCGCCATCGTCTCGACCTATCAGGCGGCGAGCGGCGCGGGCGCCGAGGGCATGACCGAGCTGGAACAGGGCGCGCGCCAGTATCTGGCGGGTGAGCCGGTGACGGCGTCGAAGTTCGCCCATCCGCTGGCCTTCAACCTGATCCCGCATATCGACAGCTTCCAGGACAATGGCTACACCCGCGAGGAGATGAAGGTCCTCTGGGAGACGCGGAAGATCATGGAAGCGCCCGAGGTGCTGCTGAGCTGCACGGCCGTGCGCGTGCCGACCATGCGCGCCCATGCCGAAGCGGTGACCATCGAGACGCGGCACCCGGTCACCCCGGCGGCCGCGCGCGAGGTTCTGGCCAAGGCCCAGGGCGTCACGCTGGCCGATGATCCGGCAAACAAGCTCTACCCGATGCCGCTGACCGCCTCGTCGAAGTATGACGTGGAAGTCGGCCGGATCCGCGAGAGCCTGGTCTTCGGCGACACCGGTCTCGACTTCTTCGTCTGCGGCGACCAGCTGCTGAAGGGTGCAGCCCTCAACACGGTGCAGATCGCCGAACTGCTGGTCTGACCGGCTGCTGGTCTGACCGGCCGCACCGGACACCCTGCCAGAAGGCCGGCCTCCCATTGGTGAGGCCGGCCTTTTTCGTGCGGATCGCCCGGGCTCGTGCTACCCAGGAAGAACAGCCCCCGCCCGGCCCGAAACCGGCCGCAGAAGCAGACGGGGCACGAGGGAGTGGAGATCATGCACATCCTGCGTCCGCCCTTCCGCATGGAGGATGATGCCGCCCTGGACTTCGCCGCCAGGCGCGGCTTCGGTCTGGCGGTCGCGGCCGATGGTGGCGATCCGCTGGGGTCGCACATCCCCTTCATCATCCGGCGCGCCCCCGGTCAGACCGTGGTGCAGTTCCACCTGACCGCCGGCAATCCACTGGTGGCGCAGGCGGCGGCCGGCGCCCGTTTCCTGATCGCGGTTGCCGGGCCGGACGCCTATGTCTCCAACGACTGGTATGTCTCGGAAGACCAGGTCTCGACCTGGCTTTACGAAGCGGTGCATCTGTCGGGCCGGGCACGGCTGCAGCCGGTGGACGGCAATCGCGGCCATGGCGATGCCCTCCTCGCCACGGCCGAGGCCCGGCTGCCCAAGCCCGCCTGGCGCCTGGAGACGATGGAGCCGCAGAAGCGCCAGGCCATGCTCGACGGCATCCGGGTCATCGAAGTGCTCGTCGACCGGATCGAGGGCCAGTCCAAGCTCAACCAGCACAAGACGGATGCCGACCATGTCGCCGTCGCCAACCGGCTGGCCCAGGCCGGAACGACCGCGGCAGAGGATCTGGCCCGCCGCATGCGGGCACTCCGCCCGGATCTCGTCTATGATTTTCCAGACGACAGCGACATGCCCTGATCAGCCGAAGCGGGTGACCGCCAGCTGCCGGCCCAGATCGTCGGCGCGCACCGACTGAACCGCGCGATAGGCGGCAATCACCGAAGACGCCTCGGGGCGATTCGCGACGAAATTCTGGAACAGCCCGAACAGGCTTGCGCTTCCCCGCGCCGCGGTCGTAGCACCATCACCGGCCCCGGCCGTGTCGTCGAGGACGGTCGAATTGGCCGTGGCCTCGTAGCGCGCGGCTGCGCGGGACGGGCTGGTGACGTCGGCGGAGCCGTAGCTCCGGGCTGCAAATCCCGGATCCGCCTGCAGTGCAATCAGGGTCGACAGCGTTCCGGACGAAAACCGTTGCCCGAAACCGGATCCCCGCTGCTGTTCCTGGTTCTGCTGATCGCGCGCCAGCGCCTGTTCAAAGGCACTGCCGCCATCCTCGCCGCCGGTGCCTGAGGGATCGACGCGGCGGATTTCATCCTGCCAGCTTTCGCCCAGGGGCGCGCTGCGCGTGGTCGCCCCACCCCAGCCCGGAACCGGGCGGGCCGTCTCGATACGGCGGATGGCGTCGAGCGCAGACATGGGCGGCCAGAGGCTCCCGAGGGTGGATCAGCGGATGAGGGACGGTCCAGGCATCGGCGGAACAGGCTGTGCGGGACGGAAACGCCTGGAATGATCGGAGTTTAGACAATTCCCGACGGTCCCGCCAGTGGCCGTGAGATGTCCTGTCAATGGCGGTCGATGGGCAGGCTGCGGCAAAGGACGGGCCGGCCGTGACAGGACGATGTCACGACCGGCCCGGGGCATGCGCCATCGGGTGAGGGTCAGGGCTCGGGTGAGGGTCAGGGCTGAGCCAGCACCTCCTCGGCACGATGGCAGGCGACCCGTCGCGGCCCCACAGGCCGAAGCTCCGGCCGCTCGGTCTTGCAGCGGTCGATGGCGAACGGACAGCGGCGATGGAAGGTGCAGCCCGGCGGCGGCGCCAGGGGCGACGGCAGTTCGCCACCGATCGGCTGGCGCACCGCCCGCTCATCCGGGTCGATCCGCGGCGTGGCGGCAAGCAGGGCGCGGGTATAGGGGTGCGCCGGCGCGTCGAACAGCACCGCCTTGTCGGCCTGCTCCACGGCGCGGCCCAGATACATCACCATCACCTCGTCGGCGATGTGGCGCACCACCGACAGATCATGGCTGATGAAGACATAGGCGACGCCGAATTCCTGCTGCAGATCGATCAGCAGGTTCAGCACCTGGGCCTGGATCGACACGTCGAGCGCCGAGACCGGCTCGTCCGCCACCACCACCGCCGGGTCGAGCATCAGCGCCCGGGCGATGGCGACGCGCTGACGCTGGCCGCCCGAGAACATGTGCGGGTAGCGCCCCGCCTGTTCCGGCCGAAGCCCCACCCTGGCCATCATCGCCGCCACCCTCTCCCGCCGCGCCGCGCGGTCGAGATCGGTGTTGATGGCGAGCGGTTCCTCCAGCGTCTGGGCCACGGTCTTGCGCGGGTTGAGCGAGGCATAGGGGTTCTGGAACACCATCTGCACCCGCCGGCGCAGCCGGCGCAGGGTGGCGGCATCCGCACCCGCCACATCGGCACCGTCGATGACCAGCCGGCCCGCCGTCGGCTTTTCGATCATCACCAGCTGACGGGCAAGGGTCGACTTGCCGCAGCCGCTTTCGCCGACCACCGCCAGCGTCCGGCCGGGCGCCACCTCGAAGCTGACCCCGTCCAGCGCCCTGAGTACGGCCGCCCCCTTCAGGAAGCCCCGCGGCACCTCGTAATGGCGGGTCAGATCCTCCGACACCAGGATCGGTGCGATCGGCTCAGCCATGGGCCATCTCCTCCGCCGGACCTGGCCGGCCGGCATCGTCGAGCGGGGTGTGGCAGCGCACCGCCGCATCCGGCCCCCAGGGCCTGAGCGATGGCTGCACCGCCCGGCAATGCGGCACGGCATGGGGACAGCGCGGCTCCAGCAGGCAGCCCGGCGGGCGGTCATACTGGCCGGGCACGACGCCCGGGATCGCATTCAGCCGACGCTTGCCCGCCGCCCGTTCCGGCAGGGCCTCCAGCAGGGCGGCGGTATAGGGATGGCGGGGGTGGCGGAAGATCCCGGGCACCTGCCCGGTTTCCACCACCTGGCCCGCATACATCACCGCCACCCGCCTTGCGGTTTCCGCAACCACGGCCAGGTCGTGGGTGATCAGGATCAGGGCCATGCCCCGGTCGCGCTGCAGCCCCAGCAGCAGATCCAGGATCTGCGCCTGAATGGTGACGTCGAGTGCCGTGGTCGGCTCGTCGGCGATCAGCAGCTTTGGGTTGCAGGCGATCGCCATGGCGATCACCACCCGCTGATTCATCCCGCCCGAAAGCTGGTGGGGGTAGGAATCGATCCGCGCCCTGGGGTCGGGAATGCCCACCTGGTCCAGCAGGTCGACGGCGCGTTCGCGCAGCTGCCGGCGGCTGCCGCCTTCGTGCACTTTCAGCGCCTCGATGATCTGGAAGCCGATCGTGTAGCAGGGGTTGAGGCTGGTCAGCGGATCCTGGAAGACCATCGCCACATCCTTGCCGGTGAGCCGGCGGCGAGCGCGGCCCGACAGCGACAGGAGGTCGGTTCCGGCAAAGGTCAGGCGCTGCGCCTCCACCCGGGCGGTCGGCGGCAGCAGCCCCATGACGGCGAGCGAGCTGACGCTCTTGCCCGACCCGCTTTCGCCGACGATGCCCAGCACCTCGCCCGCATCCACCGAGAGCGAGACGCCGTCCACCGCCCGGAAGGCACGGTCGCCCGTGCCGAAGGTAACGGTCAGGCCGTCGATATCGAGCAGGGCCATCAGCGTTTCATCCTGGGATCGAGGGCGTCGCGCAGACCATCGCCCAGCAGATTGAAGGCGAGCACGGTGACGAGGATCGCAAGGCCCGGCAGGGTGACCACCCACCAGGCGCGCTGGATGTATTGCAGCACGCCGGCCAGCATGGTGCCCCATTCCGGGGTCGGCGGCTGGGCGCCGAGACCCAGGAAGCCGAGCGCCGCCGCATCCAGGATCGCTGTCGAGAAGCCGAGCGTCGCCTGCACGATCAACGGTGCCATGCAATTGGGCAGGATGGCGCTGAACATCAGCCGCAGCGGCCCCGCCCCCGCCAGGCGCGAGGCGGTGACATATTCCTTGTTCACCTCGCCCATCGCCGCCGCACGGGTGAGGCGGACGTAATGGGGCAGCACCACGATCGCGATCGCGAACATGGCATTGGCGAGGCCGGGGCCCAGAATGGCGACGATCGCGATCGCGAGCAGCAGGCTGGGCAGGGCCAGCATGATGTCCATCAGCCGCATGATCACCGTGTCGACCACCCCGCCGAAATAGCCGGCGAGCAGGCCGAGCAGGATGCCCGCCGCCAGCGACAGGGTGACGACGATGACGCCGATCAGCAGGCTGAGCCGGGCGCCGTGGATCAGCCGCGAGAGCATGTCACGGCCGACATCGTCGGTGCCGAGCGGGAAGCTCCAGCTGCCGCCATCGGCGAAGGCCGGCGGCACCAGCAGGGCATCACGGAACTGCGCCGACGGATCATGGGGCGCCACGACATCGGCGAAGACCGCGAGCAGGGTGATGATCACGATCACCACCAGCCCGGCGACGGCACCGGGGTTGCGCCTGAAATCGGACCAGAAGGCGGCGAGCGCGCCAGGGGGCGCGGGCGCCGTGGTCGGCGGGGCGGCGGTGCTCATCGGCACCCGCGGTCCCCGGCCGCATCGGAAGAGATTATGCCCGGAGGAGGCAAAGCCACCGCGGGCATGCGGCAGCAGAGATCAGCGTGCATGTCGGATCCGCGGATTGATGATGCCGTAAAGCAGGTCGACGATCAGGTTGACGGCGATGACCACGCAGGAGACCAGCAGGATGCCGCCCTGAACCGACGGGTAGTCGCGCCGGCCGATCGATTCGATCAGCCATTTGCCGATGCCCGGCCAGGCGAAGATGGTCTCGGTCAGGATCGCGCCGGCAAGCAGCAGACCGACCTGCAGGCCGATCACCGTGATCACCGGAATGAGCGCGTTTCTGAGCGCATGGATCAGCACCACCCGGGTCGGGTTCAGCCCCTTGGCACGGGCGGTGCGGACGTAATCCTCGCCCAGCACCTCGAGCATCGACGAGCGGGTCATGCGCGCGATGACGGCGAGCGGAATGGTGCCGAGCACGATGGCCGGCAGCACCAGATGATGCAGCGCCGACCAGAAGGCCTCCGGCTCGTCCGAGAGCAGGGTGTCGATCAGCATGAAGCCGGTCACCGGCTCCACGTAGTACATCACGCTGATCCGGCCCGACACCGGCGTGCAGCCGAGCGTCACCGAGAACAGCATGATCAGCAGCAGCCCCCACCAGAAGATCGGCATCGAATAGCCGGTGAGCGCCCCGGCCATGACCGTATGGTCGAGCGCCGAACCGCGCCGCACCGCGGCCAGAATGCCGGCGGGCAGGCCGATCGCGACCGCGAAGATCATCGCGGCGAAACTGAGTTCCAGCGTGGCCGGAAAGAGGGTGAGGAAGTCGTTCAGCACCGGCGAGCGGGTGACGAGGGAGCGGCCGAAATCACCCTGGGCGAGCGACCACAGATAGCTGAAATACTGCTCCACCATCGGCCGGTCGAGGCCGAGCTGGGCCAGCATCTGGGCATGGCGTTCGGGGGTGAGGCCGCGTTCGCCCGCCAGCAGGGCGACCGGATCGCCCGGGATCAGCCGGATGAGGACGAAGGCGAAGAGGGTGACGCCGAGGAAGGTCGGCACGACCAGCCCCAGACGTCGGAACACGAAAGCGAACATCTGACGGCGACCGCAGCTGCGGCGCGGCCGGCATCATCCGCGGACACGGGATGGCACATGGACGGGGGAGTGGGGATGCACCGAGGCCGGTCGGCGGTGTGGGAAGCCCCCGCACCTCCGGCCGGCCGCCGCAGATGGCGCCAGCGCGCGCCTCAGTCCTTGAGGCCCGGGCCGTAGAAGTAGTGACCGCCGAGCGGGTCGATCTTCCAGTCGGTGACCTCGGGACGGATCGGCTGATAGACCACCGAATGGGCGATGGTCACCCAGGGGGCCTGCTCCTTGAAGATCACCTGGGCCTCTTCATAGAGCTTCGTGCGCTCCGCCTGGCCCGAGACCGTCTTGGCCTTCATGATCAGGTCGTCGAAGGGCTTGTAGCACCAGCCGGCATAGTTGGAGCCGCCATTGGCCGCATCGCAGCCCAGCAGCACCGCCAGGAAGTTGTCGGGGTCGCCATTGTCGCCCGTCCAGCCCAGCAGCAGGGTCTGATGCTCCCCGGCCTGGGCGCGCTTCAGATACTCGCCCCATTCATAGGACACGATCTGAGCCTTCACCCCCACGGCCGCCCAGTCGGCCTGGATCATCTCGGCCATGCGGCGGGCATTGGGGTTGTAGGGCCGCTGCACGGGCATCGCCCAGATGTCGGTCTCGAAACCGTTCTCGAAACCGGCCTCCTTCAGCAGGGCCTTGGCCTTCTCGGGGTCGTAGGCGTAATCCTCGACCTTGTCGTTATACGACCAGATGGTCGGCGGGATCGGGTTCTTGGCGGCCTTGCCGGCGCCCTGATAGATCGCGTCGATGATCGCGGCCTTGTTGACCGCCATATTCAGCGCCTGGCGCACCTTCACGTCGTCGAAGGGCTTCTTGCGGACGTTGAAGGCCAGATAGCCGATGTTCAGGCCTTCCTGAGACATCAGGTTGACCTTCGGATCTTCCTTCATCTTCGCAAGATCGGCCGGGTTCGGATAGGGCATCACATGGCACTCGCCCGCCTGGATCTTGGCGTAGCGGACCGAGGCATCGGGCGTGATCGAGAAGACCAGGGTGTCGAGGCTGCTCTTGCCACGCCAGTAGTCGGGATGCGCCTTGTAGCGGATCACCGCATCCTTCTGGTAGTTCACCAGCTGATACGGGCCGGTGCCGACCGGCTCCAGATCGACCTTCTCGGGCGTGCCGGCCTTCATCATCTGATCGGCATATTCGGCCGACAGGATCGAGGCGAAATCCATCGCGATATTGGCGATGAACGGCGCTTCCGGACGGTTGAGCACGAAGCGGACCGTATGGTCGTCCACCTTCTCCACCGCCTTCAGCAGCGAGGGCATGCTCATGCCCTGGAAGTATTCATAGGTGCCGCCCGACACCTTGTTGTACGGATGGTTCGGGTCCAGCTGGCGCATGAAGCTGAACACGACGTCGTCGGCGTTGAAGTCGCGGCTGGGTGTGAAGCTCTTGGTGGTCTGGAACTTCACGCCCTTGCGCAGATGGAAGGTGTAGGTCAGACCGTCATCCGACACCTCGTAGCGCTCGGCCAGTCCGGGCTGCACGGTCGTGGTGCCGCGCTCGAACTCGACCAGCCGGTTGTAGACATTGCGCGAGCTGGCATCGAAGGTCGTGCCGGTCGTGAACAGCTGCGGGTTGAAGCCCTCGGGGCTGCCCTCCGAGCAGTAAACCATCGTCTTGGCTTCGGCAGCGCCGACCGCACCGAGCAGGGCCGCGGCGGCAACCGCGCCCATCAGAGCCTTATTCATGAAGTCTCCCTCCGGAAATCGTCCCGCGGGACCAGGGCGTCGGCGGCATCTCCCCCAAGATGCCGGGCTCCTCGGCCCTCCTCCTGCCCGCGGATTTCCGAAAGCCTATGCCAGCTTTCCGGGGAGCGTCAACGCCGCTGCAACACACGCCGGCGCTTCATGTTGGTATACCGGATGGGCGCACCGGTTGTGCGATGCAACGGAAGCGGGATGCCGGGGGATGGCGTTCAGTCGAGCGCAGGCGCGGGCCATGACGGATCGAGGCGCGGCGGCTCCGCCGGGCCGAGCGGCACCACCCGGGTCGGGTTGATGGTCGTATGGCTCCAGTAATAGTGCCAGCGGATATGGGCATCGTCGACCGTCTCGCGGATCGCCGGCACCGCCAGCAGCCGGGCGGTGAGCGCGGTCAGCATCGGATAATCGGCGATGCGGCGCAGGTTGCACTTGAAATGCCCGTGATAGACCGGGTCGAAACGCACCAGCGTGGTGAACAGGCGCAGATCCGCCTCGGTCATCCGGCCGCCGACCAGCCAGCCCTGCCCGTCGGCCAGCCGGGCTTCCATGCGATCCAGCGCTTCGAACAGCGGCACCACCGCCGCCTCATAGGCGTCCTGGGTGGTGGCGAAACCCGCCTTGTAGACGCCGTTGTTGATCCGGTCATAGACATCGGCATTGACCGCGTCGATCTCGTCGCGCAACGTATCCGGGCACAGGATCAGGCCGGGATTGCCGTGCTCGGGCGCCAGATGGTCGAAGGCGCGGTCGAACATGCGCACGATCTCGGCGCTTTCATTGTTGACGATGGTCCCGCGCAGCTTGTCCCAGAGCACCGGCACGGTCACCCGGCCGCTGTATGACGGGTTGGCACGGGCATAGACCTCGTGCAGGGCCCGGTTGCCGAACAGGGCGTCGCCGGTTGCACCGGCAAAGGGGGCGGCCTCGTCGCCCGCTTCGGCGGGCGCGCCGAACGTCCAGCCGGCACTGCCCATGCGCGGGTCGACCACGCTCACCGAAATCGCCCCCTCAAGCCGCTTCAGCCGCCGCCAGATCAGCGTGCGATGCGCCCAGGGACAGGCGAGCGAGACATAGAGATGGTAGCGCCCGGGCTCGGCCGGCAGGCCCTCGCCGCCGGGTTCGGTCGCAAGCCGGTCGCGGAAACGGCTGGCTTCGCGTTCGAAGCGGCCGCCGGTCTTTGCGGTGTCGTACCAGCGGTCGTGCCAGACGCCGTCGATCATCACGCCCATGAGCGGTCTCCCCGGGGATGGCTGAAGGTTGAAGGAACCGCCGCCTGCGGAACGGCACAGGCGGCGGCATATGGGTCAGGCGGGCATCAGCCGGCGGCCAGCTTCTTCGCGATGCCGGCGACGTGGCGGCCCTGGGCGCGGGCGGTGGAGAGTTCCTTTTCGCTCGGCGTCCGGCTGCCGTCGGGGCCGGCGATGGTGCCGGCGCCATAGGGGCTGCCACCCCTCACTTCCGAGATATCGGCCAGCTCGGGCGCCACCGCATAGGGCAGACCGACGATGACCATGCCGTGATGGGCGAGCGTCGGCCACAGCGTCAGCGCGGTCGATTCGTTGCCGCCGCCGGTGCCGGTCGACACGAACACGCTGCCGACCTTGCCGAGCAGCTTGCCCTGGGCCCAGAGGCCGCCGGTCTGATCGAGGAAGTTGCGCATCTGCGAGGCGACATTGCCGAAACGGGTCGGCGCGCCGAAGATGATCGCATCGTAATCCGCAAGCTCGGCGGGGGAGGCCACCTCGGCCGCCTGATCGAGCTTGGCGCCGGCCTTTTCGGCCACGTCGCGCGGCATCAGCTCGGGCACCCGCTTCACGGTCACCTCGACGCCGTCCACCTCGGCGGCGCCGGCGGCCACGGCGCCGGCCATGGTCTCGATATGGCCATACGTGCTGTAGTAGAGAACCAGAACCTTGGTCATCGCCGTCATTCCCGGTTGATGAGGATGTCGGGGGTGGCCTGCAGGAGGCCCCGCCCCCGTCGTCCCCTCAAATGTAGCACTGGCGGTTTTGCGCACCACCGGCAACAATGGAAATGAATTGTCAGCCTGAGGGAAACGGTGCGCGATGAGGGCGGCATGGACCATCTGACCAGCATGGCGGTCTTTGCGCGGGTGGTGGAGGCGCAGAGCTTCTCATCCGCCGCCCGGGCGCTGGGCCTGTCGAAATCCGCCGTCTCCAAGCATATCGGCCGGCTGGAGGACAGGCTGGGTGCGCGGCTGCTGAACCGCACCACCCGCCGGCTCAGCCTCACCGAAATGGGCGAGGTCTATTACCGCCATTGCGCCCGCATCCTGCGCGAGGCGGAAGAGGCCGATCTGGAGGTCGGCCGCCTGCAGGACGAACCGCGCGGCACGCTGCGCATCAATGCACCGATGTCGTTCGGTGTGCTGCATCTGGCCCCCTGCCTGCCCGGCTTCATGGAGGCCCACCCCCATGTCCGGGTCGAGGTCTCGCTCGACGACCGGTTCGTCGATGTGGTCGAGGAAGGCTATGACCTGGTGGTGCGCATCGGCAATCTGGCCGACAGCAGCCTGATTGCCCGCAAGCTGGCGGAAAGCCGGACGATGATCGTCGCCACCCCGGCCTACTGGCAGGCCAATGGCCGGCCCCGCCATCCGCGCGACCTCTCGCGGCATAATTGTCTGGAATATGCCTATCTCTCCACCCGCAACGAGTGGCGCTTCCGGTCCGCCGATGGCGGCGAAACCCTTGCCGTCCGGATCTCCGGCACCCTCAACGCCAATAACGGCCAGATCCTGTGCGACGCCGCCCTTGCCGGCGCCGGCGTCGCCCGTCTGCCCGCCTTCATCATCGGCTCGGACGTCGCAGCCGGGCGCCTTGAAGCAGTGCTCACGGAATTCGCACCGCCCCCCGTCGATATCTACGCGGTATATCCACATAACCGGCATCTGTCGGCAAAGGTCCGTGCCTTCATCGATCATTACGTCGACTGGCTGCGCCAGCGGCGCCAGGAGATGCCCTTCTCCTGAAGCCGCGGGCCCCGCCGCCCGAGGAGCCTACCTCCGATGCCTCTGGACGATAGTTCGCTCGCGCCCGAGCTTTTCGACCTTCCGGCCTTCAGCGGCGACCGCAAGCCCGGCTGGTGCCTGGCCGCCCCTGAAGGCGCGCTCCGCGTGCGACCGCATATCCCGACCGGGCCGCTTCAGGCGGGACCCGACCGTCTGCTCGCCGCCATGGCACGCTGCGTGCGGGCGCAGCCGCGCAGCCGGATCCTGGCCGCCGATACCACGCTCTACCGGATCGACGCCATCCAGCGCACCCGGATCTGCCGCTTCACCGACGACATCTCGCTCTGGGCCATGCCGGTGCCGATGCCGGACGGTCGCATCGCAGCAGCACCGGTGATCCTGTCGCGATCCCGCATCGGCCGCTGGGATATGGGCACCAACCGCCGCCGGGTGGAATGCTGGCTGGCCGCGATGCTCGGCTTCTGCGGCGGCTGAAGATCAGCATCGGTCATCATCGGATCAGGCCATTGAATTGGCCGCACCGGCAGGCATCGTGGTTGGCTGGGGCATCCCCATCTTCGACCGGAGGCCGATCATGCGTCACAACCTGCCGCTCTGCCGTCGCTTCGACCATCCCGCCGGCACCATCGCCTGGGACCGTTTCGGAGAGAGCGGGCCGGATCTCGTGCTGATCCACGGCACCCCGTTCAACGCAGCGGTCTGGGCACCGGTCGCCGCAGCGCTCGCACTGCGGGCCCGGGTGCATCTGCTCGATCTGGCCGGCTATGGCCAGTCGCGGGTGCCCGCCGGATCGGATGTCTCGCTCCATGTTCAGGACCGGATCCTGGCCGACTGGGTGGCGCATCTCACCCTCGACGGGCCGCCGCTGGTCGTCGCCCACGACTTCGGCGGTGCGACCGCGCTCCGCGCCCATCTGCTCCGCGGGCTGGAGATGGCGGGGCTGATCCTGGCGGATGCGGTGATGCTCCGGCCCTGGGGCTCCCCCTTCGTCACCCATGTCCGCGACCACGAGGCGGCTTTCGCCGGCCTGCCCGACCATCTGCACCGGGCGCTGGTGGCGGCCTATGTGGCCGAGGCCGCTCACCGGCCGATCCCGGACGACATCCTGGCCGACATTCTGGATGCCTGGGGAGATGCCCATGGCCGCCGGGCCTTCTATGCCCAGATCGCGCAGATGGACCCGGCCGCAACCGACGAGGCCGTGCCGCATCTGGGCCGTCTGCGCTGCCCGGCCCAAGTGCTGTGGGGGCTGGAGGACCGCTGGCTGCCGGCCGCGCAGGGGCGCGATCTGGCCCGGGCCATCGGCTGCGGCTTCACCGGCATCGCCGGCGCCGGCCATCTGGTGCAGACCGACGCCCCGGCGGTGCTGGTGGCGGCGATCCTGGACAGGCTTGCCGCCGGCTGATGCCGTCTCGCTTCAGGCGGCGCGGCGTGGCGCGAAACTCGCAGGATCCGCTGCCGCCCAGTCCGAGGCATAGGGTGTGGCATCCGGCGCATCGATCAGCGCACCGGGGGTCAGGAAGGGATAAAGCCGGTCCATCGGCACGATCTCGTTGGGGGACCGCCGGTGCAGCAGATGGCGCGGTTCCAGATCGGAAGGATGGTCCAGCCCGGCCGCGGCGACCAGTTCCGCCAGGGCATGCACCGTGCGCGACTGGAAGCGGCGCACCCGCTCGGCCTTGTCCTCGACCACCAGCCCCTTCTGACGATCCGGATCCTGGGTCGCAACGCCGGTCGGGCAGCGTCCGGTATGGCACTTCACCGACTGCACGCAGCCGATCGAGAACATGAAGGCCCGGGCGGCATTGCACCAGTCGGCGCCGGTCGCAAGCGCCGCGGCGATGTCGAAGGCGCTGACCATCTTGCCGGCGGCACCGATGCGCACATGCGGATGCAGGGCCGCACCGACCAGGGCATTGCGCACCAGCACCAGCCCTTCGCGCAGCGGCAGACCCAGATGGTCCGAGAATTCCCGCGGCGCCGCACCGGTCCCGCCTTCGGCACCGTCGACCACGATGAAATCGAGCAGAATGCCGGTGCTGCGCATCGCCTTGACGATGGCGAAGACCTCGTGCGGCTGGCCGACACAAAGCTTGATCCCCACCGGCTTGCCGCCCGACAGCTCCCGCAGCCGGGCCACGAAATGCATCATGCCTTCGGGGTCGTCGAAGGCGGAATGCCGCGCCGGCGAGATGCAGTCGACACCTTCCGGCACCTTGCGGGTGGCGGCGATTTCGGCCGTCACCTTCGGCCCGGGCAGCATGCCGCCATGGCCGGGCTTGGCGCCCTGGCTCAGCTTGATTTCGATCATCTTCACCTGGTCGAGCCGGGCGGTCTCGGCAAAGAGGTCGGGATCGAAGCGGCCATGTTCGTCACGGCAGCCGAAATAACCCGACCCCAGCTCCCAGACCAGATCGCCGCCATGCATGCGGTGATAGGGGCTGAGCCCGCCTTCGCCGGTGTCGTGATAGAAGCCGCCGCGGGCGGCGCCCAGGTTCAGGGCCTCGATCGCACGCGCGCTGAGCGAGCCGAAGCTCATGGCCGAAATATTGAGCACCTGGGCGTGGTAGGGCTTCGTGCATTGCGGCCCGCCCACCTTCACGCGGAAGGGTTCCGTCGCCACCGGGTGGGGGGCGATGGAGTGCACGATCGCCTCGTAGCGGGGGGCGTAGACGTCAAGCTGGGTGCCGAGCGGCTGGGCGTCCTCGTCGCCCTTGGCGCGCTCGTAGACCAGGCTGCGGGCCAGCCGGTCATAGGGACGGCCTTCCAGATCGTCTTCCACGATGTACTGGCGCAGATAGGGCCGGAGCGCCTCGAACGCCCAGCGCAGATGGCCGACCACCGGATAATTGCGGCGGATCGCATGGCGTTCCTGGCCGAGATCGGCGATGCCGAGCACCACCAGCGGCACCAGCACCACCAAGGCCCACAGGATCTCCGCCTCGACCGTAACCCCCAGGATCAGACACAGCAGGGTGGCGAGGGTGATCAGGATGAAGGTGCCGTGCCGGATCGCCCGGTCGAGGGTGATGCTGCGCTCGGCCCCGCCGATTTCGGTCTTCGCGGTCATGCCGGCGCCCCCGCCGCCGCGTCATCGGGACCGAAGAGCAGCACGTCGAGGCCACGCACCAGCCCGGTCACCTCGGGCACCTTGCGGATCGCGAGCAGGGTGCCGTCGACATAGGCCTTGGCATCCTTGCCGGCATCGTGAGAGATCACCAGCCGCGCGCCGGCGACGGCGAAATGGGCATCGATCGACGCGGCATAGCTGGGCAGGCGCAGCGAATGCACCTGGACCCCGCCGATCGTGCCGCCGCGCAGCGCCGGATCCCCCAGCACCTTGTCGGGGGCCACGGGCACGGTGCCCTGGGGCATCTCGGGCCGCGCGACCCGCCCCAGCCGCTCGGCCAGTTCCCGCGCGGTGCCCGACGGCGCATCCGGCTTGGCGGGACCTGCGATCTCCACCACCTCCACATGCGGGATATAGCGGGCGGCGATCAACGAGAAGCGGGTGGCGAGCGCCGCGGTGATGGCGAAATTGCCGCTGGCGACCACGCCGCGGCCGGCGGCCTGCGCCGCGGCGGCGATCCGCTCATAGGCCGCCGCATCCAGGCCAGAGGTGCCGATCACCACATGGACACCGCGTGCCAGCGCCGCCTCGGCATGGCCGGCGACGGCCGATGGATGGGTGTAGTCGACCAGGACGTCGATCCCGCCTGCGGCAAGGGCCGTTTCGACATCCGCCGCAACCTCCACCCCGGGCAGGGCCCCCGGCACCAGTTCGTCCAGCCTGCGGCCGGCGGCGGAGCGGGCGATGCCGCCGGCGAGGTCGAGATCGGCGGCAGCGGCGACCGCGCGGGCGATCTCGCCGCCGGTCCAGCCGGTGACACCGGCGACACAGACACGGAGCGGGGTGGTGACGGTCATGCAGGCCTCTCCATCGGCGGCTGGCGGAAACTCGGGTCCGAGCCTGACCCGTCCGGGCTATGGATGCAAGCCGGTCTCCGGTTTCGCCGCATCCGACGGGTGGGGGCCAGGATCGACCGCAAGCGCACCGTTGATGCGCACCACCTGCCCGTCATCGTCGAAACCGGGGGCTGCGGCACCATGCATCCGCACGATCCGGCCATCGATGCGCAGCAGGCGGAAATCGAGCGCCGACACCGTGCCGCGCCGGGCCCGGCGCAATGCCTCCCGCACCCGCGGACGGTCTTCCGCCAGCACCATGGCCTGGAATTGCGGCGCATCGATCACCCCGTCGGGCGGGCTGTCCAGCCCGAAGGCAGAGAACAGCTCGTTTGCGCACCAGACCCGGGGCGCGCCGATCGGCCAGCTCCAGGACGCGATGCCCGCCAGCGACTGGATCTCGGTCAGGGATCGCAGCCGGTCATCGGCCCGACGCAGCGCCACCTCGGTTTCGGTGATGTCGTGGATCAGGCCGGTCGAGCGGCCCCCCTCGGGCAGGCCCCCGCCCACCACCCGCAGATAGCGCGGCGCGCCACCGCTCTGCGACGGCACCGTCAGCACCATGTCGAGCGCGCCGCGGCGCCCCGCCCCCAGATCCGCCAGCGCCGCGAGCAGCGCCTGGCGTTCCGGGGCGGCGATCCGTTCGAACAGATCCGCCGTGCCGATCACGCCGATACCGAGTGCCGGCAGCCCGGGCAGAACGCTGACATGGCGCGTGCGCGCGTCATGCTGCCAGACGGCCGCCCGCGCAAGTTCCAGCCCGCGCATCACTGTCGCATCGCCCTCTCGGGGGCGCGCACCGGCCGCGTCCTGCCGGCGGGCAGGCGCGAGCAGCAGAGCCGCGGCCGCACCGGCCAGCAGGCCGATCAGCAAACCGGAGCCCAGATTGCCCGCCAGCCATCCCCAGCCGGCCTCGGCCGGGGCGATGGTGCGGGCCGCGATCAGCCGCAGGGGGAAGGCATCGACCTGCCGTTCCACCAGATCCGCATCGGCCGTGGCCGGGCGCCCGCCGGTCACCACGATCCAGCCGCCCGCCGCATCGGCAAGGGTGACCGCGGTATCGCGGTCGGGGATCAGCTGGTCGGCGATCTGCCGGAACACGGATCGGCCGAGCAGCATGACCACCACACCCTCGGGCCGTCCGCTGCGGCCGGCCTCCGACGGGTCGCCGATCGGACGACTGAGCACCACCCGGTCCCGGTCGGCTGCGATGAACAACCCGCTTGCCATCAGCCTTGGAACGGCGTCGGGCGGGGGTGGGGTGGTGCGGTCGTGAACGGTGACCGCCAGCAGGCCCGAGGGAGCCAGGGGCAGAACCTCCCCCAGCTGTACCAGAATCCGGCCGGCGCCATCGGTCACACGCAGGGTGCAGCCCTGAAGGTCCGGCGCAAGCTGCGCGTGAAGCCGGGTGGCGAGGTCGGTCTCTTTGCCCCCGCGAAGCAGGGGTTCAAGCTCCAGCGCCAGGCGATCGAGCCTTGCCGAGGCGCCACGCAGCAGTCCGGTGATCGCAATCTCTGCCGATGCGGCATCGCGGCCCAGCTGTCGCGTGGCCTCCGTCACTGCATCCCGCCGCTCATCCTCGACCCGTACGAGCTGGATCAGCGCCAGGCCGATTGCGGCCATCGCGAATGTCAGCCCCCAGATCCGTCGATCCATCCGCCGGACGACCTCCTGCCTCGTGGAGGCGCCTTGAACGGCCCTCCCCGATCACAGATTAACATCGCAGGCGCCGGCGCGCGACGGTCGCATTCACTGCCATCACACACGCGCAGAGCGCGATTCGCATAACTGCAGGATGCAGAATCACCCCCGAAACGACACCACCCCCGGAGCATTGCTCCGGGGGTGGTGCAGGCCGGGGTGGCGCAGACGCGGGATGGGGCGGGCCGGATCAGCGCGCGTTCATCGCCACATAGTCGCGGGCGGCAGCGCCGGTATAGAGCTGACGGGGACGACCGATCTTCTGGGTGGGATCCTCGATCATCTCCTTCCACTGGGCGACCCAGCCGACGGTGCGGGCCACCGCGAACAGCACGGTGAACAGGCTGGTCGGGATGCCCATGGCACGCAGGATGATGCCCGAATAGAAGTCGACGTTCGGGTAGAGCTTGCGCTCCACGAAGTACTCGTCCTCCAGCGCGATCTTCTCGAGCTTCATGGCGATGTCGAGCAGCGGCTCGTCCTTGATGCCCAGCTCGCCCAGAACCTCGTGGCAGGTCTGGCGCATGATGGTCGCACGCGGATCGAAGTTCTTGTAGACGCGGTGACCGAAGCCCATCAGGCGGAACGGATCGTCCTTGTCCTTGGCGCGCTTCACGAACTCGCCGATCCGGTCGGCCGAGCCGATCTCTTCCAGCATCTTGATCACCGCCTCGTTGGCGCCGCCATGAGCGGGGCCCCAGAGGCAGGCGATGCCGGCCGCGATGCAGGCGAAGGGATTGGCACCCGACGAGCCGGCGAGGCGGACGGTCGAGGTCGAGGCGTTCTGCTCGTGATCGGCGTGCAGGATCAGGATGCGATCCATGGCCTTGGCCAGAACCGGGTTCACCTCATAAGTCTCGCACGGCACCGAGAACATCATGTGCAGGAAGTTCTCGGCATAGCCCAGGTCGTTGCGCGGATACACGAAGGGCTGACCGACGGAGTACTTGTAGGCCATCGCCGCGATGGTCGGGACCTTGGCGATCAGACGATGCGAGGCGATCATACGATGCGCCGGATCGTTGATGTCGGTGCTGTCGTGATAGAAGGCCGACATCGCGCCGACCACGCCCACCATCACCGCCATCGGATGCGCGTCGCGACGGAAGCCCGTGAAGAACTTCGTCAGCTGCTCGTGCAGCATGGTGTGACGGGTGATGTTGCGCTCGAAGGTCGCGTATTCGTCCTTGTTCGGCAGCTCACCGTTCAGCAGCAGATAGGCGACTTCCAGAAAGTTGCTCTGGGTGGCGAGCTGGTCGATCGGATAGCCCCGATGGAGCAGCTCGCCCTTGTCGCCGTCGATGAAGGTGATCTTGCTCTCGCAGGACGCCGTGGCCATGAAGCCGGGGTCGAAGGTGAAATAGCCGGTCTTGCCGCCGAGGGTGCGGATATCGATCACCTTGTTGCCCGCGGTGCCGCCGAAGATCGGCAGCTCGTGGCTCTGTCCGCTGATATCGTCGGTGATGGTGACGGTACCAGCACGGACGGCGGTGTTCTCGGTCATGCGGTAAGACTCCTTGAGCCGCTCCGCGCGACACCGCGCGGAGGCGTCGACTGGGTATAATGTCGGCCTGAATATAGCCCTCGGCACCAAAAGCACAATGGCAAGGGTGCCGGCGCAACGGGGTTGCGCGGAATTTCATAGATTTGTTCACACGATTTGAACGCAATCAATCCACGTTCAAATTAACTCTCGCGTTTAATTCGCCACACATGCCTCGGGCGATTTTTTATTGAAATTCTTGCGCGAGAGTTTCAATCGGCAGACGATCGGGGATGCGCTCCATGCGTGCATAGGTTCCGAGTGCGCGGAGGATCAGATCCACACGCGTCTGCATGTCCGGCGGCGTGTCCGGCCGGATCAGCGGTTCAGCCACCGGGTCGAAGGCCGTGTTCTGCATCTCGATCGCAATGCTGATCCGCGGTCCGGCAGCGTCCGCCCGGGCACGCCCCGACCAGTGATAGAGGTCCTGCCGCCAGCCCAGGACCGATCCGGCAGCGGCGGGTAGTGCCAGGCCGATCTCTTCGGGCTCCTGCGGCAGCCGCCCCTCGGCGATCAGGGTCTCCAGCGGCGCCGGCAGGCCGCGTTCCACCTCGCGCGGCACCACCCGCATGCAGCCATTGTCGAGCCCGGCATCGGCCAGCGGTATCCAGAAGCTCAGGGTCATGTGGATGCCGCCCGGAAACACGCTTCGTCCGATCAGATCCCGATGCCCCGGCCAGCCGCGGGCCCCATCGACCGGCGGCACGACCCAGGCCCAGAGATGCGGCAGCACCGCGAACCGCTCCCCCAGCAGATGCGCGGCAAGCGGCGCCAGGGCGGCCTGCAGGGCCCAGGCCTGATCGAACACATGAATGAAGACCGGCGGCCATCCGGCCGTCTTCAACCGCAGCAGGCCACGGCGCAGATCGTCGATAAGCCCGGCCGGCAGCACCGGCGGCAGCGCAAACCAGCCATGGTCGTGCAGCCCGTCGGCGGCCCGGGCCAGATCTTCCTCACCCAGCCGCGCGGGAGAGACAGCAGCCTGCCCCCCGATATCGAGCCAGGGCACCAGCCGCCGCCAGCCCGCCGGATCGGCGAGGCGGGGGTCGGCAAAGGACGGTGACGTCATGCGGGGCGCGGTCATCGGGCCATGCCTGCCGAAATGCGGTCATGGGCGGCGCGAATATCGGCCGGCCAGCGGCTCTTGATGAAAGACAGCACGGCCCAGATCTGGTCGTCGCTCAACCGGTCGCGGAAGGCCGGCATGTCGCTTTCATAGCCCGGTGGTGCAAACGGCCCGGGGCCGAGCGCCGTCAGGGCAAAGAGGTGCTGGTCCGGGTGATGCCAGCTATGGCCTGTGGCGTCGTGCGGCGGGGCGGGCAGGCGCCCCGAGGGCAGGCGGGTTCGCCAGTCCTCTGCCCCTGAGAGGTCTGCGCCATGGCAGGCGGCACAGGCATCGGCATAGATCGCCGCCCCCTCGCGCACTTTGCGGGGGTCGTCGGGATCGAGCTCCGACGGCATTTCGGCAAGGGCCGCATAAAGTGCCGCCCGTGCCTCCGCATCGGAGCCTGAGGCATCGGGGAAGCTGCGGACCACATGGCCGGCGGCGCGATATTCAAGGCCGAGCAGCCGCCGCAGCGGCCTATCGACTTCCAGCGCCACGACAGCCGCAGCACCCAGCCCTGCCGCCAGGGCCAGGCCCAGGGCAAGCGACCGCCGCCGCCGCGCATGAAGGCCGGGGCGGGCGGGAACGGACGGCGCGGATCTGTGCTCGTGACGGGCCATGCCTGCAGCATCGCCGACCCGTGCGCCGACGGCAAGGCCACCGCAGACGTGGCGTCGATCAGTCGCGCCGGCTCCAGATCAGGCGATGGACGCCATCCGGTGCCTCGGCCGCCACCGGCGGCGTGAAGCACAGCTCGGCCAGCCGCAAGCCCAGGAAGTTCAGGGTCAGCGGCGGCGCCTCTCCGCCCAGATCGGCCTGGGCAAAAGCCCAGAGCCCCGCATGGCGGGGGCCGGCGTAATCGTCGTCGAGCACCAGATCGAGGCAGGCGAAACAGCCGCCGGGATGCAGCGCCTCTTCGGCCGCCTCGATGACCGCCGAAATCGCCGTCTTGGCGCTGCGGCCCAGGCCGCGCAGGATCAGCACTCCGTCGAGCCCCACCGGCCAGTCCTCGCCGGCCAGGGCGGCACCGAACTCCGGCGCGCCTTCGGCCAGATGGCTGAGATCCAGCCCCTCGCCGAAGCTTCGGACGAAGCCGGCATCGCCGCCCAGCACCAGCCAGCGCCCCGCCGGAGCCAGGGCCGCGGCCGCCCAGGCGCCGAGGGTCGGATCCAGGATCGGCCAGTCGAGCCGCGGCGGCGCTGCGGGCACACCGCCGCCCAGCACCACGGCGGCAGCCCGGGCCACCTCGCCGGCATGGTCCGCCAGTTGAACGCGGCCATCTTCTTCAAGCTGCACCAGGCCCTGGGCGCCAAGCGCCGCAAGCTGGGCCAGCAGGCGATCGACCGGCAACCCGACCGCGGCGGCCAGTTCGGTCGGATCCGCCCGACCGGCGGCCAGCCGCTCGAACGTCCCGCCCCGGATCGCTTCGGCCAGGGCACGGGTCGCGGCCCAGCCCAGTGCCGCATCCAGTCCGGCGGCCGCACCGCTCATCGGTCGTGTGGGCGCAGCCGTCCCTGCTGCGGCCGTCATCTCGATCGCCGTCATCCGTCCCCCGTCGCGGCAAGTGATCCCGATCCCGAGAGTAGACACCACCCCTTTGAAAAACAACCTGTGATCTATTTTCCAGCAGGCGAATCGCGCCGCATTACCTGCGGGGTCATGGAGTCCGGCATGGCAGGGGTGGCGAGATGGAAAACCACACCCCATCCGAAAGGCCGCGCCATGACCCCGACCGCCGCGATCGACCCGCACATCGAAACCCTGGTCCGCAAACTGCTGATCGCCTCGCCCATCGCCCGCCATCTGGGGATCACGGTCACCCGTCTGGCACCCGGCGACGTGCGGTTGCGCCTGCCCTTCGCCATGGAGAACGTCACCGTCGACAGGATCGTCCATGGCGGGGTCATCGCCACCCTGGCCGATATCGCCGGGGCCGCCGCCTCTTTCTCAGGGGTGGACCCGACCACGGCCCGCGGAGGTGCCACACAGACCCTGGTCGTCAACTATCTGCGCCCGGCCGATGGCTGCGATCTGGAAACCAGCACCCGGGTGCTGTCGCGCAGCCGCAGCGGCACGGTGACCTCGGTCGAGATCCACGACCCCGACGGGCAGCTCATCGCGCAGGCGACCGTGACCAGCCGGATCTGGTGACACGCACGGGCTTCGGTCCGGCGGGCGCGTCGGACTATACTCTCGGGCGCGTATCAATGCGGGCCGCGGCGCATCCCCTGCGCCGCTCCCCTCCGCCGCGAACGGACGCCCCGATGACCGATACCCCGACCACCTGCCTGTTCTGCGCCATCGCCGATGGCCGCCTGCCCACCCATCTCGTCCATCAGGACGAGGAGATCATGGCCTTCATGGACATCCAGCCCATCCGGCCCGGCCATACCCTGATCATCCCGCGGGCGCATCATGCCTATTTCGAGGATCTGCCGCCCGCCACCGCGGCGCGCATCGTCGATCTCGGCCAGCGTCTCGCCCGCGAAATGAAGCGGATCTGGCAGGTGCCGCGGGTGGCCTTCGCCTTCACCGGCATCGATGTCGCGCACACCCATGCCCATGTCTTCCCCATGGTCGAGGTGACCGACGTACTCTCAAAGCGTCAGATCGCCGAGCCCGACATCACCGTCCGGCCCATGCCGCGGGCGGAACCCGCCGAGCTTGCCGGCATCGCCGCACGCCTCGCCGATGCCGTCCGGCAGGGGTAGGCCTTTGGCGCCGCCGCCCTCGGACGGGATCGATGCCGCGGAACGCGCGGCCGAGCGGCTGGGCGGCTGGCTGCGCATCGCCATTTCGGCCGTGCTGCTCTGTTCCCTGGTCGGGCCGCTGCTGATCCTGCAACCGGCGATGATCTTTTCGGGGGCGGTCAGCACCCGGCTGGTCATCGCCCTTACAACCCTGATCGCTTTCGGCCTGGCCGGCGGGGCCGGTGTGCTGCTGGCGCGGCGGGGCCGCTACCGGCGCTGGATGGCCTGGGTCTTCCCCGCCGTCGATGCCGGCCTGCTCTGCGCCTCGGTCCTGGCCGGGCTGGTGCTGACCGCCCTGCCCGGGGACTACGCCCTGATGCTGACCGCCGTCTGGCTGGCGCCGGTCATCCTGGCGATCGCGGCACTCCGCCTCAGGGCCGGCGCGATCCTGATCGCCACCGCCATGACCGTGGCGGCGCTGGGCCTGCCGATGCTGGCCGACGGCACGGTCGCCCCCGATCCCGCAGCACTCGCCGACGAGATCAACGGCATGCATGCCATGCCCCCAAACCTCGCACGGCTGGTCATGCTGGCACTGGCCGGCGGCGTGCTCGCCTTCGCCGCCCGGCGCAACCGTCGGATCGTCGCCCGGGCAGTGGACGAGGCGGCGCGCGCCGGTCGGCTCGGCCGTTTCCTGCCGGCCCAGATCGCCGCCGATGTCGGACAGAGCGGCGGCGACCCGACGGAGCTGGGCGGACGGCGCCGGCTCGCGATGATCTTCGTCGATCTGCGCGGTTCCACCACGCTCGCCGAAAGACTGGACCCACAGACCGTGGGCCGGTGGATCGGCGACTATCGCGCCCGGGTCCGCCGCGTGGTCACCGCCCATGGCGGGCTGGTCGCGGGCTTCGTGGGCGACGGCATCCTGGTCCTGTTCGGCGCGACCGGGCCCGAGGCCCCCGATGCCGGCGCGGCCGCGGCCCTCACCGCCGCCGGAGAGGTGGCATCAGACGTCAGTGCCTGGGCGCGCGAGGCCCTGGCCGCCGACGGGATCGGCACCGCCCTGCCCGACCCGGCCGTGGCGGTCGCCGTGCATGCCGGCACGGTCTATTGCGGCCCGGTCGGCGACGACGAGCGGCTGGATTACACCGTGCTGGGCGACCCCGTGAACGTCGCCGCGCGGATCGAAAGCATTGCGAAGGAACGGGGACTTGCGGTGGTGGCGAGCGACACCGTCATCGACCTTGCCGGCCGCCCCGCCGGGTGGCGATCGATCGGGCTGTGCCCCCTGCGCGGCCGCAGCACCGGCATGACCTGCCACACCCCCGGCTAGAAAACGAGGCCGGAATACGAGACGGGGCCGTTCAGCGGCCGCCGAAACCGCCGCGGCCGGAACCGGGGCCGCGCGGCGCCTCGAAGCCGCGACCACGGCGGCTCTTCAGCTTCTCCACCGGCTCTTCATCGGCAGGCGCCGTCTCGGCAGCCGCCAGTGCCTCGGCGCGCTGACGGCGGGCGAAGGCATCCTCGGCGGCCCCGTCCATGCCGACCTCTTCCAGCGCCCGGCGCATATGGCCCGGCACCGGCGCCACCGCCTCGACCGGCGGCTGATCGGGGTAGAGCGGCAGGGTGATCGCCCGGGCATGGAGCAGCATCGGCCCCAGCTTCGTGCGCATCTCGTCGGCGAAGGCCTCGCCCACGCCCTCGGCATAGACCGGGTCGCCGACCAGCGGGCAGCCCAGATGGGCCATGTGCACGCGGATCTGATGGGTGCGGCCGGTGCGCGGGCGGCATTCGATCCAGGCCCGGCCGCCGGCTTGGCCCAGCACCCGCCAGTCGGTCACCGCCGCCTGCCCGGTGGGATCGACCACCATTTTCCATCCCCGGCCGGGGGTACGCTTGGCCAGCGGCGCATCGACCCGCCCCTCCGGCGCCTTCGGCACGCCGTCGGTTACGGCCCAATAGACCTTTTCGACCCGCCCGCCCTGAAACATCCGGCCAAGCCTGGCCAGCGCCCGGCGATTGCGCCCCAGAACCAGGCAGCCGCTGGTGTCGCGATCCAGCCGGTGGGCCAGCGACGGCTGCTCCTTATAGCCGAAGCGCAGCGCGTCGAGATAAAGCTCCAGATTGGGCCCGCCGCGCGGGCCGGCATGGACCGGCAGCCCGGCGGGTTTGTCGATGATCACCACCAGACGATCGCGGTGGAGCACGCGGGCGCGGATTTCCGTGGGAGTCATGGGCGGCGCGGGCTCCGGAAGCTTGGCGGCGGGACGGCCCCACTGGTACACCTATCCCGGGCCGGGCGGAACCCCCATCCGGCCCCCGTCATTCCACTGCCTCTCCCCGCAGGCGGGAGACTTCCAGGAGCCGATCCCATGACCGACGCCACCAACCCCGATATCCGCCGCATCGACACCGGTCCGCGGATGAGCGACGCGGTCGTCTACAACGGCATGGTCTGGCTGGCCGGCCAGGTCGGCACGCCCGGCAAGAGCGTCGCCGAGCAGACCGCCGACGCGCTGGCCGAGGTCGACGCCCTGCTGGAGAAGGCCGGCAGCGACCGCAGCCGCATCCTTCAGGCGATCATCTGGCTGGCCGACATGGCCGATTTCGCCGAGATGAACGCGGTCTGGGACAAGTGGGTCGTGCCCGGCCATACCCCCGCCCGCGCCACCGGCGAGGCGAAGCTGGCCGCGCCGGAATACCGGGTCGAGGTGATCGTCACCGCGGCCGTGAAGCCCTGAAGCCGTGAATCCCCGAACAGGCCGATGACCGCACACCGCCGCCGCCCGGTCGCCCGGCTCTTCGTCGTCGACGGGGACGGGCGGATCCTGCTCTTCCGCTTCACCTTCCTGTCGGGCCCCACGGCCGGCCAGGGCTGCTGGGCCACGCCCGGCGGCGGGGTGGAGCCGGGCGAGAGCTTCGAGCAGGCGGCCGTGCGCGAGCTGTACGAAGAGGTGGGGCTGGTGGTCGACCACCCCGGCCCTGCCGTCTTCGAACACGAGGTCGAGCTGCGGATGAGCGATGGCGAGATCGTGCTCGCAGAAGAGCGCTTCTTCCTGATCCGCCTGTCGGGCCGCCATACCCTGGTCCGGGACAACTGGACCGAGCTGGAACGCCGGGTGCTGGCGGACCACCGCTGGTGGCACCCGGCCGAGCTGATCCATGCCGACGCGCCGGTCTATCCGGCCGACATCCCCGGGCTTCTCAGGGCGGCCGGCCTCACCCTCTGAGTCTGGCCAGTTCCGCCTCCAGCTGATCGTGGAAACGGGCGGCGGCGAATTCATAGCCGCCGAAAAGCAGGGTGTCGTTGGCGCCGGAGGCGAGCGTCGACCAGGTCGATTCCGCCAGCGCGTAATCCTCGCCCAGCGCCGCGCGATAGATCTCGACATTGCGCGCCCAATGCCGGGCGGCCTTTTCAGTGTCCGGGGCCGCCGGAATCAGCGCCACCTCGCGCAGCACGCATTGCCCCGGCCCCGCCGGCTCCACCCGGGTCACCTGGGCGTGATCGGGCTGGACCAGGATCAGGGTGTTGGGGAAGACGAAATAGAAGATGTTGCCCCAGTCACGGGTGACGAAGCTTTCGGCCGCCGGCGGCTCTGCCGGATCCAGCCCCGCCTTGACCAGATAGAGCCGCCGGTTCAGGCCGAACTCGTCGATGACCTGAAGATTGTCGGCGAACATGGGCGCGATCGTGTCCCGGTGGGCGATCTTGAAGTGATAGGCCTCGAACGAGCCATCGAGCACCAGCTTCCAGTCGCAGGCGAGCGGCAGATCGCGCGGGGCATGGGGAACATGGCTTGCAAAGCCCAGCGCCTCCAGATCGTCGGCGACCCCGGAGAGCAGCGGATCGACCGGCCGATCGGCGAGGCCCGGATCGGTCACCACCCAGATCAACCCGGCCCGCTCGGCCACCGCAAGCCGGACCAGCCCGCGGCCGGCACGGTCCAGATCCGGAAAGCCATAGGCCTTGGGCAGCGCCTTGAGCGCGCCGTCGGTGCCGTAGGTCCAGGCGTGATAGGGGCAGGTGAAACTGCGCCGGCCGGCACCGCAGCCGTCGGCCGCCGGGCGCACGCCCCGATGGCGGCAGGCATTGATGAAGGCATTCACCCGGCCCGTCTCGTCGCGCACCAGCAGCACCGGCACGCCCGAGATGTCGCGGGCGATCCAGTCGCCGGGCTTCGTCATCTCACCGGCCGCGGCGGCCACCTGCGGGAAGCGCCGGATCAGCCGCTGCTCCTGCGCCAGCCGTGCCGGATCGGCATAGCGTGCAACCGGGTTTGCGAACTGCGCCGCCGGCATCTCGGGCCGGCCGGCCGCAAGGCCGGCACAGGCGCGGCGCAGCAGCTCCAGCCGGTCGGCAATGTCGTGGCCGGGCGACGGATCAGCCGGCAGGCTGCCGGCGGGGGTCAGGCTCATGGGCGCGTCCTCCGGAAAACAATGCCGTCCGGGCCGCGGCGGCGATCGCCGCAACGAAGCCGGCATCCTCGGCCAGTACGGCATCTTCCGGCCGCATCTGGGCAAAAGTGGGCCTGACCGCCAGGCCATAGGCGAAGGCACCGAGCAGCAGGGTCAGCGGCACCACCGCCGGCCCGGGCGCCACCAGCCCCGCCGCCTGCCCCGCCGAGATCTCGTCGCACATCCGCGTGACATAGGGCTTGAGCGGCAGATGGCGGGCGCGGCCGACCCGGTCGACATTGTCCAGCAGCTCGCGCAGCACCAGCCGCGCCGCCGCCGGCCGGTCGGCCGTCCACCGGGCCTGAACTTCGATCATCGCCGTCAGACGATCGCGAGGGTCGGCGCCGGCGACATCGAGCGCCGCCACCAGCAGCCCGTCCGCCTCTGCCGCCACCCGCTCCAGCACCGCCGCGTACAGCCGCGCCTTGCTGGGGAAATGATGCAGCAACCCGGCATTACCCAGGCCGCAGGCACGGGCAAGGGCCGCCACGCCGATGCCGTGAAAGCCATGCTCGGCGAAGGCCGCCTCTGCGGCCTCGATCAGGCGGATGCGGGTTTCCTCCCCACGCTCTCGACGTGTGGGGGCGGAGGGCTCGGCCGTGTGGGTAAGGGCAGGGCTGTGTGTCATGGCCTCATTTAACCAACCGATCGGTCGGTCTGTAAAGACCCTGATTGCAGAGCGCTGGCCTGCAGCTCGCCGACGCGGCAGGATCCCGGGCACAACAGGACCAGGAGACGCAGCCATGCCCGTCGCACCCCCCGCCTATGCCTCCGCAACCGGCGCCGTCACCATCACCACCGCGGGCGTGATCGCCACGGTGCGCTTTGCGCGGCCGGACCGGCGGGTGAACCCGCTGTCGCCTGCCCTGCTCCACGATCTGGCGGATGCCGCCCGCCATCTGGCCCGGCGACCGGATATCTCCGTCGCCATCCTGACCGGATCCGATACCGCTTTCTGCGGCGGCTTCGACCTCAAGGATGATGGTGTCGCAGCCCTGGCCGAGGCTTCGGACGAAGCCCTGGCCGAACTCGTCGCCCGGGCCGGTGGCGAGGCGGTCGAGGCCTGGACATCGACCCCGCCGGTCACGATCGCGGCGGTCGAAGGCTATGCCCTGGGCGGCGGGCTGGTGATGGCGCTGTCCTGCGATTTCCGGGTGGCGCGCAGCGGTGCCCTCTTCGGCCTGCCCGAAATCGACCGCGGCATCACGCCCGGCTGGGGCTGCCTGCCGCGGCTTGTGGCGGCCATCGGCCTGCAGCCGGCCCGCCGGATGGCGATCCTGGGCGAACGGCTGACGGCGGAGCAGGCGGCACCGCTCGGCCTGGTCGACCGCATCGCCGACGGCGCGACCCCGGCCCTGGATCTCGCCCGGGCCATGGCGGCGGAGCTTGCCGTCAAGCCGGCGACACCGCTCAGGATGAACAAGCGCATGCTGAATGCCAGCGCCATCGCCCCTCTGACCCCGGCCTCGCTGGTCGATGTCGACCAGTTCACCGGATCGGCACGGGGGGCGGCCTTCCGCACCGAGCGCGCCCGCTTCGCCGGCGGCTGAGGGGCCTGGTCGAACCGCCACCTGCTGCTGTATCCTTGCCGCATTCACAACTTCCAATGGTTGATGCGGCAGGGAGAACCCGGCGGGTCATGGTCAAGGCGGTGTTCACGACCAGAGTGTCGCCGAGCTATGACGACCTGCCTGAGCGCTATTACCATTTCCCGCGCAGCTATCTGCGCCAGGTCGAGGCGGCGCTCGGCGACTGGATCGTCTATTACGAACCTCGCCGACGTTCGGCCGATCCCGGCAGCCGCGGCGGCCGGCAGGCCTATTTCGCCATCGCCCGGGTGGCCGGGATCGAACCCGACCCGGTCCGGCCCGATCACTTCTATGCCCGGATCGACGGCTATCTCGATCTCGAACACCCCGTTCCCTTTCGGGCGGGCCCGGGCGACACCTATGAACGCAGCCTGACGCGACAGGATGGCGGCACCAGCAAGGGCGCTTTCGGCCGTGCGGTGCGCAATCTGTCGGATGCGGAATTCGATCGCATCGTTACCGCCGGCTTCGGTCGGCTGATCGCCCCACCGGTGACCGTCTCGCAAACGGCGACACCCTTCGACGGCTTCGGCGAGGCGCCGGCCATTTTCGAGGATGCCCCGCCCCGCCCGATGATCGAGCGCCTGGTCACCCGCCCCTTCCGCGACCGCGCCTTCGCGGATGTCGTGCGCCGCGCCTATGGCCGGCGCTGCGCAATGACCGGCCTTGCCCTTGTCGATGCCGACGGTTTGGGCGAAGCCGAAGCCGCCCATATCCGGCCGGTCGCCGATGACGGGCCGGATTCGGTACGCAACGGCCTGGCCCTGACCGGCACGCTGCACTGGATGTTCGATCACGGTCTGGTCTCGGTGGACGAGGATCACAGCCTGCTGCTCGATCAGGGCCGGGTGCCGGACACGATCCTGCGGATCATCCATCCCGACCGGCGTCTGGTGGTGCCGGATATCCCGGATCTCCGGCCGCATCCGGAATTTCTGCGCTACCACCGCAGGACGATCTTTCGCGGCTGAACGCCCCGGTTCGGCAGACCAGATCGATCCGATAGCCGGCACCGCCCCCGGTCGCGTAGTCGAGGGGGCCGGCATGGGCCGCCAGCCGGGCCAGAAACAGCCGGGCCGCTTCCTCCCCCTGCAAGGCCTCTTCCGTTGGCCCCAGCCAGTTCACCAGCAGACAATATCCATCCGCCGGCCAGAGCCCGGCGATCCGGGCCGCAAGCCGGTCGATTTCGGCCGCGGTCAGGAAATAGAGCACCTCGGACAGAATGATCAGATCGGCGGCAAGCGCCGGCCAGCCTTCCGGCAGCTCCGCCCGCAGGAAGGCCACATTCGGCCGGTCGGCACAGCGGCGGGCGGCGATCTCCAGCGCCACACCGGACACATCGATCCCGATCACCCGATCAGCGGTTACCGCCAGCAGCCGCGTCAATTCGCCGATCGAACAGCCCGCCTCGATCGCAACCCGCCAGCGACGCGCCGGCAGCGCGGCCAGGCGGGCATCGGGGGCCGCCTGACGGATGAACAGCGACAGGTCGCGACGCAGGCGTTCCACCGGCTGGTCGGTCATATGGGCATCGGTACCGAGGGCCGCCTCGGACAGCCGCAGCACCTCGACGCAGACCTCTTCGACCAGTTGGCGAGCCAATAGCGCATCGGTGACCGCAGCGTCGATGCAGGCGGCGGATACGGATATGTCTGCACCAGCCGCTTCAATCGCCAGCGCCACCACCTCCAGCCGCGAGACCGCGGCCTGAACCAGCCCCACCGCCCGCGCAAGGCGGGCAAGCTGAAACGGGTCGTCAAGTCGCCGTCGGGCCTCCAGCCTGCGACGCCAGGCCTCGGTCAGCGCCTGGGCGCCGCCCAGATGGGCCACGCAATAGCGCCAGATCCCACCGTCGAAATGGGGCGGGCGCTGATAGTCGCCGGGCCCACCGAGCAGCGCCCCTGGCCCGACCTCAAGGCCGGTGAAATCGTGCCGGCCCGATGCCGTCGCCCGCATGCCGGCCGCCCGCCAGTCCTGGCGCCGATGCCGGCGACGGTCCGCGACCGGCAGCAGCGCCAGACGCGTGGCCGTCTCCTGCCCCAAGCGGAAGGTCACCACTGCCTGCGTGACCAGGCCCAGCCCGGACGCGAAGCGTTTGGCCCCGGTGAAGCTCAGCCGGTGTGGGGCATCCGCGGCGGTGGACGGCGCGGCCGTCAGCGGCGGCTGATCATCGGCCCCCCCAGACGCCGAGCAGGCCGCCGGCCCGCACCCCGGCCGCCATCTCCACGATCTGCGCCGGACCGCCATGCAGCGTCACCAGCTTCACCGCATCGATATGCCCCTCGACCAGCCGTGCGACCGGCAGGCTGGCGCGCCCCAGGCGAAGCAGCAGGTCGAACGCCATCCGCGTGGCCTGCGGATCGCGGCCGAGCCCCAGGCCGGAACCACCCTCCGCAGGCGGCAGGCAGGCGGTCAAGACCCCCACCTCCCGCAGCCGGCCGATCTCGAGGCCCAGATCCCAGCCTTCACGATCCGCTGTCGCCGCCCCCCTCGATAGCGGCCAGGGTGCGGGAAAGCAGGGTGCGGGAGAGCGCATCCATTGCCACGTCTGCCGTCATGGCATCTCCTGAAGCGGGCGATCGGCCCATCCTGCTACGTCCCGTCCTGCTGCGTCCCGTCCTGCGGCGCCACCCTCCGGCTGCGCGATCCGGCAAAATGTCCTTCGAAGCCGCTCCATCGGAGCAGCGGCGCCGGATCGGCACCGGCGGCGAGAAGCCGGCGCCCCCTGCCCGCAAGGCGGCCCGCAACCACAGCATACCCAGAGGCTCAAAATCCTCGTCGGCCGGATGATCCCCCGCCACCAGACCAGCGGCCAGGGTATCGGGCAGCCCACCGGCCGCCCGGCCGGTCAGCCGGCACGAGGTCACCACCCGCACGGCAGGATCGTGACGCACCGGCAGACCATGGGCGCGGATCCGGCGAGCCCATATGGGTGCCCGTGCACCGCAGACTGAAAGAGATCCTGGACGCAACGCCCCGGACATCGGAGACGATCGTCACCGGGGCGCGGGGCAGGCCCTTGACGGTCGAGGGTTTCAAGACCGTCTTCTTTCGCCTGCGCGACAGGCTGCAGGCAGAGGGCCGGATCCGGCCGGGCCTGACCTTTCACGGCGTCCGCCACACCGCCGCCACCATACTTGCAGACGTGGGGTGCGATGAACCGGACATCATGGCCATCACCGGGCACAAGTCCACGGCGGCCCTGCGAAAGTATATCGAGCAGGCGGATCGGAAGGCCCGGGCGGAGAAGGCAATCAGGCGACTGGAGGGGGCGCCGGCCGGCATGGAATAAGCCCCACGCCGTGCAAATTTGCATCGGATCCGCAGCACGGTGGCCGAACAAGGTCAGAGCACAACAGGCCCCCGAGAGGCTCCGGCTGTAAAACGCCTCCGGGCAAAACTGTAAAGCCCGTGACATGCAACAAACTAAGCTCTTGGAAATATGGCGTCCCCGGCAGGATTCGAACCTGCGACCCCAGGATTAGGAATCCTGTGCTCTATCCTGCTGAGCTACGGGGACACCGGGCGCCTCCGGGCGGGCGGGAGCGAGGCTCCGGCAGGCCGGGACGGGCGGCTGCTCTTAGGTAGCACGAAATCCCGGTGGCACGAAAGCCCCGTCGGGCCAGGCGGCAGGGCAATCGGGTGAAACTGTGCGTGACAGGACGGAAAAAGTCTGAATCTCTCGTTGTCGACGTTGCTGGCTTGGGAGGGATGAATGGAACCGTG
>NZ_NYWI01000039.1:0-13966 GCF_002684955.1 Tistrella sp. | reverse complement strand
GCGGCATGACCAAGGCGATCGAGGCCGGCGTGCCCAAGCTGCGGATCGAAGAATCCGCCGCGCGCACCCAGGCCCGGATCGACAGCGGCCGGCAGAGCGTGGTCGGCGTCAACCGCTACCGTCCGGATCAGGAAGACGACATTCCGGTGCTGAAGGTCGACAACGAGGGTGTGCGGCGCCAGCAGCTGGAAAAGCTTGCGCGGCTGAAGGCCGAGCGCAGCCAGGCCGATGTCGATGCAGCGCTGGCCGCGCTGGAAGCCGGCGCCCGCAGCAATGGCAACCTGCTGGAACTCTCGGTCGCGGCCGCCCGCGCCAAGGCGACGGTGGGCGAGATTTCCTTCGCGCTGGAGAAGGTCTTCAACCGCCATGCCGCGCAGATCCGCGTCAACAGCGGCATCTATCTGCCGGAAGTGGGCGAGGGCAATGCGGTGGTCGAGCGGGCGCGCGAGATGATCCGTGCCTTCAAGGATCTGGACGGCCGCGCGCCGCGGATCATGCTCGCCAAGATGGGCCAGGACGGTCATGACCGCGGCCAGAAGGTGATCGCCACGGCCTTCTCGGATCTGGGCTTCGACGTCGAGATCGGCCCGCTGTTCCAGACCCCGGAAGAGGCGGCCAAGGCCGCCGCCGAAACCGATGCCCATGTCGTGGGCGCCAGCTCTCTGGCCGCCGGCCATCTGACGCTCGTGCCGGAACTGCGGGCGGAACTGGATGCCCAGGGCAAGGACAATGTGATGATCGTGGTCGGCGGCGTGATCCCGCCCCAGGATTTCCAGGCCCTGCTGGACGGCGGCGCCGCCGCGGTCTACCCGCCCGGCACGGTCATCGCCGAGGCGGCGATCGACCTGCTGGAGAAGCTGAACCTGCGCCTGGGTTATACCCAGCCGCGGCCCGAAGGCTCTGCCTTCGCGGACTGAGACCGGGCTCTGCCTTCGCGGACTGAGACCGGGCTCTGCCTTCGCGGACTGAGACCAACTGCCTCTTGTCGCGGACGCGGATCCGTGGATTGCTCCTCTCCCGAGACCATCGGGAGGGGAGTTTTTCATGTCGCCCGAAACCTGGATCGCCTTCGCCGCCGCCTCGGCGGCGCTGCTCGTCATGCCGGGGCCGACCGTGCTGCTGGTCATCTCCTATGCGCTGTCCCATGGCCGCCGCACCGCCGGCGCGGTGGTGGGCGGGGTGGCGCTGGGGGATCTGACCGCGATGACGGCGTCGATGGCGGGCATGGGGGCGCTGCTCGCCACCTCGGCCACCGTCTTCACCATCGTGAAGATCGCGGGCGCCGCCTATCTGGTCTGGCTGGGGCTGAAGCTCTGGCGGGCGCCGGTCGCCGTCGATGCGGCGGGGCTGGTCGCCGAGGCGCCGCCCGCTGAAACCCGGCTCGGCCGGGTGTTCCTGCATGCCTGGCTGGTGACCGCGCTCAACCCCAAGGGCATCGTGTTCTTCGTGGCCTTCCTGCCGCAATTCATCGACCCCACGGCGCCGCTGCTGCCGCAGATGGCGATCCTGGAGGCGACCTTCATCGGCCTCGCCGTCCTCAATGTGTCGCTCTACGGGCTGGGGGCCGCGCGGGCGCGGCGGGTGATCCGGCGTCCGGCCGTGCAGCGGGCGGTCAACCGCACCGGCGGCACGCTGATGATCGGGGCGGGGCTCGCCACCGCGCTGATGCGCCGGAGCCCCGGCTGACCCTCAGGCCAGACGCCGGCGCCGCTCGGCGCGGAAACCGGCGATGCCGTGCAGGATCAGGGTGGTCAGCACCACCGCGCCGCCGGCGAAGGTGGCGGTGGGCGGCACTTCATCGACCGCCAGCCAGACCCAGAACGGGCCGATCACCGCCTCTGCCAGCATGATCAGGCTGACCTCAGCCGCCGGGATGTAGCGGGGCGCGGACGAGATCAGCGCGAAAGAGACCGGCAGCACCACCAGCCCGTAGACCAGCACCAGCGGCACGACATCCGCATCCGGCAGCAGCGGCCGCAGGCCAAGGCCCAGTGCGACCGCAAGGCCGGTGATGCAGCAGGTCAGCCCGCCCACCCCCACCACGGGGGTTGATGGGATACGGCCGCCGCTGGCGCGCAGGATCACCAGATGGATCGCCATCAGCAGGGCGGCGACCAGCGCGATCAGGTCGCCCAGCCGGCTGCCGGTCTGGCCGGCCGCGTCGTCGCCGAAGATCCGGCCGCCGAAGACCAGAAGGGCGATGCCCGCCAGGGCCGCACCGATGGCGGCCCAGGTGCGCAGCGGCACCGGCTCGCCCAGAAAGGCGCGCGACAGCAGCGCACCGAACAGCGAGCCGGAGGAAATGATCACCAGCGTGTTGGCGACCGCGGTGTAGTTCAGCGACAGGATGAAGCAGACGGATCCCAGCCCCAGCGCCATGCCCGAGGCCCAGCCGGTGCGGCCGATGCGGGTGAGCGCCCGCCAGGGCGGTTCGCGGGTCACCGCCCACCAGGCGATCAGGATGGTCAGCGCCATCAGCCCGCCGCGCCAGAACAGCAGCAGCCAGGGATCGGCGGCGATCAACCGCACCAGAAGCGTGTCTGGCGTGAGGGTCAAGATGCCTGCGGTGGCAAGCGCGGTGCCGCGCGCCTGTGTGGAGAGCGCCATGAACATGCAAGCCTTGCGAAGCCGGTGCCGGCGGGGGAAGACTGTCCGGACAGCATCGGCCCGGGCAAGGAATCTCGTCGGGGTCGCAGCATAGCGCGCCGGGCGTGCACGGGAAGCCCCGTCGCCACGCCCCGGGGCGATCGCAGGCGCGGTGAGAGGTGAAAGACATGCTGACGGATCGCCGGGTGATTCTGCGCAATGGGGTGGGAGTGATCGCCCGGGTGCTGCAGCGCCGGGAATTGCTGCTGACCCGGATTGCGGTCGATCAGCCGACACTGATGGTGGTCCGCCGCGGTCTCAAGCTGCTGCGCGCGGCCGGGGCCGAGACGGTGATCCCGGCCGGCGGGGCGGCGGCGATTGCGGGAGGCGAGGTCTTCGACGTGGTCAACCGACCGGACAGCGGGGTTTATGCCGCCGATTTCCTGGTCATCGATCAGGCCGTGATCGCGGGCTTCGCGGTGCCCGACGCCGTGCGGCCGATTGCCCGAGCCCTCGCCATCCCGGCCATGGCGCCGGATTTTCTTGACGCCTATGAGCGGGCGCGGGCGGCGGTCGCCGATCCGGCCGCGGTGCCGGAAACCGTGGCCGTGCAGCGGATGCGCGAGGTTCTGGGCTGGATCGCCCATCATGGCGGTACCTTCCCGCCGCCGGTGCCGCCGGCCATTGCGCAGCGGATCCGCGTCCTGGTCGCGGGCGATCTGGCGGCCCCCTGGCGAGCGGCAGAGGTCGCCTCGCAGCTTGCCATGAGCGAGGCGACGCTGCGCCGCAGGCTGGCGGCCGAGGGCACCTCGCTCACCGATCTGGTGACCGAGACCCGCATGGCCCATGCGTTGATGCTGCTGCAGGTGACGGACCAGCCGGTGGCCACCATCGCAGCGCTGGTCGGCTATGACAGTCCCTCGCGCTTCGCCGCCCGCTTCCGTCAGCGCTTCGGCCATCCGCCCGGAGCGATTCGCGACCAGACGGAATCCGCAGCGATTCGCGACCAGACCGAGCCGGCCCCGACGCGTCTCTCGGCCTGATCGGATCGGCACGCGATACGATCGGATCGGGCGCGCGACGGCATGCATGCACGGGCACCATCGCGAGTGTGACAACCCGCTGTGAGGTGCTCCCCCATGCCTGCCAGGATCTGTTTCGCCGTCGCCGCCGCCGCCATGGCGGCCATGATCACCATGCCGGCATCGGCCGGCGACTTCCGCCTGACCAGCCCCGACATGCCCGATGGCCGGATGCCGGCCGCGCAGGTGCTGTCGGCTGCATACGGCTTCGGCTGCGACGGCGGCAACCGGTCTCCGGCGCTGAACTGGGAGGGGGCGCCCGCGGGCACCCGAAGCTTCGTGCTGACGGCGCATGATCCGGATGCCCCCACCGGTATCGGCTGGACCCATTGGGTGGTGGCGAACATCCCGGCCGATGCGCAGGGCCTCGATACCGGCGCCTCGGGCAATGCCGGGCGCCTGCCCGCCGGTGCGGTCGAAACCCGCACCGATTTCGGTGCCCCCGGCTATGGCGGCGCCTGCCCGCCCGAGGGGCGCGAGCATCGCTATGTCTTCACGCTGACGGCGCTGGGCATCGAGGCCCTGCCGGTGGCGACGCCCGAGGCCATGCCGGCGCTGATCGGCTTCTTCGCCAATGCCAATGCGCTGGGCAAGGCCGTGCTGGAGGTGCGCTACGGGCGCTGACCGCGGAAGGCCCGGGCCGTCGCTTCATCGCCGGGAAAGAAGGTCTCGATCGCAAGTTCGGCAAGCGTGATGTCGAGCGGCGAGCCGAAGACGGTGGTGGTGCTGAACAGGGTGAGCGGCCCGGCCGGGCTCGCCAGCTTCACCGGCACCACCAGCCCGCCATAGGGGTCGTGGGCGAGGGCGGCGGTTGCGATATGGATCGGCGCCGGCCAGGATTTCACCTCGGCCATCAGATCGATCAGCACCGGGTCGGCGCTCATGTCGATCTGCCGGCGCAGCCGGTCGAGCAGATGGGCGCGGACCTCGGCCAGATTCAGGATCCTGGGTGCCAGCCCTTCCGGGTGCAGCGACAGCCGCATCACATTGATGGCGCCGGCCAGAAGATGCGGCGCCACCCCCTCCAGCAGCGGCGCCACGGCCTCATTGGTGGCGATGATCGTCCAGTGCCGGTCCAGCGCGATCGCGGGGAAAGGCTCATGGGCCTTCAGCACCAGATCGACCGCCCGCCGGGCCGGGCCGAGCGCCGGATCGTCCAGGCGGCGCTCGACGAATTCCGGGGCGTGGCCGGCCGCGACCAGCAGCTCGTTGCGCTCGCGCAGCGGCACCTCCAGCTGTTCGGCCAGCCTGAGGACCATGGTCCTGCTCGGCATGGCGCGGCCGGTCTCCATGAAGCTGAGATGGCGGGTGGAGATCTCGGCCTCGCTGGCCAGCGCCAGCTGGCTCAACCGGCGGCGCTGGCGCCAGTCGCGCAGCAGGTCACCGAAAGAGGCGGCCTTGTGGGCCGTCGTCCGTGCGCGGGCGGTGCTCATGCCGGGGCCTTCCTCGATGGCGGATCCCGCCATTGTCGGCAAGCCGGTGCTCCGGATCAATCGACAGCCTCAGTCGGGGTCGGCATCGGCCGCCAGCAGCAACCGGGGGGTGCTCACCCCCTGGGGCGACCGGTGCAGCACCCGGCCGGCGCCCAGCGGGTGGCGATGGCCGCGCAGCACCGCCACCTGGCCGGTGCCCAGGCACAGGGCCGCCGGCCCGGCATCCCGGTCCACCGTGTCAGGTGCCAGTTCGGTACCGGGGCCGCGATAGCTGCACAGCAGCCGCGCCCGGACATGATCCTGATGAAAGCGCCGGCAGGCCGGGCCCGACACCACCTCCAGCCGGATCGCCAGATGATGGGCGCGCGAGACGGCGGCGAAGCGCGTCAGCACCTGTGTGACGTCGGCGATCAGTGCCTGCGCCGTCGGCGGCGCCAGACTGCCGGTGCCGACCAGCTCCTCCGCAGCCGCGGCGATCGTGGCGGGATCCGTCCCGACGGTCAGCCGCCCGTCGGGCAGGGCGGCATCTGCCGCCTGATCCAGCAGCGCCACCACCGACGGCGGATCCCGCCACCAGATGCCGATTGCGGTGTCCCGCACGGCCAGCGCCAGGCCTGGCGCGCGGTCGCAGCTGGTGACCACCACACCCGGCAGATACGGCAGAGCGGGGGCGCTCTCTGCATGCGGGCGCAGGAGCGTGACCTTGGGCGACAGAGGATGGGGCAGAGCGGCGGCATCGATCATGTCTGCAATGTAATAACGTAACATTATTCCTGTCAATTCCGTCGAGGACGGGATGGGGATGGCGCTTGTCTCACCCCGGGCCATGGGCTAGCCTTTCAAGGCAAACAAACGTTTAAAATAATCTGCCGGGGAAACGCCCATGTCTGCCAAGGTCCTGATCGCCAATCGGGGCGCGGTGGTGCCGCGCGTCATCGAAAGCTGCCGGCGCCTGGGGCTGGGCGTGGCGGTGGTCCATTCCGATGCCGATGCCGAGGGGGCCTGGCTGGATCTGGCCGACGACGTCTATGCGCTGGGTGGCGAGACGCCGGCCGACAGCTATCTGTCGATCCCGAAACTGCTGGAGGCAGCGGCGGCCACCGGCGCCACAGCGGTGCATCCCGGCTATGGCTTCCTGTCGGAAAACCCCGCCTTCGCCACCGCCGTGCGCGCGGCCGGGCTCTGCTTCATCGGCCCCGATGCCCGCTGGCTGGAGGCGATGGGCCACAAGACCGGGGCCCGCCGGCTGATGGCCGGACAGGGCATGCCGATGGGGGCGAGCAGCGGCCTTCTGGGCGCGGATCCGGCCGAGGCCCGTGCCGCCGCCGATGCCATCGGCTATCCGGTCCTGGTCAAACCCGCCCAGGGCGGCGGCGGGATCGGCATGCTGGCGGCGCGCGATGCGGCGGAGCTCAACAAGGCGCTGGAGCGGGCCCGGACCATGGCCGCGCGCAGTTTCGGCTCGGCCGAGATCTATCTGGAGCGGTTGATGGAACGGCCGCGCCATGTGGAATTCCAGATCCTGGCCGATGGCCGGGGTGGGGCGGTCTGCCTGTCCGAACGGGACTGTTCGCTGCAGCGCCGCCACCAGAAGGTGATCGAGGAGGCGCCGGCCCCCGGGCTCGACCGGGCCGAGGTCACGGCGCTGGGCGACCGTATCGCCGGCATGATGGGTGCGCTCGGCTACGACAATCTCGGCACGGTCGAGATGTTGTGGGAAGAGGGCACGGGCTTCGCCTTCCTGGAGGTCAACACCCGGTTGCAGGTGGAACACGCCGTCACCGAAGAGGTGACCGGCACCGACATCGTCGCCGCCCAGATCCGCCTGGCCCTGGGTGAGCCGCTGGACCAGGTTCTGCCCCGGCGGCCCGAGGCGCGCGGCCATGCCGTGCAGGCCCGCATCTATGCCGAAGATCCCGTGCGCTTCCTGCCCTCGGCCGGCCGGCTGACCCGCTTCGTGGCCCCGGTAGCCGAGGCCGTCCGGGTCTATTCCGGCTATCGCGAGGGCGGCCGGGTGACGCCGTTCTACGATCCGCTGGTCGCCAAGGTGATCGCGCGCGGTGCCACCCGCGACGAGGCGCTGGACCGGCTGGATGCCGCACTGGCCGGCTTCGTCATCGAGGGCATCCGGACCAACATCCCCTTCCTGCGCCGGGCCATCGGCCATCCGGCCTTCCGCGCCGGCCGGGTCCATACCGGGCTGACGGCCGAGATCCTGGCGTCCTGACCGGCCGCCGCCCGCTTGAAGAGACTATCCCCCCAGAAGAAACGAGGAGACGTGCCATGGCCGAAACCGTGATCCGCAGCGAGATCGCCGGCAAGGTGTGGAAGATCGAGGTGCCGGCCGGCGGCCGGGTTGCGGCCGACGAGCCGATCCTGATCCTGGAATCGATGAAGATGGAGATCCCGGTCAATGCGCCGTTGGACGGCACCGTGACCGAAATCCTGGTCGCGGAGGGCGACACCGTGGCCGAGGATCAGATCCTGGCGCGCCTCGGCTGAACTTTCCCGTCCCTCGGCTCTCGCATCTCTGGTGACGTCTGGTTTATGATCATTCACGGATGATCGCGCCTCAGGATCAGGCTCTCTGATTTTTGGCGGAGGTTTCCGGACACGGCATCGACCGAGGGATGAGGGACGGGCAGTTGGCACGCAGGGTCGCGATCATCGGGGCGGGGCCCGCAGGTCTTGCCGCGCTCAAATCCGCGCGCGAAGAGGGGCTGGAAGCGGTCGCCTTTGAAGCCAAGGACCGGCCGGGCGGGTTGTGGACAGAACCCGGTCTGGTCTGGAACAGTCTCCGCACCAATCTGTCGCGCTACAGCTGCGTCTTTTCCGACCATCCCCACGACCGCACCACGCCGCTTTTCCCCGAGGGGCGGCGGGTTGCCGCCTATCTTGCCGGCTATGCCGTCCGTTTCGGCCTGGACGAGGCGATCCGCCCCGGCCACCGGGTGATGGCGGTGATCCCGCGCACCCCCGGCTTCCGCCTGATGGTGGAAGCGGACGGACGGATCGAGACCCACGACACCGATGCGGTGATCGTGGCCTCGGGCGTCTTCGCCGAGGCCCTGATGCCCCAGGGGTTGACGATCGGCGGGCCGGTGATGCATGCCGCCGCCTATCGGGACCCGGCCGCCTTTGCCGGCCGGCGGGGGGCGGTGCTGGGCAGCGCCTTTTCCGGGGCCGACATCGCCGCCGAGATTGCCGGGGTGGCCGAGCGCACGGTGATGCTGATGCGTCGGCCGGCCTGGTATGTGCCGCGGGCGGTGCCGGTGCTGCCCGAGGCAGGCTTCGTGCCGGCCGATGCCGGCGACGACCGCGTCCGCCTGCGTCTGCCGATGGATCTGGTGATCAATTCCCGCGCCCGGGCCCAGCGTCTGGCCGCGCTGGACGGGGCGACCGCCGGGCGGGAACGCTGGTCCTGGCTCGACGGCATCGCCGGTGATCAGCGCCTTTTGCACCCGCTGCTCGATGTGCCCGAGGACGATCTGGCGGCGCCGATGGTGATCTCGGATGCCCTGCCGGCAGCCGTGCGGTCGGGCCGGCTGGAGCTGGCGCGGGCGGCGGATTTCGACCCGGCCAGGCTCACCCTGCAGGAAGGCGGGCGCGAGAGCCGGTTCGACGTGCTGATCTGCGCCACCGGCTACCGCCCCTCCCTCGCCATGCTGGCCCCCGGCATTCTGGAGGCGATCGGTCACGACCCTCATGACCGGCTGCAGCCGGTTCTGCTCGGCCATTGCGTCTTCCCTGTGGGCGTGCCCGATCTGGCTTTCGTGGGCATGTATCGCGGCCCCTATTTCGGGGTGATGGAGCTTCAGGCCCGCTGGGCGGCGGCGGTGCTGGCGGGGAAACTGCCCCGGCCCGATCCGTTCGACCTGGAGCGCGCCGTTGCCGCGGAACGGGCGATCCGCGATGCCCGGCCGCGGCCGCAATTCCCCCATGCCGACTATCCCGCCATGTGCGATGCGCTGGCGGAAAAGCTGGGGGTGATGCCCGATCTGCTTCATGACGGCACCGCGCTCGGCCGCTTCCTCTGGCATGGGCCGGTGCTTCCGGCGCAATATCGGTTGAGCGGCCGGCATGCCCGGCCCGACATCGCCCTCGGCACCCTGGCCGAGGTGGCGGTGCTGTTCGGTCAGGACGTGTTCGGCCACGAAGGGGCCGGTCGGCTGCAGGAGGACTGAAACGGGTGGAAGTGGCGGCGGCCTTTGCTGGCCTGGCCGGGGTCTGGCGGCTTGCGCGAGAGATCCCCGATCAGGGCCGGATGAGCGGCGAGGCGGTGTTCACCCAAGGCGACGACCGCAGCGCGTTGCATTATCGCGAGACCGGCACGCTGGAACTGCCCGATGGCCGCCGGCTCGATGTGTTTCGCGCCTATACCTGGCGGCTGCTGGGCGATGGCCGGATTGCGATCGATTTCGCCGACGGCGCCACCCCCGGCGCCCGCTTCGTGACGCTGGATTTTGCGGCCGATGACGCGGGCGGCCTGCAGGCGGCCGACAGCCATCTCTGCGGCGCCGATCTTTACGAGGCGACCATCCGGCTGGACCTGCCGCAGGCGTTCACCACTGACATCCGGGTGCGGGGACCGCGCAAGGACTATCGCGCGATCACCCGGTGCCACCGGCCCTGACCGCCGGGTTCAATTATCGTGGCGGTATTTGGACAGCCCGATCGCATGCGAGGTGAGGGCCACGTCCACGAAATCATTCTGGATCACCACCGGCATGTGGCAGGCCACGAGGTCGGCAAGTGCGGCGCTGCTCTGCAGCCAGGGATAGTTGACCGCATCGAACCAGGGCTTGGTGCCCTGCAGGATGTTGCCGAAGTCACTGTTGCCGATCACCTCTGACGCATCGAGGATCAGCGGCGAGTACTGCGCCTGGGTATAGAAGGGCAACAATGCGCCGCTGGCGGTGTCCTGCAATTGCAGCAGCGTGTACTGGTCGCCGCTGCCCGAACAGTTCCCGAGTGTGGTGGCAACGTCGTCGTTGACCGCTGTGGGGCTGTGGATCGACGACTGATAATCGTTGTCGTCATAGCTGTCGTTGATGTTCGGGATGCCTGTCGGGTTGGTTGCGGATTTCTCCGCGCCATAGACCACGATCACCCGCTTGCCGGCGCCGACGATTGATTTCAGCGACTGGCCCGAAAGGGTCGAGAGGTCATCGACCAGCCGATAGCCGATGCCGGTCGCGATATGGCGATCGAGCGCCGCGGTCAGATCCGTGCTGGAGATGAATTGATAATAGCCGTGATCGATGCCGTTGCTCTGGATCCGCAGCACGACGATTTCGCCGTCATGCTCACTCAGAAAGCGCGAGACATCGTCGAGCATGCCGGCGAGCGGTGCGCCCGGAATGAAGTTGTGGATATGCGTGGTATTGGCATCGGTGGCCTTGGCATCGCCGATCGGATAGCCCGGCCGGATGTCGAAATAGCGGGTGCCGATGCGCAGCTGGTCGTAAATCACATCCTTCTGGGTCAGCGACACGTTCTGCAGCGCGGTTGCGCCGTACTCCGCTTCCTGGCACAGGAAGTTGAACGCGCCCGGCACCTTGGTGCTGCACACCCCCTTCAGATTGCTGGTGGCGGCGGAGCTGTCGGAGATCTGGAACATGCCGGCATCATGCGCGGCGGGCAGGACCAGATCGCCGAAGGTGATGCCGGCATAGCCGCTGCTGCCGGTCAGTTCCGCCATCCAGTCGGACTGGGCGTTGCCGATATAAAGATAGGCGGTGTCGTTGAACGGCATCGGCAGGTCGGTGATGCCATAATTCAGCACATAGGATGCATTGCCGTAGGTGAAGAACTGCGCCGCCTGCTGGGTGATCTGGGTGCCCTCGATCTCGTCATTGTAGAGATTGATCTGATAGGAGACTTCCCGGGCGCTGGTGCTGCCGGCCATGGCGTGAAAATTGAAGGCGCTGTGCGGCTCCAGATAGGTCGAGACGTCGCAGGTGCCCGACTCTGTTGTCCCCATGAACTCGATACCCGAAGCCTTGTAGGGGTAGGAGAGCGTGGTGCTGGACCCGCCGGTCTGCTCGCAATAGAAGCTGGGAGACAGCGTCTGGTTGTCGGTGTAGGCCGTGAGGTCGAAGTCGAGGCTTTTGGCATCGGCCGGGGCTGCCGACAGGAAGGCAGCCGCACCCATGACAGCCTCGGCCGCATGATGTCTGATCGATCCGCGCATGATGATGTCCTTGCAGGCTGTGGGGCTCATCGTCCCATCCGTCGGGGGCCTGCGACGCATCATAGCGTATGTTGGTCGTCACTTCTTCCCGTTGTCTGGCCTAAATTGCAACATAGGCAGCCGGATCCGTGTCCCGTTCCTCAACAAGACGGGCGATGTCGTTGAGGGCGGTGGTCAACGCCTCGGCCGATGGCCCGCTCAGGCAGAGGCGCAGGCCGGCAGGGGCGCCCGGGCGATCATCGATCACGGGGGCCGATGGCGGCGTGACGCGAATGCCGGCCGCGGCGGCGGCGATGGCCAGGGCTTCGGCACGCGGGCGCGGCATCGGCAGCCAGATGTGAAAGCCGGGTGTTTCCTGGGGCGCGACATGTTTGCCGAGCAGCCGGCGGGCGAGGGGGGTGCGCGCGCGGCTTTCCGCCCGGACGGCCTGCTCCACGGCCTCCGCGGTTCCGTCTTCCAGCCAGCTTTCCATCAGCAGGCAGCCGAGCGGCGGGGCCATGGTCGCGCCGGCGGCAAGCGCATCGGCCGCGGCTTCCAGGAAGGCGGGCGGCACCGCCAGGGCACCGATGCGCAGCCCCGGGCTCAGGCTCTTCGACAGGCCCGAGACATAGAGGCAACGATCGGGCGCGAGCGCGGTCAGCGGCGGCATGTCGCCCGCGGCAAACACGCCATAGACGTCGTCCTCCACGATCACCGCATCATGGGCTGCGGCAACGCTGAGGATCGCCTCGCGCCGGGTGCGGCTCATGCTGGCTGCGGTGGGGTTGTGCAGGGTGGGGGTGACGTAGATCAGCCGCTGTCCGGGGCGCCCATCCCGCAGTGCCGTGTGAAGGGCGCGGTCCAGCGCGTCGGAGCACATGCCCTGGTCGTCGACCATGACCGGTTGCAGCCGGTGGCCGGCATGGCGGGCGATGGTGATGATGCCGGGATAGGTCAGGCTTTCGGTCAGGATCGTGCCCGGCCGGCCGCCGGTGGTGGTGGCGATCGCCACCGCCAGGGCATGCTGGGCGCCCGAGGTGAGCATCAGCCGCGACGGCGGCAGCTCCAGCCGGTTGCGGGCCAGCCAGCGCGCCATCATCGCCCGATGCTGCGGCGTGCCGGCGGAGGGCGTGTAGCTGCCGAAACCCGACATGTCGATCCGTGCCGCCAGCCGGGCCAGAGAGGCACGCAGCGCCTGGGTGTCGAGGGTGCGCGGCGGCGTGTTGACGCACAGATCCACCGGCCCCGGGGGCTGGGCGGGCGGCACCGCCACGAACATGCCGCGGCCGCGTTCGGGCACCACCAGCCCGCGCCGTTCCAGCAGGGCATAGGCGCGGGTGACCGTGCCGAGGCCGATTTCCAGCCGCCAGGCCAGATCGCGATGGGCCGGCAGCCGGTCGCCCGGGGCGATGCGGCCACGGGCGATGTCGTCGGCAAGGGCTGCGGCCAGCCGTTCGGCCAGCGCGCCGTCACCCGCAGCCAGGCGGGGGGTCCAGTCCGAGGGGCGGCGCATTCGTGTCCTGCCTTTCGGCTGAAAGTGTACCGTGACACAATAGAGATTGAGCGCCAAGTGTCACCATCATACGGTCATCCTCAATGCAGCTGCAACCGGAGTGACGCTCATGACCCCCGATACGGTGCTGAAGATCGCCGCCTTCACCCGGACCACCACCGATGCCGACGGCGGCAACCCGGCCGGGGTGGTCTTTGCCGACAGCTGGCCCTCGGAAGCGGCGATGCTGGCGGTGGCGAAGGCGGTCGGCTATTCCGAAACCGCCTTTGCGGTTCCCGATCAGAGCGGGGGCGGCTGGCGGGTCCGCTATTTCGCGCCGCGCCAGGAGGTGCCGTTCTGCGGCCATGCCACCATCGCGCTCGGGGCGGCCCTTGGCGCCCGCGTGGGGGCGGGGGTCTATGATCTTACCCTCAATGCCGGCCGGATCACGGTCGAGGCGATCCCCGAAGGCGATGGCTGGGCCGCGGCGCTGACCTCGCCGCCGACCTGGACCCGACTGCCGCCGGCGGATTATGTGCGGCGCGTGCTGGAGGAATTCGGGCTGACTGATGCGGATCTGGACCCGCATCTGCCGGTGCGGCTGATCCATGCCGGCGCCAACCATCTGGTGGTGGCGCTGAAGGATCGCCGCCGCCTGTCGCAGCTGGGCTATGCCTTTGCGCGCGGTGCGGCGCTGCAGGCGGAACAGTCGCTCGCCACCTTCATCTTCGTGACCGCGGAAAGCCTCACCCGCTTCCACGCCCGCAACCCCTTCGCCATCGGCGGTGTCTACGAGGACCCGGCAACCGGCGCCGCGGCGGCGGCGCTGGCCGGCTATCTGCGCGACATCCGCTGGCTGGAGGAAGGGGCGATCCAGGTGGTGCAGGGCGAAGACATGGGCCGCCCCAGCCTGATCTACGCCAGTTTCGGCCCGGAACCCGGCAGCCCCATCCGCATCTCAGGCCTGACCGCCCCTATCGGCTGACCGCCCCAGCCGCGAACCGGTCAGAGGCTCGATCTCAGCCATACAGGCTCCGCTCCCGCACGGCCGCGTGCGGGAGCAAGCCGCCATTGCGGCGGCGGCCAAGGGCGCGGGAGCGCCCGCCCGGCGAGGGCCAAACAGACTCCCGCCATTGCGGCGGGGGCCAAGGGCGCGGGAGCGCCCGCCCGGCGAGGGCCAAACAGACTCCCGCCATTGCGG
>NZ_NYWI01000038.1:0-12127 GCF_002684955.1 Tistrella sp. | reverse complement strand
TTCCGTCGTCCACATTCTGTCCGCTCCCATTTCCTCTGGCGCGGCATAGAATCACAACGGATTCACCGGATTCAATAACCTTCCGGACGGGCTCTAAGACACCACCGATATCGCCGCGGTCACGGCCGACATCAGAAGAACGATCGACGCCACCTTGTGGGTCATCTTCAGGTTGGAAACAAATCTGTTCAGCATGGCAGGCGCCGCCGTCTTTTTGTGGGAAGCTGGCGCCAGTATCCCGGTTTCCGTTTAATCAAGTGTAAAAACCGACGTGCGAAATATTGGTGGTGGACGCCTTTTTTACACCAATCATCATGGATGATATATGTGTGCTTTAATCTTCTCAGCCGCGAATCAGTCGCGTGATCACCCGGTCGAGTGTCTGGAGAAAATTGGACCGGTCGCGCTGGGTCATCGGCTTCGGGCCCTTCAGCCCGCCCTGATCGGCGCCGGCGCGCAGATCGGCCATCAGCGCCCGCATCGCCAGCGCCTGGCCGATATTGGCCCGGCTGAATTCGCGGCCATCGGGCGCCACCACCGCCGCCCCGGCGTCCAGGCAGCGCGCGGCCAGCTGGATATCGGCGGTGATCACCACATCGCCGGGTGTGACATCGGCGACGATCCGGTCATCCGCGGCATCGAAGCCGTCGCCGACGGTCACCAGCTCCACCCTCGGGTCCTGCGGCACGTTCAGCCAGGCATTGGCCACCACGCGCACCTTCAGCGACAGGCGCTGCGCCACCTTGTAGGTTTCGGCCTTCACCGGGCAGGCATCGGCATCGATATGGATCACGGGCGGGGTCATGGGGCGGCAGTCTGCCCTGATCCGGCCACGGATGCCAGCGCCGCGACGCGGGCCGTCTGGCCGGCAGCGCTCATCCCCGCACCCGCTCGGTCGCCTCGAACTGGCGGGCGGCATCCAGCAGCACCGGCAGATATTCGCCCTCCAGCATCTCCACGCTCACCCGTGCCGCCTGGGCGCTGACATTCATCGCCGCCACCACCACGCCGGTGCGGTCGTGCAGCGGCACCGCGATCGACCGCAGCCCCAGCTCCAGTTCCTGGTCGGCGATGGCATAGCCCTGGTCGCGGACCAGGGCCAGCCGGTCGCCCAGGCTTTTCATGTCGCCCAGGCTGTGGGGGGTCCGGGGCTCGAAAGAAATGTCGCGCAGCAGCATGTTGCGCCGGGCCGGCGGCAGGTTGGCCAGCAGCACCTGGCCCATGGATGTGCACCAGGCCGGCAGCCTTGCCCCCACATTCAGGCTGATCGCCAGAATCCGGTGGCGGGCGGCGGCGCGGGCGACATAGATGATGTCGATCCCGTCCAACACGGCGGCAGAGCAGCTTTCGCCCAGCGTGTCGCTCACCCGGCGCAGCCAGGGCTGGATCGCCTCGGTCATGTCCAGCGACGACAGGTAGGAAAAGCCCAGCTCCAGCACCATGGGCGTCAGCTCGAAATGCTTGCCGTCGCTGCGGGCATAGCCCAGCGCCTCCAGCGTCAGCAGAAAGCGGCGGGCGGCCGCACGGGTCAGCCCCGTGCGCTCCGCCACCTCGCTCAACGTCTGGCGTGGCGCCTCGGCGCCGAAGGCGCGCACGACGCTCAGGCCGCGGGCGAAGGATGCGACGAAATCAGGCGAATCCGGGTCGATCATCGGCCGCTCCGCGACAGCATGGGTGCCGTTCGTGGGGTGAACGTCCCCCATGCTAGGCGAACGAAGCCGATCCGTCCATCCGCCTGGTGTGGCCGCATTCCCGGCCGGGCGGCGCAGCCCCCAACCTGGTTCAGAGGGGCCCCGGTTCAGAGAGGATCCACCGGCAGGGTCGGGCCGACCCGGGCCTCGATCGCCGCACCTGCATCCAGCATGGTCGCTTCTTCATAGCGGCCGCCGACGATCTGCACGCCCAGCGGCACCCGGCCGGTGCCGTCGGGCGACGGCATGAAACCCACCGGCACCGACAGCCCGGGCAGGCCCAGAATGGCGGTGGCGTTCAGCGGTGCGAAGGCGTCGATCAGCGGCCGAAGCTCCGCCGCGGGCTTGCGGTCGGCCTCGCGGTCCATCGCCGGTTCCAGCGACACCGGCATCAGGATCAGGGGCGTGTGCTCGAAAAAGGCCAGCCAGTTGCGCAGGATGGCGTTGCGGCGGGCAAGGCCGGCGATGAAGCCGGTCAGGTCCAGTTCCCGCCCGGCCAGCGCCATGGCGTCGACCATGTTGTTCAGCACCGTATCGCCATAGGTCCGGGCGGTTTCGCGGGTGCCGAACAGGTTCTCGGTGGACAAAAGGTCGAGCCAGAGCTGATGGGCTTCGGCGAAATTGGGCGGGCTCGCCTCCACCACCTCATAGCCGGCTTCGGCGAGCCAGGTGGCCGCCAGGCGCAGCGCATCGGCCACCGGCGGCGTGGTGCCCTCGGGCACGAACAGCGCCACCCGGATCGGGGCCGCATGCCGCCGCGGCCGTTCCGGCACCGGCACCCACCAGGGGTCGCGCGGGTCGCGTGCCGCCATGGCGCCCAGGCCCAGCCGCAGATCCCGGATGCTGCGCGCCAGCGGCCCCTGCACCGCGGCCAGATTGGAGACGATCATCCGCTCCACCCCCAGCGACGGGTTGAACGCCGCCACCCGGCCCAGCGTCGGCCGGATGCCGGTCACCCCGCAGCAGAAGGCCGGCAGCCGCACCGATCCGCCCAGATCATTGCCATGGGCCAAGGGCCCGATGCCGGCCGCCAGCGCCGCCGCCGCCCCGCCGCTGGACCCGCCGGCGCTGCGGCCGGGGGCGTGGGGGTTCAGCGTCGCCCCGTGCAGCGGGTTGTCGGTGAACCAGCGCATCGACAGGCTCGGCGCATTGGTCCGGCCGAAGGGCACGGCGCCGGCCAGCTTCCAGTTGCGGGAAACCGGCGCATCCTCGGCCGCGATATTGCCGGCCAGCGCCGGCAGGCCGTTGGTGGTGGCGGATCCCGCCAGGTCGATATTGATCTTGATCGTCACCGGCACGCCGTGCAGCGGCCCGGCTTCCTCTCCGGCGGCGAGCGCCGCATCGGCGCGGTCGGCGGCCTTGAAGGCGCTTTCGTCCAGCCGGATCACCACGGCATTGATCCGGCCGTTCACGGCGTCCATCCGCTCGAAACAGGCGGTCAGCGCCTCGCGTGCCGAAATCGCCCGGCTGCGGATGCCGGCCGCGATATCGGTCGCATCCCATTGCCAGAGCGGCGTGGTCGGCAGTGATGTCTCGGTCGTCATGAAGGACCCTCCGGCAGGTTGGGGGAAAGACGGAAATCAGGGGCTCATCGCCCCGACAATGTGGCACCGCCGGGGGCGTCGGCACCCTCGGTTTCGAAGGCGCGGAGCATGGCGGCCATGGCCCGGGCCTGATCGTCACCGGCGGCGTCGAGCGCGGCGATCACCCCGGCCCGGTCGGCGGCGGTCTTGTCCTGGTTCAGCTTGAACTTGGCCTCGACGCGGTCGAGCGGCATGTCGATCGCCACGATCCGCTCCAGCCTGGGCAGGATCAGCGCGTCGGGCATGGCCGCGAACGACCAGGGGCCGCCGAGCGGCGTGTCCCAGAGGGCGACGGTGCGGCGGAGCACGGCCAGGATCTCTTCCGGCTCTTCCACCAGACGCGGCCGGCCGATGCCGTGGATGGCGGCGTAATTCCAGGTCGGGAAGGTCATCCGGTCTTCGTACCAGGACGGCGAGATGAAGGCGTGCGGCCCCTGGAAGATCGCAAGGGCCGGGGTTTCCCCGCCGATGAAATGGCGCCATTGCTCGTTGTTGCGCGCCATATGGGTCACGAGCCGCGGCGGCGCATCCGGGCGTTCGTCCACCAGCATCGGCAGATGGGTGGCGACCGGCCCGTCGGCACCGGTGGAGACCAGGGTTGCGAAGCTCCAGGCCCGCATCGCCTGGTGGATGATCCGGGGCCGCTCTTCCAGATAGGCGGCGGGGGTGTACATCGGCGCTGCCTCCCTCAGTTCAGGCGAAGGGTATGTTTCAGCCAGAGCGCCGTGTCGTCCAGCGCCGCGCCGGCCACTTTCGCCACCGATACCGCTTCAAGGAAGCTGTGTACCGTGCCGGGATAGACTTTCGCACCGACCGGAACCCCGGCCGCGGCCAGGCGGTCGCGCATCTCCAGGTTCTCGTCATAAAGCGGGTCGCATTCGGTGATCACCATCCAGGCCGGCGGCAGGCCGGTCAGATCGGCATCCAGCACGCGCAGCCGCGGGTCGAAGCGCTGCTCGGGGTCCGACACGTAATTCATCAGGAACCAGAGCATCATATGGGTGGTGAGCAGATAGTTGCCGCCGCCCCAGCGCAGCACCGACGGGCTGACCAGATCCATCGAGAACCCGCCGTAATTCAGCACCATGGCGGCGACGGGCGCCTCGCCGGCATCGCGGAAGGTCAGGCAGGCCGAGACGGTGAGGTTGCCGCCGGCCGAATCGCCGCCAAGCGCGATCCGGTCCGGATCGAGGCCGAATTCGGCCGCGCGGGCATGGATGGCGCGCACGACATCCACCACCTCCTGCGGCGCCTGCGGGAAGCGGGCTTCCGGCGCCAGGGAATAGTCGATGCCGATCACCACCATCCGGGCGCGGGCGGCATATTCGCGCATCAGCCGGTCATGGGTGTCCAGGCTGAACAGCACGAACCCGCCGCCATGGATGTAGATCAGCGCCGGTGCCGGCGCCGCCAGCCCTTCGGGGCGATGGAAACGGATCCGGACCGGGCCGTGGCGGGTCGGGATCATATGGTCTTCGCGGCTTGCCATCACCGGCCCGCCCTCGGTCCAGGGCTGGCGGACGATTTCCGCCACCCGCCGCGCCTCGGGCGGGGTCAGCTGTTCGCGGGGCGGGTGGGCCGAGGCGTCGGCGATCATCCGGCGGACGAAGATCGCGATCTCGGGGTCGAGCACATCGTATGGAGAGACGGTCATGAGCGTACCTGTCAAGCGGGGGCGGGCGCGTCCGATGCCGCCCCGTGACGGGCGGCGAAGATCGCGCGGCCGGGAATGGCGGCCAGAAGATCGCGGGTATAGTCGTGGGCGGGGTTCGCGAACAGCGCCGCGGTCGGGCCCTGTTCGACGATGCGGCCATGGCGCATCACGATGGTGTGGTCCGACACCTCGGCGGCGACGCGGAGGTCGTGGGTGATGAAGATCATGGCGAGGCCGAGCTCGCGTTTCAGATCGGCGAGCAGGGCCAGGATCTGCGCCTGCACCGAGACATCCAGCGCCGAGACCGCCTCGTCGGCGACCAGGATCGCCGGCTCCGGCGCCAGCGCCCGGGCGATGCAGATCCGCTGGCGCTGCCCGCCCGAGAATTCATGCGGATAGCGCGCCGCCGCCGAGGCGTCGAGCCCCACCCGTTCCAGCAGCCGGGCGGCGATCGCCATCGCCTCGGCCCTGGGCGTGCCGAAGGCGATCGGCCCGCGGGCGATGGCATCGCCCACCCTGTGGCGCGGGTTGAGCGAGGCGAAGGGGTCCTGGAACACCATCTGCACCCGGCGGCGATAGGTTTTGAGCGCGGCCCCGCCCAGCCCGGCGACATTCCGGCCCTCGAACAGGATTTCGCCGCCATCGGGGCGGGTCAGCGCCATCACCATCCGGGCCAGCGTCGACTTGCCCGAGCCGCTTTCCCCCACCACCGCCAGGCTTTCGCCGGCCCGCAGCGCCACCGTGACATCGTCGGTGGCGTTCACCACCCGCCGGCTGCGAAAGCCGGTGCGGCTGGTATACTGCTTCCGAAGGTTGTTGAGTTCCAGAATGACCGGAGTTTTGGTTGTGGCATCGGCCACGGGCTTCGGGCCGGCGCGGCCGGGTACCGCCTCGATCAGGCTGCGGGTATAGGCATGGGAGGGCCGGGCCAGCACCGTGCGGCCGGGGCCCGCCTCCACGACCCTGCCATGGCGCATCACCACCACCCGGTCGGCGATGTCGGCGACGACGCCGAAATCATGGGTGATGAACAGCACGCCCATGCCCCGCGCCTTCTGCTGGGCGCGGATCAGGTCCAGGATCTGGCGCTGGGTGGTGACGTCGAGTGCGGTGGTCGGCTCGTCCGCCACCAGCAGCGCCGGATCATTGGCCAGCGCCATGGCGATCATCACCCGCTGGCGCTGGCCGCCCGACAGCTGAAAGGGGAAGCGCCGGCCGATGGTCTCGGGGTCGGGCAGGCCGACCCCGGCAAACAGCTCCGCCACCCGCCTGCGGCGGCCCTCGCGGTCGAGGCGGCCATGGATCGCCATGGCCTCCGCCACCTGGTCGCCGACCCGGGTCAACGGGTTCAGCGCGCTCAACGGCTCCTGAAAGATCATGCCGATATCGGCGCCGCGGATCCGGCGCAGCGCCGCCTCGTCCAGGCGGCCGATATCGTCGTCCTGAAACCGGATCTCGCCGCCGGCCAGCCGCACCCGGGGCGGCAGCAGGCCCAGCACCGCATGGGCGGTCATCGATTTGCCCGAGCCGCTTTCGCCCACCAGGCAGACGATTTCATCAGCCGCGACCGACAGCCAGACCCCATCCACGGCCCGTGCCCGGTCGCCGCCCCGGGGCAGGGCGATGGAAAGATCGCGGATGTCGAGGAGGGAGGTTCCTGTCACCGTCACTGTCCTCCTTGGGTGCCGCGGGCGCGGGAGATGCGCGGGTTCAGCGCATCGTTCAGCGCCTCGCCCACCAGGTTGACCGCCACCACCGTCAGCAGGATGGCGAGGCCGGGAAACACGCTGGTCCACCAGGCCTGGCGGATCACGGTGCGGGCGGAACCGACCATGAACCCCCAGGACATGTCGTTCGGATCGCCCAGCCCCAGGAAAGACAGCGCGCTTTCGATCAGGATCGCGGTCGCCACCGTCAGCGAGGTCGCAACCACGATCGGCGAGGCGGCATTGGGCAGGATGTGGCGGATGATGATCGCCAGCGCGCTTTCCCCCTGGCAGCGGGCGGCATGGACGAAATCGCGGGTGGCAATGCTCATGAACTCGGCCCGGGTCAGCCGGGCGAGCGGCGGCCAGCTGACCACGGCGATGGAGAAGATCACCGTCTCCATGCCGGGCGAGAGGATCGCGACCAGCAGGATGGCGAGCACGAAGCCCGGAATGGTCTGGAACAGTTCGGTGATCCGCATCAGCACATCGTCGACCAGCCCGCCGAAATAGCCGGCGGCCGCACCCACGATCACCCCGATGCCGGCGGCCGAGACGGCCGAGGCGATGCCGATGATCAGCGACACCCGCGCCCCCCAGGCGATGCCGGCGGCAACGTCGCGGCCCAGCGTGTCCGAGCCGAAGATCAGCCCCTCGGACAGCGGCGGCTCGAAGGGGGCGCCGACCATTTCCCAGGGATCGACCGGAAACAGCAGCGGCGCGCCAAGGGCAAGCCCCGCCACCAGCGCCAGCAGCACCGCACCGGTGATCCCGCTCGGGTGACGGAAGAAGGCGGAGAAGAAGGCCCGCATGGGTCTGCACATCCTGATCTGGTGTGGCGGTCAGCCGGCCCGGGCCAGCCGCGGATCGATGATCCGGGTGATCAGATCGGTCAGCAGGTTGATCGCGATCACCAGCACCGACATGACCAGGAAGATCCCGAGCAGCACCGGATAGTCGCGCTGCATCACCGCATCGAAGGTGAGCCGGCCGAGGCCGGGCCAGGCGAAGACGGTTTCCACCACCACCGAGCCGCCGATCAGCGCGCCTGCCTGAACACCGGCGAAGGTGATCACCGGCAGCAGGGCGTTGCGCAGCATGTGATGGCGGATGATCCGGCCGCGCGACGCCCCCTTGGCCCGGGCGGTCTTCACGTAATCCTGGTGCTCCACCTCGATGATAGAGGCCCGCATCAGCCGGGCGTAGATCGCAAGATAGATGGCCGCCAGCGTGGTGACCGGCAGGATCATATGGGTCGCGACATCCAGCACCAGATCGAGGCCGGTGAGGCTGGGGCCGATGGTCGCGAAGCCGAAGGCCGGCAGCCAGCCCAGCTGAACCGAAAAGATCAGCACCAGCATCAGCCCCAGCCAGAAGACCGGCATGGCATAGAACAGCAGCGCCAGGACCGAGATCACCGTATCGGTCCAGCGCCCGGCGCGCATGCCGGCGAGCGTGCCGAGCAGGCTGCCGATGGCCAGCGCCAGCAGGAAGGCGGTCACCGTCAGCAGCAGGGTGGCGGGCAGGCGCTCGCCGATCAGCACCGAAACCGGCTGGCGCTGACGGTAGGAATAGCCGAGGTCGAAACTCGCGACCTTGGCCAGATAGTCGGTCAGCTGAACATGAAGCGGCTGGTCCAGCCCGTATTCGGCCCGGATCTGGGCGATCAGCTTTTCATCCGAAGCGCCCGACTGGCCGGCGATCACGGCCGCCGGGTCGCCGGGGGCGGCATGGACCAGCAGGAAGTTGAAGGTCGCGATGATCAGGATCATCACCGCGATCTTCACCAGCCGGGCCGCCGCCGCCGCGATGGCCTGGTACATGCTCAGCCCTCGTACCAGGCCTGATCGAAGTCGTCGTTCACGCCGATGGCCGAGACCACCAGGTCATGGAAGCGCTTGTCGTACATGGTCGGGAAGTCGAGTTCGACCAGCCAGCCCACCGGCACCTCTTCGACCAGCAGGCGCTGAACCTCGGAATAGAGCGCCTGGCGCTTCGCCGGGTCGACCGCGATCGCCGCTTCGGCGAACAGCTCGTCGACCTTGGGATTGCTGTAGCCCGAGGTGTTGGAGAACAGCACGCCCTTGCGGATGTTGGACGAGACATAGGTCCGCGACACGCCGAGCGCCGGGTCGCCGAACTGGTAGAGCCAGGGGGCGGAGACCTCGAAATCCCAGTTGCCGACCCGGGTCGCCCAGCCGGCGACGTCGATCGCCTCCAGCACCACCTCGATGCCCACCTTCGACAGGGCCTGGCGGATGTATTCGGCGAAGCGCATCCAGACCTCGCCATAGGGCGGGACCAGATAGGTGATCTTTGCCCGCTTGCCGTCGGCGCCGGGCTTCAGCCCCATCTCGTCGAGCAGGGCGATCGCCTTGGCCGGGTTGAAATCGTAGATCTTGACCTTGGGGTCGTAGAATTTCGTCGCCTTCGACATCGGCCCGGTGGCCGGCCGGGCCAGGCCGAACAGCACCTTGCGGACCAGGAAATCCTTGTCGATGGCGTGCATCACCGCCTGGCGGAAGCGCTTGTCGTCCATCGGCTTGATGCGGTTGTTGAATTCCAGCCAGAGCAGCGGCGCATAGAATTCATAGCCCTTGGTGGTGAATTCGACATGCGGCAGCTGCTTCAGCCGCGGCACGTCGAACATCTCGACATCGCCCCACTGGGTGAGATCGACGGTGCCGTTTTCCAGCGCCAGCGCGCGCGAGGCGGCGTCGGGCACGACCCGGTAGATGATCTCGTCCAGATAGGGCTGGCCGGGCTTGTAGTACTCGTCATTGCGCACCAGCCGGATATGCGAGCCGCGCTCCCATTCCGCGAACTTCCACGGGCCGGTACCGATCGGCTTCGCGTTGTGCGGGTTGTTGCGATAGTCGGTGCCCTCGTAGAGATGCTTCGGCATGATCGGGCAGGACGACATTTCGAAGCATTGCAGGAAGGGGCCGAAGGGCTCCTTCAGTTTGAAGACCACGGTATGGGCGTCGGCCGCGGTGATGCTCTCGCAGCGGGCGAAATTGCCGCGCGCCCGGGCATGGGTCTCGGGCAGGATCCTGGTGGTCGAGAACACGACGTCCTCGGCGGTGAAGGGCGTGCCGTCATGCCACTTGACGGCCTCTTCCAGATGGAAGGTATAGGTCAGGCCGTCGTCGGACATCTCCCAGCTCTTCGCCAGTCCCGGGCGCGGCGTCTGGTCGAAATTGAATTTCAGCAGGCTCTGATAGATCTTGCCGGCGACGGTCAGCGTCGGCGCCTGCTGGTTGATCGCCGCCACCAGAACCGGCGGTTCGGGCTGGATGATCACGTCCAGCGTGCCGCCCCGGGTCTGGCCGGCGGCACGGCGGATGCCCAGCGGAATGCCGGTCGATCCGACGATCCCGGCCATCAGCATCAGTCTGTTGAAGTCGCGACGGTTCATGGCGAGCCCTGACTCCCTTGGCTGGTTAGTCCCGCATGCGTCGGCGCGCCGGTTTTCCGGCGTCGCCATGGCCTCCCCGGCCTTGTTGATGCCCCGCAAGGGGGCCTTGTCGTCGTCAAGTGTAGGGCCCGGCCACCCTGGCCCGCGTCGCGGCATGGGCCATCTTTCGTCGCGTCCGGGCCAAATCCGGTCGATGCCGGCGGTCAGTAGCCGCGGCCGCGCTCCACCGGGTTGAGCGGCGGGCGGCCGCATGCGGTCCGCCAGGCGTTTTCGACGATCTGGCCGATCACCGCCTCGTCGCGGGCGATTGCCGCCATATGCGGCGTCACCAGCACGCGCGGATGGGTCCAGAGCGGGTGGGCGGGGTCCAGCGGTTCGGCGGCGAACACGTCGAGCACGGCACCGCGCAGATGGCCGCTGTCCAGCGCCGCGATCAGATCTTCGGGCACCAGATGCTCGCCGCGGCCGACATTGATCACGGCGGCACCCCGGGGCAGTTTCGCGAAGGTTGCGGCCCCCAGAATGCCGCGGGTCCGGGGCGTCAGCGGCAGCAGGTTGACCAGGATCTCGCTCTCGGCCAGCAGGGCATCCAGCCCCTCGGGCCCGTGATGGCCGGTGATGCCCGGCAGGCTGCGCGGCGTGCGCGACCAGCCGGCGACGGCGAACCCCTGTGCGGACAGCGCCCGCGCCACCCGGCCGCCGATTTCGCCCAGCCCCAGCACGCCGATGCGGCGGTCGGCGGCGGCCTGCTGCGGCGGGCGCTGCCAGATGATCGCCGGGCGGTCGCGCAGGACCACCTGGTCCAGGCCGCGATGGAACCAGAGCACCGACCAGAGCACGAATTCGCTCATCGCCGCCGGCAGGCTGTCGTCCACGATCCGCGCCACCGGCAGGGCGGGGTCCAGCCCGGCATCGTTCAGCACGCCGTCGACGCCGGCGGCGATCGACTGGACCAGTTTCAGCTTCGGCATGGTGCCGAGCAGCCCGGCGGGCGGCCGCCAGCAGACCGCGATTTCGGCCTCGGCGCCGTCATCCTCGGGCCAGACGGTGATGTCGAGCCGGGGATCGGCGGCGAGCAGCGGCGCCTTCATGAAGCCGAGGTCGAGGATGCCGCCGATCAGAATCAGTTTGGGCATGGATGCTCCCGCATGTGGTCGTCCTTCCGGGTGCCGGTTGCATCCGGCGCCGTCCCGAAGGATACTGACCGCACATCCGACCTCCGCCGGGTCCCGGGCCATTTATCGTCGAGGATGGGCCATATGCTCGGACATGCCGGATCTTCGGCTTTCGACACGGCGGCGGAGCTGCCGTCTCCCGAACCCTATGTCACCGGGATCGTCGGCCATCTGGCCGCGCGGTCGGCGGCCGAGCGCCTGCAGGCGATCGACCGGCCGGTGGTCGGCATGGCGGCGGAGTTCGCCGCCGGCAATGTCGGCAGCCATCACGATCACCCGCGCGGGCAGATCGAATACGCGCTGACCGGGGTGATGACCGCGATCACCGATCACGGCACCTGGGTGGTGCCGCCGCGCACCGCACTCTGGATACCGGCCCATACCATGCACCAGGTGCGCAATTGGGGGCCGCTCACCCTGCGCACGCTGTATCTCGACATGGAGGTCTGCGGCGCGCTGCCGGCCGAATGCCGGGTGTTCCGGGTGTCGGAGCTTCTGCACGCGCTGATCGTGGAAATGGTCGCCGCCCCGCATGAATATGATCTGGCCGGCCGCGAGGCGCGCATCGCCGAGCTGCTGATCGGTGAACTGGCCCGCATGCCCGATGTCGACCTGCACGCCCCCATGCCCCAGGACCGGCGCCTGGCGCGCATCTGCCGCGCGGTGCTGAAAGACCCGGCGGCCGAGCACGATCTGGACCACTGGGCCGCCGTGGGCGGCATGGCCCGACGCACCCTGACCCGCCAGTTCCGCCGCGAAACCGGCCTCACCTTCGCCGAATGGCGCCAGCAGATCCGCCTGCTCGAAGCCCTGCCGCGCCTCGCCTCGGGCGAAACGGTCACCAACGTCGCGCTCGACCTCGGCTATGACAGCCCCAGCGCCTTCACCGCCATGTTCCGC
>NZ_NYWI01000037.1:0-98289 GCF_002684955.1 Tistrella sp. | reverse complement strand
CGAGCTGATCTCGCCGATCGCCATGGACGAAGGCCTGCGCTTCGCGATCCGCGAAGGCGGCCGTACCGTCGGCGCCGGCGTCGTCGCCAAGGTGATGGGTTGATCGACGGACGACGGCAGCGGGTGCGCCGGGCGGGTTGATCCCGCCTGGCGCACCCGCCGCCTGATATCCTGACGCCACGAGCGCCCGGCCGGTCCGCCCGGCGGGCCGGTCTCATGCAAGGACGCGCGGCGCTGCGGCACCCCGGATTCATCCGGCAGGTCGCACCGCCGAGGCCAAGGTAGAAGCCCATGATGGAAGGCCAGAACATTCGCATCCGCCTGAAGGCGTTCGATCATCGCGTGCTCGATCAGTCGACGCGCGAGATCGTGAACACCGCCAAGCGGACCGGCGCCAGCGTGCGGGGCCCGATCCCGCTGCCGACCGAGATCGAGCGCTTCACGGTGCTCCGTTCGCCGCACATCGACAAGAAGTCGCGCGAACAGTTCGAGATCCGGACGCACAAGCGCCTCCTCGACATTGTCGAGCCCACCCCGCAGACCGTCGACGCGCTGATGAAGCTCGACCTCGCGGCCGGCGTCGACGTCGAGATCAAGCTCTGAGGGGGTAACGCCAGATGCGTACTGGAGTCATCACCCGCAAGCTCGGGATGACCCGCGTTTTCGACTCGGCCGGCATTCACATTCCTGTGACCGTGCTGAAGGTCGACAATGTGCAGGTCGTCGCCCACCGCACCGACGAGACCGACGGTTACACCGCGGTTCAGGTCGGTTACGGCGCGGCCAAGGTTAAGAACGTCTCGAAGGCCCAGCGTGGCCACTTCGCCAAGGCGAAGGTGGAGCCGAAGGCGAAGCTCGCGGAGTTCCGCGTGACCGCCGACGCGCTGCCGGAGATCGGAGCCGAGATCGGTGCCAACCACTTCGTCGTCGGCCAGCTCGTCGACGTCGTCGGCACCTCGATCGGTAAGGGCTTCGCCGGCGCCATGAAGCGCCACAACTTCGGCGGTCTTCGTGCCACCCACGGCGTGTCGGTCTCGCACCGCTCGCATGGTTCGACCGGTAACCGTCAGGATCCGGGCCGTACCTTCAAGGGCAAGAAGATGGCCGGCCACATGGGTGCCCGCCGCGTGACCGTGCAGAACCTGCGCGTGACCGTGGTCGACGCCGACCGTGGCCTGCTGCTCGTCGAGGGCGCCATCCCGGGTGCCGCCGGTTCGTACGTTCTTGTGCGCGACGCCGTGAAGAAGGCGCTGCCCGAGAGCGTGCCGTTCCCGGCCGGCCTCAAGGCGCAGGCCGCCGGGGCGGCCGCCGAGACCACGGAAGGCTGAGGGCCGAGCGATGGATGTGAAGGTCATTACCCTCGATAACGAGGATGCCGGCACGATCGCGCTGGCTGACGAGGTGTTCGGTCTCCCGGCCCGCGTCGACATCCTGCACCGGATGGTGCGCTACCAGCTCGCCAAGCGGCGCGCCGGGACGCACAAGGTGAAGACGATCTCCGAGATCGCCGGCTCGACCGCGAAGATCTACCGCCAGAAGGGCACGGGCCGCGCGCGGCACGGCGCCAAGCGGGCGAACATCTTCCGCGGCGGTGCCACGGTCCACGGTCCCGTGGTCCGCAGCCATGCCCACGACCCGCCGAAGAAGGTGCGTCGTCTGGCCCTGAAGACCGCGCTGTCGGTCAAGGCCCAGGGTGGCAAGCTGGTGGTGGTCGACGAGCTGAAGGCCGACGACGCCAAGACCAAGGCGCTGGTGGCCCGTCTCGAGAAGGCCGGTCTGGGCAGCTCGACGCTGTTCATCGGCGGCACCGAGGTCGACCAGGGCTTCCGCCTCGCCGCCCGCAACCTGATCGGCATCGACGTTCTGCCGAGCCAGGGCGCCAATGTTTACGACATCCTGCGCCGCGACACCCTGGTGCTGTCGCGCGCCGCGGTCGAGAGCCTGGAGGCGCGGCTGAAATGAACCCGGAGCGGATGTACGACATCATCCTGAGCCCGGTCGTCACCGAAAAGTCGACGATGGGTTCGGAGAATGACCAGGTCACCTTCAAGGTGACCCTGGATGCGACCAAGCCCGAGATCAAGCAGGCCGTCGAGAAGCTCTTCGGCGTGAAGGTCAAGGCGGTGAACACCCTGGTGCAGGCCGGCAAGACCAAGCGCTTCCGTGGCCGCCCCGGGCGTCGCTCGGACTTCAAGAAGGCGATCGTGACCCTGGCCGAAGGCCAGCAGATCGATCTGACGGCGGGGATCTGATCCGATGGCTTTGAAGGCATACAAGCCGACTTCGCCCGGCCGGCGTCAGCTGGTTCTGGTCGATCGCTCGGAGCTTTGGAAGGGCAAGCCGGTCAAGTCCCTGACCGAAGGCCTGACCAAGTCGGGTGGCCGCAACAATCTGGGCCGCATCACGGCGTTCCAGGTGGGTGGCGGTCACAAGCGTCGCTACCGTCTGGTCGACTTCAAGCGCCGCAAGTGGGACGTGGAAGCCTCGGTCGTGCGCCTTGAGTACGATCCGAACCGCACCGCGTTCATCGCGCTGATCGAGTACACCGACGGCGAGCAGGCCTATATCCTGGCCCCGCAGCGCCTGAAGGCCGGCGACAAGGTCGTCGCCGGTGCCAAGGTCGACGTGCGGCCCGGCAATGCCATGCCGCTGTCGTCGATCCCGGTCGGCACGATCGTCCACAATGTCGAGCTGAAGCCCGGCAAGGGTGGTCAGATCGCGCGGTCGGCCGGCACCTATGTTCAGGTGGTCGGCAAGGACGGCAACTACGTCATGCTGCGCATGGCGTCCGGCGAGCAGCGCATGGTGCGCGCCGAATGCATGGCCACCATCGGTGCGGTGTCGAACCCCGACCACCAGAACGTTAGCCTGGGTAAGGCCGGCCGTTCCCGGTGGATGGGCCGCCGCCCGGTTGTCCGTGGCGTTGCGATGAACCCGGTCGATCATCCGCATGGTGGTGGCGAAGGCCGCACCTCGGGCGGTCGTCATCCGGTCACTCCGTGGGGCAAGCCGACCAAGGGCAAGCGCACCCGCAATAACAAGGCTACGGACAAGTTCATCGTCCGTCGCCGCAAGCCCTAAGGTCTGAAGGAGGACACCGTGCCCCGTTCGGTTTGGAAAGGCCCGTTTGTCGACGGGTACCTGCTGAAGAAGGCCGACGCGCTGCACACCTCCGGCCGCAAGGAGGTGATTCGCACCTGGTCGCGTCGTTCGACCATCCTGCCCCAGTTTGTGGGCTTGACCTTTGGGGTCTATAACGGGCACAAGTTCCTGCCCGTGCTTGTCTCCGAGGACATGGTCGGGCATAAGTTCGGCGAGTTCGCGCCCACCCGCACGTTCTACGGCCACGCCGCGGACAAGAAGGCCAAGAGGAAATAACCATGGGCAAGCCTAGTGCCGAGCGGCGGGTTGCCGAAAACGAGGCGCGCGCGGTTTCGACGATGCTGCGCGTGAGCCCGCGCAAGCTCAACACCGTCGCCGAGCTGATCCGTGGTCGGAGCGTCGAGTCGGCGCTGGCTGCGCTGACCTTCTCGCGCCGCCGGATCTCGAACGACGTGAAGAAGACCCTGCAGTCGGCGATCGCCAATGCGGAAAACAACCACGAGCTGGACGTGGACCGTCTGTTCGTGGCCGAGGCCTTTGTCGGCAAGGCGCTGGTCATGAAGCGGTTCAGCGCCCGCGCCCGTGGCCGTGTTGGTCGCGTGGAGAAGCCTTTCAGCCAGCTGACCGTGGTGGTCCGCGAGCGTGAGGAGCAGGACTAATGGGTCATAAGGTCAATCCCATCGGGCTCCGGCTCGGGATCATCCGTACCTGGGACAGCCGCTGGTACGCGGATGACAATTATGGCGACCTGCTTCAGGAAGACCTGCGCCTGCGCAAGTACCTGAAGGGCCGCCTGAAGAACGCCGGCGTGTCGGGCATCGTGATCGAGCGGGCTGCGCAGAAGGTGCGCATCACGCTGAACAGCGCGCGTCCCGGCGTGATCATCGGCAAGAAGGGCGCCGACATCGACAAGCTGAAGGCTGATGTCGGCAAGCTGGTCCGCGGCGAGGTTCATCTGAACATCGCCGAGGTCCGCAAGCCCGAACTCGACGCCACCCTGGTGGCCGAGAACATCGCCCAGCAGCTGGAGCGCCGCGTGGCGTTCCGTCGGGCGATGAAGCGTGCCGTGCAGTCGGCGATGCGTCTGGGTGCCGAAGGCATCCGCATCACCTGCAGCGGCCGTCTGGGCGGCGCCGAAATCGCCCGTACGGAATGGTACCGTGAAGGTCGCGTGCCGCTGCATACGCTGCGCGCCGACATCGACTATGGCCAGGCGACCGCCTTCACCACCTACGGCACCTGCGGTGTCAAGGTCTGGGTGTTCAAGGGCGAAGTGCTGAGCCGCGATCCGCTGGCAGCGGAAGCCGAGCGTCGTGAGACGCGGGCTTCGCGCTGATCCGGCGGCGATCAGCTTAGTGAGAAAGGCTGGAACTTATGCTGAGTCCGAAGCGGACGAAATATCGCAAGGCGCATAAGGGCCGCATCCACGGTGATGCCAAGGGTGGTACGGCGCTGAATTTCGGCGCCTACGGCCTGAAGGCGATGGAACCCGGCCGGTTGACGGCGCGGCAGATCGAGGCGACCCGTCGCGCGATCACCCGCCACATCCGCCGTGTCGGCCGCGTGTGGGTGCGTATCTTCCCCGACGTGCCGGTTTCGAAGAAGCCGGCCGAGGTGCGCATGGGTAAGGGCAAGGGCTCTCCGGAATTCTGGATGGCCCGCGTGAAGCCCGGTCGCGTGATGTTCGAACTGGATGGTGTCCCCGCCGACCTGGCCCGCGAGGCCTTCGAGCGTGGCGCCGCCAAGCTGCCGATCCGCACCCGCGTGATCCAGCGCATCGGTGTGGAGGGCTGAGGCCATGAAGGCTGAAGAACTGCGCGCGAAGTCGGCGACCGAGCTGAACACCATGCTGCTCCAGCTGAAGAAGGAGCAGTTCAACCTGCGCTTCCAGCAGGCTGGCGGCCAGCTTGAAAACACCGCGCGCGTGCGCGAGGTGCGGCGCGACATCGCCCGGATCAAGACCGTGATCGGCCAGTCGGCCGGCGCCGCGGCGAAGGAGTGATCAGATGCCCAAGCGTATCCTTCAGGGCGTCGTGGTGAGCGACAAGGGCGACAAGACGATCATCGTCAAGGTCGAACGTCGCTTCCAGCACCCGATCTACAAGAAGTTCATTCGCCGCAGCAAGAAGTATGCCGCGCATGATGAGGACAACCGGTTCAAGGCCGGCGACATCGTCCGCATCATTGAATCGGCTCCGATCTCCAAGCGCAAGCGCTGGACGGTCGTCGCTGACGGCGAATGAAGCCCGGCCCCTGCTGATTAAGGAACGGTCCCGTGATCCAGACCGAAACCAATCTGGAAGTGGCGGACAACAGCGGCGCCCGGCGTGTGATGTGCATCCGCGTTCTCGGCGGTTCGCGTCGCCGCGTCGCGCGTGTCGGCGACGTGATCGTCGTCTCCGTGAAGGAGGCGATTCCGCGTGGTAAGGTGAAGAAGGGCGACGTCCACCGTGCGGTGGTCGTTCGTACCGCCAAGGAGCTGCGTCGTCCGGACGGCACCGCCATCCGCTTCGACCGCAATGCCGCCGTGCTCATCAACAAGCATGGCGAGCCGATCGGTACCCGTATCTTCGGGCCGGTCACCCGCGAGCTCCGCGGCAAGAAGTTCATGAAGATCATCTCTCTGGCCCCCGAGGTCCTCTGATGGCAGCCAAGATCAAGAAAGGCGACAACGTCGTCGTTTTGACCGGGCGTGACAAGGGCAAGGCCGGGACGGTTGCGCAGGTTCTCCCCAAGGAGAACCGCGTCGTCGTTCAGGGCGTTAACCTCGTCAAGCGGCACACCGCTCCCAAGCCGGGCAATCCCGGCGGTATCGTGGAGAAGGAAGCGTCGCTGCACCTGTCGAACGTCGCGATCGCCGACCCCAAGGACGGCAAGCCGACCCGCGTCGGTTTTACCACGCTCGAAGATGGCCGTAAGGTGCGCGTCGCCAAGCGGTCCGGCGAGCAGATCGATCGTTGACGGCGGAGCAGCCCAAAATGGCACGCTTGTACGAGTACTACGTTAACGAGGTTCGCCCGCAGCTGCGCGAGCAGTTCAGCTATGCGAACGTCATGGAGATCCCCCGTCTCGATAAGATCGTCCTGAATGTGGGCGTCGGCGAGGCGGTTGGCGATCAGAAGAAGATCAACGGCGTCGTGACCGATCTGGCCAAGATCACCGGCCAGAAGCCCGTCGTGACCCGCGCCTCGAAGTCGATCGCCGGCTTCAAGCTGCGCGAGGGCATGGCGATCGGCGTCAAGGTGACGCTGCGCCGCGACCGGATGTACGAGTTCCTGGATCGTCTCGTCACCATCGCTCTGCCGCGCGTCCGCGACTTCCGCGGGCTGAACGGCAAGTCGTTCGACGGGCGTGGCAATTATGCCATGGGCCTCAAAGAGCAGATCGTCTTCCCCGAGATCGAGTACGACAAGGTCGATACCGTCCGGGGCATGGACATCGTCTTCGCGACGACGGCCAAGACGGATGCCGAGGCGAAGGCGCTTCTTGCCGCCTTCAAGATGCCCTTCGTGAACTGAGCAACGGCAAGCGAGGCGATTATGGCCAAGACCAGTGCCGTCCAGAAGAACAAGCACCGCGAGCAGCTGGTTGCGCGTTTTGCGAACAAGCGCGCTGCCCTGAAGGCGGTGGTTGACGATCGTGAGCTGTCGCCCGAGGAGCGTTTCGCGGCGACCCTGAAGCTCGCCGCCCTCCCGCGCAACGGCTCGAAGACCCGCATCCGGAACCGGTGCGAGCTGACCGGCCGCCCCCGTGCGGTGTACCGCAAGCTGAAGCTGTGCCGTGTGGCGCTCCGCGACCTGGCGTCGCAGGGGCAGATCCCCGGCATGACGAAGTCGAGCTGGTAAGAGAGGAGGACCGGATATGTCCATGACCGATCCCCTCGGCGATATGATCACCCGTATCCGCAACGCTCAGCTGGCGCGCAAGTCGACGACTCTGTGCCCCGCCTCGAAGCTGCGCGGCTGGGTGCTCGACGTGCTGACCCGCGAGGGCTACATCCGTGGCTACGAGCGCAGCGAGTCGTCTGAAGGCAAGCCGGTGTTCGAGATCGCGCTGAAGTATGTGGACGGCGAGCCCGCCATCCGCGAAATCGGCCGCGTTTCCCGCCCCGGTCGCCGCGTCTATTCGTCGATCAAGGCGCTGCCGAAGCACTATAACGGCCTCGGCATCCAGATCCTCTCGACCCCCCGTGGCGTCATGTCCGACGCGGAGGCCCGCACCGCCAATGTCGGCGGTGAGGTTCTCTGCAAGGTGTTCTGAGGAGACGTCCCATGTCGCGTATCGGTAAGAACCCGGTTGCGGTGCCCCAGGGCGTCGAAGTGGCCGTCGACGGCAACACTGTCCGCGTGAAGGGCAAGCTCGGCGCGCTCGAGCGGACCCTGCCGTCGGACGTGAACGTCGCGCTCGAAGACGGCAAGGTCGTCGTCGCGCCGGCCAACGACGAACGCCGCGGCCGCGCCATGTGGGGCCTGTCCCGCACCCTCGTCGCCAATATGGTGAAGGGCGTGTCGGAAGGCTTCACCGTGAAGCTCGACATCAACGGCGTCGGTTACCGCGCCGCTGTTGACGGCAAGCTGCTGACCCTGCAGCTCGGCTACAGCCACGACATCAAGTACGCCGTTCCGGCGGACATCGAGATCAAGGCTGAAAAGCCGACCGCGCTCGCCATCTCTGGCATCGACAAGCAGCGCGTCGGTCAGATTGCCGCCGAGATCCGGTCCTTCCGGTCGCCCGAGCCCTATAAGGGCAAGGGCGTCAAGTACGAGGACGAGGTCATCGTCCGCAAGGAAGGCAAGAAGAAGTAAGGAGCCGCAGGGGCATGAACGCGAATTCGCTCTTCGAGCGGCGCAAGCGGCGTGTGCGTACGCAGCTGCGCAAGAAGTCGCACGGCCGTCCGCGGCTGAGCGTCTACCGCTCCAATCTGAATATCTACGCCCAGATCATCGACGATGTGCAGGGCGTGACCCTGGCTTCGGCCTCCACCCTCGACGGCGAGCTCAAGGGCCAGCTGAAGAACGGTGCCGGCATCGAAGCCGCCAAGGCGGTCGGCAAGCTGATTGCCTCGCGCGCTGCCGCAAGCGGCGTGACCGAGGTGGTCTTCGACCGCGGTGGCTACATCTATCATGGCCGCGTGAAGGCGCTGGCCGACGCCGCCCGCGAGGGCGGGCTGTCGTTCTGAGGGGGCCGAACGCATGGCACGCACGGAAAACGAGCGCAAGCCTCGCGAGGAAGATGGCGAGTTCATCGACAAGCTCGTCACCATCAATCGCGTCGCGAAGGTGGTGAAGGGCGGTCGCCGGTTCGGCTTTGCCGCGCTGGTGGTTGTCGGTGACGGTCGTGGCCGGGTCGGTTTCGGCCAGGGCAAGGCCCGCGAGGTCCCCGAGGCAATCCGCAAGGCCACCGAGAAGGCGAAGCGCGGCATGATCCGCGTTCCGCTTCGCGAGGGCCGCACGCTCCACCACGACATCGACGGGCATTTCGGTGCCGGCCGGATCCTGATGCGCGCGGCCCCTCCGGGCACCGGCATCATCGCCGGCGGCCCGATGCGCGCGGTGCTGGAGAGCCTGGGTGTCGCGGACGTCGTGGCGAAGAGCCACGGCACCTCGAACCCGTACAATCTCATCAAGGCGACCTTCGACGGCCTCAAGGCCGTGCAGTCGCCGCGTGAGGTTGCCCGCCGCCGCGGCCGCAAGGTCAGCGACATCATCGGGCGCCGCGACGGCCAGGCCGCCGCTGCTGCCGCGGGCAAGGAGTGAGATCCATGTCCGAGGCGAAGAAGCAGGTGAAGGTGACCCAGATCGGCAGCCCGATCGGTCGTCCCGACTACCAGCGCCAGACGCTGATCGGTCTGGGCCTCAACAAGCGGCATCGCAGCCGGGTGCTCGAGGATACCCCCTCGGTGCGCGGCATGATCGCCAAGGTGGCCCATCTCGTGGTGGTGGAGGAGGTGGCCTGAGGGGGTGACCCCGGGCTTCCTTCCCCAGACACACGAACGCAAGGAACAGCCGTGTCATGAAGCTCAACGAGCTCAGGGACAATCCCGGCGCGACCAAGGACCGCAAGCGCATCGGTCGCGGCCCCGGCTCCGGCACCGGCAAGACTGCCGGCAAGGGCCACAAGGGTGCGAAGGCGCGCAGCGGCGTGGCGATCAAGGGCTTCGAGGGCGGTCAGATGCCGCTGCATCGTCGCCTTCCGCGCCGTGGTTTCACCAATGCGCCCTTCCGTAACGATTTCGTCCATGTCAATCTGGGTCGCATCCAGAAGGCGATCGATGCCGGCAAGCTCGGCACCGAGATCACCGAAGCGGCCCTGATCGAGGCGGGTCTCGTGCGTCGCATCCGCGACGGCGTGCGCCTGCTCGCCAAGGGCGAGATCACCGCAGCCGTCACCATCCGCGTCAGCGGCGCCTCTGCGGCGGCCGTGGAAGCGGTGGAGAAGGCCGGCGGCAAGGTCGAGCTGCCGGCGGCGCCGGTGGCCGACGAGGCCCAGGCCTGATCCAGGCCGGGGCTTGCGTCGAGCAGGCTTGACGGGTGACCGTCCGCCGGTCCTGACCGGGGGATGGTTGCCCGCGCTCGCATTCCCGAACCGCGGATGCCGCGGGGCAGGGGCGGCGGGCAGCCCGGGCGACGCCTGAGGACCACTCGACGACCTGTGTGTCCGCGGACGGGGGGCGCCCCCGGCCGCGACATTCCTGATCCCCATCTTCAAGCCGGGAGCGCATCCGCGATGGCGTCCTCCGCCGACCAACTTGCGGGCAGCCTGAATTTCGCGGCCTTCGGCAAGGCCACGGAACTGAAGAAGCGGCTCTGGTTCACCCTGGGCGCGCTGCTGGTCTATCGCCTGGGCACCTATATCCCGGTGCCGGGGATCAATCCCGCCGTGCTCGCCGACGTGTTCAATCAGAACGCCGGCGGCATTCTCGGCATGTTCAACGTCTTCGCCGGCGGCGCGCTCGGTCGTATGACCATCTTCGCGCTCACCGTGATGCCCTACATCTCGGCCTCGATCATCGTGCAGCTGCTGACCGCGGTTCTGCCGAGCTTCGCGGCCTTGAAGAAGGAGGGCGAGAGCGGGCGCAAGCTGCTGAACCAGTACACCCGCTACGGCACGGTGGCGCTGGCGATCGTGCAGGCCTACGGCATCTCGGTGGGCCTTGAGGGGCTGCAGGCCGGCGGCATGTCCGCCGTGGCCGACCCCGGCGCCTATTTCCGCGCCGCGACCGTGATCACCCTGGTCGGCGGCACGATGTTCCTGATGTGGCTGGGCGAGCAGATCACCGCCCGCGGCGTCGGCAACGGCATCTCTCTGATCATCTTCACCGGCATCGTGGCCGAGCTGCCCGGCGCGCTGGCCCGCATGCTGGAACTGGGCCGCACCGGCGCGCTGTCGACCGGCTTCATCCTGGCGCTGCTGATCATGTCGGTCGCCGTGATCACCTTCATCGTGTTCATGGAGCGGGCCCAGCGCCGGATCGTGGTGCAGTATCCCAAGCGCCAGGTCGGGAACCGGATCTATGGTGGCGAGAGCTCGCATCTGCCGCTGAAGCTCAACACCGCCGGCGTGATCCCGCCGATCTTCGCCAGCTCGATCCTGCTGCTGCCGACCACCATCGCAAGCTTCAACGCCACGGGCGGCCCCGCATGGCTGACCTGGCTGACGGCGAACCTGGCCCATGGCCAGCCGCTCTACCTGGCGCTTTATGTCGGCGCGATCCTGTTCTTCTGCTTCTTCTACACCGCCATCGTCTTCAACCCGGAAGAGACGGCCGACAACCTGCGCAAGCATGGCGGCTTCATTCCGGGCATCCGGCCGGGCAAGAACACGGCAGATTACCTCGATCACGTCCTCACCCGTCTGACCGTGATCGGCGCGGCCTATATCGCAGCGGTCTGCGCGCTCCCCGAAATTCTGATCAGCGAGTACTCGGTTCCGTTCTATTTCGGCGGCACCAGCCTGCTGATCGTGGTCAACGTCACCATCGACACCGTGGCCCAGATCCAGTCCCACCTGCTGGCACACCAGTATGAAGGGCTGATCAAGAAGGCCCGACTCAAAGGACGGCGGTCGTGATCCTGATCCTCCTCGGACCTCCCGGTGCCGGCAAGGGCACCCAGTCGCAGCGTCTGGTCGACGCCTACGGCATCGTGCAGCTGTCCACCGGCGACATGCTCCGCGCCGAAGTGAAGTCGGGCAGTGCGCTCGGCAACCGCGTGAAGGCGATCATGGATGCCGGCCAGCTGGTGCCGGACCAGGCGATCATCGACATGATCGCCGGCCGCATCGGCCAGGACGATTGCAGCAACGGCTTCATCCTCGACGGTTTCCCGCGCACCGTGGCCCAGGCCGAGGCGCTGGACGGGATGCTCGCCTCTCAGGGCCTGAAGCTCGACCATGTGATCGAGATGAAGGTCGACGATGGTGCGCTGGTCGAGCGCATCACCGGCCGTTTCGCCTGCGCCAAATGCGGCGCCGGCTATCACGACACCTTCCAGAAGCCCAAGGTCGAGGGCGTCTGCGACGTGTGCGGGTCGACCGAGTTCACCCGCCGTAAGGACGACAATGCCGAGACGGTGAAGAGCCGGCTCGAGGCGTATCACGCCCAGACCGCGCCGCTGCTGCCCTATTACGAATCGAAGGGGCTGTTGCGGACGGTGGACGGCATGGCAGACATCGATGATGTGACCCGGGCGCTGAAGGCCATTTTGGACGCCGGATCCTGACATCAGAGTGTTGACTTGAGCGACGGTCATCCTATAATCGCGCCCCTCCGCGCCGAGTGGGCGCGTGCGGGCGCAGACCGTCGGTCGACGAAGGAGAATCAAGCGTGGCGCGTATTGCAGGTGTGAATATCCCGACCGCGAAGCGGGTCGAGATCGCGCTGACCTACATTCACGGCATCGGCCGGGCGAAGTCGCAGGAGATCTGCGGCAAGGTCGGTATCCCCGCCGAGCGGCGTGTGAACGAGCTGTCGGATGCCGAAGTTATCCGCATCCGTGAAGTGATCGACAGCGACTATACGGTCGAGGGTGACCTCCGCCGCGAAGTCGCGATGAACATCAAGCGCCTGATGGACCTCGGCTGCTATCGCGGCCTGCGCCATCGTCGTGGCCTGCCGGTGCGCGGCCAGCGCACCCACACCAACGCGCGGACCCGCAAGGGCCCGGCGAAGCCGATTGCGGGCAAGAAGAAGTAAGGACGCACCATGGCTAAGGATACGGGTGCGCGTCTGCGCCGCCGCGACCGGAAGAACATCACCTCCGGCGTCGCGCACGTGAACGCGAGCTTCAACAACACCATGATCACCATCACCGACGTTCAGGGGAACACCATCTCCTGGTCGTCGTCGGGGACCATGGGCTTCAAGGGCTCGCGCAAGTCGACCCCCTATGCGGCGCAGGTCGCTGCCGAAGACGCCGGCCGCAAGGCCGCCGAGCACGGCATGCGCACCCTCGACGTCGAGGTGAAGGGCCCGGGTTCGGGCCGCGAGTCGGCTCTGCGCGCCCTTCAGGCGGCCGGCTTCGCGATCACGTCGATCCGCGACGTGACCCCCATCCCGCACAACGGCTGCCGCCCGCCCAAGCGGCGCCGCGTCTGACGTCCAGGACCGCACGCGCCCCCGCCGGTCGGACGCGCCAGCCCCGATGAGCGGGGCGCGCACCGGCCGGCGTAAGCCTGTCTGGTTCCGCGTCACCGGCACGGCGGGTGCCATAAGCCCGCCGTATCACCGCAACGCCGGATCCCCGCAACGACCGGCATCCACCACTTGCGGCGCGAGCAACGAGAGGTCGTTCACGTGATCCATAAGAATTGGCAGGACCTGATTAAGCCGAACAAGCTCGAGATCGAGCCCGGCGCCAATCCGGCCCGTCAGGCGACCGTGGTTGCCGAGCCGCTTGAGCGCGGCTTCGGCATGACGCTCGGCAATGCCCTCCGCCGGGTGCTGCTGTCGTCGCTCCAGGGCGCCGCTGTCACCGCCATCAAGATCGACGGCGTTCTGCACGAGTTCTCGTCCGTCCCCGGCGTGCGCGAGGACGTGACCGATATCGTGCTGAACGTGAAGACCATGTCGCTTACCATGCATGCCGATGGCCCGAAGCGGATGACGCTGAAGGCGACCGGCCCCTGCGAGGTGAAGGCGTCGATGATCCAGACCGGGCCCGATATCGGGATCCTGGATCCGGATCTGGTGCTCTGCACCCTCGACGAGGGCGCGGTGCTGAACATGGAATTCGTCGTCAACACGGGTAAGGGCTATGTCCCGGCCTCGGCCAACCGGCCCGAGGACGCGCCGATCGGCCTGATCCCGGTCGACGCCCTGTTCAGCCCGATCAAGAAGGTCTCGTACAAGGTCGAGAACAGCCGTGTCGGTTCCTATACCGACTACGACCGTCTCTCGCTCTATGTCGAGACCAACGGCGCCATCACGCCGGAAGACTCGATCGCGCTGGCCGCGCGCATCCTGCAGGACCAGTTCCAGCTCTTCATCAACTTCGAAGAGCCGGAAATGCCGACGGAGCGCGAGGAGCAGGACGAGCTGCCGTTCAACCCCAACCTCCTCCGCAAGGTCGAGGAGCTGGAGCTGTCGGTGCGTTCGGCGAATTGCCTGAAGAACGACAACATCGTCTACATCGGCGACCTGGTCCAGAAGACCGAGGCCGAGATGCTCCGGACGCCGAATTTTGGTCGCAAGTCGCTGAACGAGATCAAGGAGGTTCTGTCCTCCATGGGTCTCAAGCTCGGCATGCAGATCAGCAACTGGCCGCCGGAGAACATCGAAGAGCTGGCGAAGAAGCTCGAAGAGCCGTACTGAGCCTCTTCGGGCGCCCTCGCGGCACCGGACGACATCCCAGGGGGCGGGTAGTGCCTGCGCACGTCCGCCCCGTCCAGAACAGCATCAAGGCCCGGAGACCGGGCCCCGCACAGCGGATGGCCCCCGCCTGCGGATGATGCCAAGGCAGGAGTACCCCTCATGCGTCATGGCATGAACCAGCGCAAGCTGAACCGCAGCACCGCCCACCGCAAGGCGATGCTCGCCAACATGGCGGTCGCGCTGCTGAAGCACGAGCAGATCAAGACCACGCTGCCGAAGGCGAAGGAACTGCGCCCGGTGGTGGAGCGTCTGATCACCCTCGGCAAGCGCGGCGACCTCCACGCCCGCCGTCAGGCCGCCTCGCGCCTGCCCGACGGCGTGATCGTGCAGAAGCTGTTCGGCGAGCTGGCCGAGCGCTACCAGGCCCGCGCCGGCGGTTATACCCGCGTGCTGAAGGCCGGCTTCCGCTATGGCGATGCGGCCCCGATGGCGATCATCGAGCTGGTCGACCGCAACCTTGCCGCCAAGGGCCAGGATTCGGGCCCGAAGCAGGTTGCCGAGGACGACGCCGAGGATTGATCCGGGCGGCGGTGCCGGTATCGGCATCGCGACGGGACCCTTGGGAACGGGCGGTGTGCCGCAAGGCGCACCGCCCGTTCTGCGTTCGGGGCGCGTGCGTGGCTCTGGTCACTTGTGGTCCGGGCGGCGGGGACTATGCTGTCGGACCTGGACGAGACAACCGGGCGGGAATGAGAGTGATGAACCGACTGCCTGAACGGGATGCAGACCTGGTCGCGGCGATCCGCGGCGGCCTGCGGTCGAGGATGCTGGCGCTGGTGCTGGCCCTGGCGGCATTGCAGGTGCCGCCGGCGGTGGCGGCCGATGCAGAACGGCGGGTGCCGGAAAGCCGGCGCGAAATGCAGCTGTCCTTCGCGCCCGTGGTGCGTCAGGCGGCGCCTGCGGTGGTGAACATCTACACCCGCCGCACGGTGGTGGTGCAGCAGCGTTCCCCGTTCTTCGACGACCCGTTCTTCCGCCGCTTCTTCGGCGACCGGATGGGCATCGGCAAGCCGTCGGAGCGGGTGCAGAACGCGCTCGGATCGGGCGTCATCGTCGACGGCCGCGGCTATATCGTCACCAACAACCATGTGATCGACGGCGCCGACCAGATCACCGTGGTGCTGAACGACCGCCGCGAATTCGCGGCCGAGGTGGTGCGGCTGGACCCGCAGACCGATCTGGCGGTGCTGAAGATCGACACCGAGGGCCAGACCCTGCCGGCGCTGAGCTTCGGCGACAGCGATTCGATCGAGGTCGGCGATCTGGTGCTGGCGATCGGCAACCCCTTCGGCGTGGGGCAGACGGTGACCAGCGGCATCGTCTCGGCGCTTGCCCGCACCATGGTCGGGGTCTCGGACTTCCAGTCCTTCATCCAGACCGATGCGGCGATCAACCCCGGCAATTCGGGCGGCGCGCTGGTGACGGTGAACGGCGAGCTGATCGGCGTGAACACCGCGATCTTCAGCCGCTCCGGCGGCTCCAACGGCATCGGCTTTGCGATCCCCGCCACCCTGGTGAAAACGGTGGTGCAGGCGGCGATCGAGGGCCGGCCGGTGGCCCGCGCCTGGCTGGGCGCCCGCGGCCAGCCGGTGACGCAGGAGATCGCCGAAAGCCTGGGCATGACGCGCCCGACCGGCGTGCTGGTGAGCGATGTGCATCCCGACGGCCCGGCCAAAGGCGTTCTGAAGCGCGGTGACGTGATCCTGGAGATCGGCGGCAAGCCGGTCGACGATCCGCGGGCGCTGAGGTTCCGGCTGGCGGCCGCCGGCATCGGCGGCGAGACCGCGGTCACCATCTGGCGCGAGGGCCGCCGGCAGACCGTGTCGCTGCCGCTGATCGCCGCCCCCGAGACGGTGGCCCGCGACGAGCGTGAGATCACCGGCAGCAACCCGCTTGCCGGCGCGCGGATCGCCAATCTCTCGCCCGCCCTGGCCGAGGAGCTGGGGATCGACGGCTTCGAGGAAGGGGTGATCGTGGTCGACATCACCCGCAATTCCGCCGCGGCCTCGATCGGCCTCAAGCCCGGCGACATGGTGCTGGCGGTGAACGGCAAGCGCCTGTCGCGCACCGCCGATGTCGAGAAGACCCTGAAGCAGATGCAGGGCCAGCGCCGCTGGCAGCTGACCTTGCGCCGCGAGGGCCGCGAACTCACCTTGGATCTGATGGGCTGATCGCGGGCCCTCCCGCGCTCTCTGCCCTTACGTCAGCCACCCGGAGCCCGCCCGACCCCCATGGCCACGCTGTTCGATGCCGCCACCCCGCGCCCGCTTGCCGACCGGCTCCGTCCCGGCCGGATCGGCGAGATCGTCGGCCAGGACCATCTGTTCGGCCCCGACGGGCCGGTGACCCGGATGGTCCAGGCGAAGCGGCTGGCCTCGCTGATCCTGTGGGGGCCGCCGGGCACCGGCAAGACCACGCTGGCGCGGCTGCTGGCCGAGGCGACCGGCATGCGCTTCGCGGCACTTTCGGCCGTGTTCTCGACCGTCGCCGATCTGCGCAAGGCCTTTGCCGAGGCGGCGGCGCTGCGCGATACCGGCCGCCAGACCCTGCTGTTCGTCGACGAGATCCACCGCTTCAACCGCGCCCAGCAGGACAGTTTCCTGCCCTATGTGGAGGACGGGACAGTCACGCTGATCGGTGCTACGACCGAAAACCCGTCTTTCGAGCTGAACGGCGCGCTGTTGTCGCGCACCCAGGTTCTGGTGCTGCGGCGGCTGGACGAGGCGGCGCTGGGCGAGCTTCTGATCCGCGCCGAGGCGGCGGAAGGCCGGCCGCTGCCGGTGGACGACGAGGCCCGGGCCGTACTGGTCGGCATGGCCGACGGCGACGGCCGCTTTCTGCTGAACCTGGCCGACACGCTCTATGCCCTGCCCGAGGGCGGGCGGCTGGATACGGTGCGGCTGGGCCAGCTGCTGCAGAAGCGGCTGCCGCTCTACGACAAGGCGCAGGAAGGCCATTACAACCTGATCAGCGCGCTGCACAAATCGCTGCGCGGATCGGATGTCGATGCGGCGCTCTACTGGTTCGCGCGCATGCTGGATGGCGGTGAGGATCCGCTTTATGTCGTCCGCCGGCTGATCCGCTTCGCGGTCGAGGATATCGGTATGGCCGATCCGCGGGCGGTGGAACAGGCGCTGGCGGCCCAGCGCGCCTACGAGACCCTGGGCAGCCCCGAAGGCGAACTCGCCATCGCCCAGGCGGTCGTCTATCTTGCGACCGCGCCCAAGTCGAACGGGGTCTATATGGCCTACAAGACCGCGCGCCGGCTGGCCAAGGAAACCGGTTCGCTGATGCCGCCGATGCATATCCTGAACGCGCCGACGAAGCTGATGAAGCAACTGGGCTATGGCCATGGCTATGACTATGACCATGACGCGCCGGACGCGTTTTCAGGCCGCGACTACTGGCCCGAGGGCATGGGCGCGCGGGTCATCTATGAACCCCGGCCACGGGGGTTCGAGCGTGACATCGCCAGGCGGCTGGAATATTGGTCGAAGCTGAGAGCCGAGCGCCAGGCGGAGATGCGGGCCGCCGCCCGCAGATCCAGGGACGAAGAGGGAGAGGCATGACCGCATTCGCACCGGCGACGCTGGCGGTGATCGCCATCGGCGGGGCCGCGGGCGCGCTGGCCCGTCACGGCGTCAACACCTGGAGTGCGGCGGCCTTCGGCCTGGGCTTCCCCTGGGGCACGGTGATCGTGAACATCCTGGGTTCGTTCCTGATGGGCGCGATCGCCGGCGCCGCCGCCCATGGCCTGCCGATGTTCCCCCATGCCCGCACCCTGATCGCGACCGGATTTCTGGGGGCGTTCACGACCTTTTCGACCTTCTCGCTGGATGCGGTCTCGCTCTGGCAGCGCGGCGAAACCATGGCCGCGGCGCTTTACGTGCTGGGATCGGTGGTGGCGGGCGCGCTGGCCCTGCTGGCCGGGCTTGCGACCGTCAGGATGATCGCCGGATGAGCGCCGATCCGCTGCATAGGGAAGTTGGGCCCGACGAGGACGGCCAGCGGCTGGACCGCTGGCTGCGCAAACACCTGCCGGCGCTGAGTTTCGGCGAGGCCCAGCGCTGGGCCCGCACCGGCCAGGTGCGGGTGGACGGCAAACGCGCCAAGGCCGATCAGCGGTTGACGGCCGGCGCCGTGGTCCGCCTGCCGCCGCCGGCCCTGCCGATGCTGGAGGCGAAGGCCGAGGGCCGGGCGGGGGCCCGCCAGACCACGGCCGAGGAGGCGGAATTCCTGCGCGGCCGGGTGCTGCTGGAAACCCCCGACCTGATCCTGATCGACAAGCCTTCGGGGCTGGCGGTACAGGGCGGCAGCGGCACCGACCGGCATCTGGACGGCATGCTGGATGCGCTGAAGCGCCACCCGGACGACGAGCGACCGCGGCTGGTGCACCGGCTGGATCGCGACACCTCGGGCGTGCTGGCACTGGCGCGCAATGCCCGCGCCGCCGCCTGGGCGACCCGGGCCTTCCGCGAGCGCACCACCACCAAGATCTATTGGGCGGTGACGCTGGGCGTGCCGCGGCCGGCGCGGGGCGTGATCGACCTGCCGCTGGCCAAGCGCCAGGTGGAACGCGGCGGCGAACGCATGGTGGCGGTGGACGAGGGCGACGGCCAGACGGCGGTCACCGAATACGAGGTGCTGGCGGCGGGCGGACCCTGCGCCCTGGTGGCGCTGAAGCCGCTGACCGGCCGCACCCACCAGATCCGCGCCCATCTGGCGGCGATCGGCACGCCGATCGTGGGCGATCTGAAATATGGCGGACAGGCGGTGGATCTGCGCGGAGAGGGGCTGCCGCGGCGCCTGCATCTGCATGCACGGCGCCTGACCCTGGACGGGCCGGACGGGCGGCGGATTTCGGTCTCTGCCGCGATCCCGCCCCATATGGCGCAGAGTTTCGACCGGCTGGGCTTCGATCCGGAGATGGACGCATGACGACGGGGACGGAGGGTATCGGGCTGGTGGTGTTCGATTGCGACGGCACGCTGGTCGACAGCGCCGGGCATATCGCCGACACCATGGCGGATTGCTTCCTCGCCGCCGGCATCGCGGCCCCGACACCGGCCGAGGTGGCGCGGATCATCGGCCTGTCGCTGCCGATCGCGATCGGCCGGCTGCTGCCGTATCTGGACGATGTCGCCTGCCATGATCTGGCCCGGGGCTATCGCGATGCCTATCGCCGCCGGCTGGCGGCCGGGCTGATGGGCGACGAGCGGCTGTTCGACGGCGTTGATGCGGCGCTGAAGCGGCTGGACGGGGCGGGCTATGTGCTGGGCATGGCGACCGGCAAATCGATCCGCGGCGTGGAGCGCACGGTGGCCCGCTTCGGCTTCGAGCGGCTGTTCGTGACCATACAGACCGCCGACACCCATCCGAGCAAGCCGCATCCGGCGATGATGCTGGCTGCGATGGACGAAACCGGGGCCGATCCGGCGCGCAGCGTGCTGATCGGCGATACCAGCTACGACATGGAAATGGCGCGGGCGGCGGGTGCCAGGGCAATCGGGGTGGCCTGGGGCTGCCATGCCCATCAGGACCTGCTGGATGCGGGCGCCGATCTGGTGGTGACGGCGGCGGCCGAGCTGGATGCCGCGATCGCGACCCTGATCGGGGCGCCGCTTGCGCCGGAACGGAGGATCGGGGCATGAGCGACGCCGTCACGCGCCGCAAGCGTTTCTACAAGGCGGCCGAGGCCGCACCATCGGCAGGGGAGGAGGCCACGGGCGGTGGCTGGACCGTTCTGCTCGACGGCCGCGGCCTGCGCACCCCCGCCAAGGCGCCGCTGGTGGTGCCCGGCCGGGCGCTGGCACAGCTGATTGCCGATGAATGGGCGGCGCAGGAGACCCATATCGCGCCCGAGACCATGCCGGCGACGAAGCTCGCCAATGTGGTGATCGACCGGGTGGTGCCGCATCGGCCGCAGATCGCGGCCGAGCTTGCCGGCTATATCGGCACGGATCTGGTCTGCTATCGCGCCGACAATCCGAAGGAACTGGCGGCCCTTCAGGCCCGGCACTGGGATCCCCTGGTCGACTGGGCCCGCACCCGCTACGATATCCATCTGGTGACCACCACCGGCCTTCTGGCCGTGGACCAGCCACCCGCGACGGTGGAAAGGCTGACGCGCGCGATCGAGGCCGCCGACCCCTGGCGGCTGGCGGTGCTGCATGGCGCGGTGACCACCGCCGGATCGGTGGTGATCGGCCTGGCGCTGGCCGAGGCGGGAATCGATCCCGCGACGGCATATGATGCCGCCTTCGCCGATGAACATTTCCAGATCGCCCGCTGGGGCGAGGATGCCGAGCAGGCCGAGCGCCTGGCGCTGCTGCGCCGCGACCTTGATGATCTGGCACGGATCCGCGACGCGCTCAACGCAGGGTAGGGTCGGTCTAATTCCGCAGCCGCAGATGGCCGTTGCGCAAAGTTGCGCAACCGGGCGTGCGATGTCGCACACCTTTCGCATATGCGGCAAGAATTTGCCAAAGCCTTGCCGCAAAAGCCCTGTTCACGGCAAAGGATGTGGCGCAGCCGGGTTCGTCATGCTATCAGCACAGGCGAACAAGGAAACGCCGTGTAAGGCGCTTTGCGTGCCGCATCCGGTCCGGGGGGGCCGTCCGCGGACGGCGCCCTACCATTCGAGGATGAAGAAGACCGGAGATGCAGGCGATACTCGAAGAGCTTGAGAAGCGTCGTCAGGCTGCCCGGATGGGCGGCGGCGAGCGCCGTATCGACGCCCAGCATGCCAAGGGCAAGCTGACTGCCCGCGAGCGCATCGAACTGCTGCTCGATGCCGGGTCGTTCGAAGAATACGACATGTTCGTCGAACACCGCTGCACCGAATTCGGGATGGAGAACACCAAGGTTCCGGGCGACGGCGTCGTCACCGGCCGCGGCACGATCAACGGCCGCCTGGTCTTCGTGTTCAGCCAGGACTTCACCGTGTTCGGCGGCGCGCTGTCGGAAGCGCATGCAGAGAAGATCTGCAAGATCATGGACCAGGCGGTCCAGGTCGGCGCGCCGGTCATCGGGCTCAACGACTCGGGCGGCGCCCGCATCCAGGAAGGCGTGGCCTCGCTCGCCGGCTATGCCGACGTGTTCCTGCGCAATGTCGAAGCCTCGGGCGTGGTGCCGCAGATCTCCATGATCATGGGCCCCTGCGCCGGCGGCGCGGTATACTCACCCGCCATGACCGACTTCATCTTCATGGTGAAGGACACGTCCTACATGTTCGTGACGGGTCCGGATGTCGTGAAGACCGTGACCCACGAGGTGGTGACGGCCGAAGAACTGGGCGGTGCGGTCACCCACACCACGAAGTCCTCGGTTGCCGACGTCGCCTTCGAGAACGATGTCGATGCGCTGCTGCAGCTGCGCCGCTTCTTCGACTTCCTGCCGCTGTCGAACCGCGAGCCCGCGCCGCTGCGCGAGACCCAGGACCCGGTCGCGCGTCAGGAGCCGTCGCTCGACACCCTGGTTCCGCCGAACCCGAACAAGCCCTACGACATGAAGGAGCTGATCGAGAAGGTGGTCGACGAGGGCGACTTCTTCGAGATCCAGCCCGACTTCGCGAAGAACATCCTGGTCGGCTTCGCGCGCATGGACGGCCAGACCGTCGGCATCGTCGCCAACCAGCCGATGGTGCTGGCCGGCTGCCTGGATATCGACAGCTCGCGCAAGGCCGCCCGCTTCGTGCGGTTCTGCGACTGCTTCAACATCCCGATCGTCACCTTCGTGGACGTGCCGGGCTTCCTGCCGGGCACCAGCCAGGAATTCGGCGGCATCATCAAGCACGGCGCCAAGCTGCTTTATGCCTATGCCGAGGCGACGGTGCCGAAAGTCACCGTCATCACCCGCAAGGCCTATGGCGGCGCCTATGACGTGATGAGCTCCAAGCATCTGCGCGGCGACATGAACTACGCCTGGCCCTCGGCCGAGATCGCGGTCATGGGCCCCAAGGGCGCGGTGGAGATCATCTTCCGTCAGGATATCGGCGACGCGGAGAAGATCGCGGCGCGGACCGAGGAATATCGCGGCCGCTTCGCCAATCCCTTCGTCGCGGCCTCCCGCGGGTTCATCGACGACGTGATCCGTCCGCACAACACCCGCGCCCGCATCTGCGGCGCGCTGGACATGCTGCGGAACAAGCGTCGCGAGAAGCCGTGGAAGAAGCACGGCAACATTCCGCTGTGACCGGGCAGCCGTGAGCGGGCCGGAGCAGGAGACGGATCTGGTGAAGGCGGCGCATGCACGACGCGCGCGGCGCCTGACCGGCTTCTATCTCCACGGCTTCGGCTTCGCGGCGGCGAACGGCCTGATCGCCCTGCTGACGCAGCTGCTGAAGATCGACGACCCCGAAGGTCGGATCGGCTTCGCGCTCGCGATCTGGGCAGGTGCGGTGGTCCTCCACGGCCTCTGGGCCTACGGCGTGCTGTCGTGGGGCCGGGGGCAGACGGGAGGCGGGGCCGAACCGCCGCAACCGCCGTCATCCTCTTCCTGATTTCCAGTCGAGACGCGCTCCCATGTTCGAGAAGATCCTCATCGCCAATCGCGGCGAGATCGCCTGCCGGGTGATCCGGACTGCCCGCCGTATGGGCATCAAGACGGTGGCGGTGTATTCGGATGCCGATGCCGACGCGCTGCATGTCCGCATGGCCGACGAGGCCGTGCATATCGGCCCTAGCCCCAGCAATCAGAGCTATCTGATCGCCGACCGCATCGTCGAGGCCTGCAAGGCCACCGGCGCCCAGGCGGTGCATCCGGGCTATGGCTTCCTGTCCGAGAACCAGAGCTTCGCCAAGGCGCTGGATGCCGCCGGCATCGCCTTCATCGGCCCGAATGTCGAGGCCATCTATGCGATGGGCGACAAGATCGAGTCGAAGAAGCTGGCCAAGAAGGCCGGTGTCTCGACCGTCCCCGGCTATGTGGGCGAGATCAAGGACGCCGACGAGGCGGTGAAGATCGCCGACGAGATCGGCTATCCGGTCATGATCAAGGCCTCGGCCGGCGGCGGCGGCAAGGGCATGCGCCTGGCCCATGACGCGAAGGAGGCCCGCGAAGGCTTCCGCTCGGCGACCTCGGAAGCGAAGTCGAGCTTCGGCGACGACCGCGTCTTCATCGAGAAGTTCATCGAGCAGCCGCGCCATATCGAGATCCAGATCATCGCCGACGCCCATGGCAACATCTGCTATCTGGGCGAGCGCGAATGCTCCATCCAGCGCCGTCACCAGAAGGTGATCGAAGAGGCCCCGAGCCCCTTCCTGGACGAGGCGACCCGCAAGGCGATGGGCGAGCAGGCGGTCGCGCTGGCGCGCGCGGTGAACTATCGTTCGGCCGGTACGGTCGAGTTCATCGTCGGCCCCGATCGCAGCTTCTACTTCCTTGAGATGAACCCCCGCCTGCAGGTCGAGCATCCGGTGACCGAGCTGATCACCGGCTACGACCTGGTCGAGCTGATGATTCGGGTGGCGGCGGGCGAGCATCTGCCGTTCTCGCAGGCGGATGTGACCCTGACCGGCTGGGCGATGGAAGCCCGCGTCTATGCCGAGGACCCGTATCGCGGCTTCCTGCCGTCGATCGGCCGTCTGGCGCGCTATGTCGAGCCCAAGGGCCCGGGCGTGCGCGTGGACAGCGGCGTCTATGAAGGCGCCGAGATCAGCATGTTCTACGACCCGATGGTCGCCAAGCTGGTCACTTACGGCGAGACCCGCGCCCAGGCGGCGGAGCGGATGAGCGATGCGCTCGACGCCTATTACATCCGCGGCATCACCCACAACATCCCCTTCCTGACCGCGCTGATGAAGCATCCGCGCTTCCTGGAAGGCCGGCTGTCGACCGGCTTCATCGCCGAGGAATACCCCGACGGCTTCCACGGCGCGCCCCTGGACGCCGAGGCCCGCCGTGCGCTGGCGGCGATCGCCGTGATGGCCGATCTGGCCGACCGGGCGCGCCAGGGCCGGATCACCGGCCAGATGCGCGGCTATGTCCACCATGTCCCCGACGAGCTGGTGGTCATGCTGGATGACGAGCAGGTCGAGGTGAAGGTGGTGCAGCATGCGCCGGCGCTGGTGCTCGACATGGGCGGCAAGCCGGTGACGCTGGACTGCAGCTGGAAGCTGGGCGACCGGCTGCTGTCGGCCACCGTCGACGACCGCACCCGCGTGGTGCAGATCGAGCGCGTGGCCGCGGGCTGGAAGCTGACCCATGGCGGCTCGGTGCTGGTGGCGCGGGTCTATACCCGCCAGGGTGCCGCCTATGCCGCGATGATGCCGGTCAAGCAGGCCCCGGACATGAGCCGGTTCCTGCTCTCGCCGATGCCGGGCCTGGTGCTGTCGGTGGCGGTCGAGGTGGGCCAGGAGGTCCAGGCCGGCGAGGAGCTGGCGGTGATCGAGGCCATGAAGATGGAAAACGTGCTGCGCGCCGAGCGCAATTGCACGGTGAAGGAGATCAAGGCCGGCGCCGGTTCCAGCGTCGCCGCCGATCAGGTGATCATCGAATTCGAGTGATCGCCGGCCTCTCCGGCCGTCTCTTCCAAACCCCGCCGGGCGGCGTGCCCGGCGGGGGTTTTTCTGTCCGGGAGGCGGTTCCGGACCGCAGCCGGTGCATGGCTGCCCCGCCGCCCATGGCCGTTGTCGTGATCGCGAACCGGCGACAGAATCAGTCCCACTCTCGCCCTGAGAGATCCCCGACAGATCCGATCCCATCCCGTCCGACCGGAGTGCCGCATGACCCGTCGTCCGCCGTCCGTCGCCGATCTGGAACGCCATGTCGAACAGCTCGGCAGCCTGGTCGATACGGCCGGTCTGATCACGGATCCGGCGCAGATGGCGGCCTATGAGCGCGACTGGATGGGCAAGTTCCAGGGGCGGGCCTTCGCGGTGCTGCGCCCGCGCGACACGGCCGCCGTCTCGCGGCTGCTGTCTTATCTGAACACCCATCGCCTGGCCGTGGTGCCCCAGGCGGGCAATACCGGCCTGGTCGGCGGCTCGGTGCCCGATGCCGCCGGCGCCTTCGTGCTGAGCGTCGAGCGGATGACCCGCATCCGCGAGGTCGACACGGTCGGCGCCAGCATCACCATGGATGCAGGCGTGGTGCTGGAGACCGCCCAGGCGGCGGCGCGCGAGGCGGGGCTGATGCTGGCGCTGGATCTGGGATCCAAGGGATCCTGCCGAATCGGCGGCAACATCTCGACCAATGCCGGCGGGCTGAAGGTGCTGCGCTACGGCCATATCCGCGACCAGGTGCTGGGGCTGGAGGTGGTGCTGGCCGACGGCACGGTGCTCGACGGGCTGACGACGCTGCGCAAGAACAACACCGGCTACGATCTGAAGCAGATTTTCATCGGCGCCGAGGGCACGCTGGGCGTGGTGACCGCCGCCAGCCTGAAGCTGCACCCGGCCGAAGCCGGGCGCGCCGTCGCCATGGTCGCGGTCGACCGTTTCGAGGACGTGACCCGGGTGCTGGGGGCGGTGCGCAGCACCTTTCCGGGCCGGCTGAATTCCGTGGAGCTGATCGGCGCCGATGCGGTGACGCTGGTCGCCACGGCGCTCGACGGGGCCCGCAGCCCCTTTGCCGACACCCATACCTATGCGGTGCTGATCGAGGTGGGCAGCGACGATGCCGCCGCCGCCGCCGAGCGCGAGCGGCTGGAGACGGTGATCGGCCGGCTGATCGAGGACGAGCATGTGGCCGATGCGATCATCGCGCAGAGCGAGGCCCAGGCCGAAGCGCTCTGGCTGCTGCGCGAAGGCGTGCCCGAGGCGGTGGGCCGCACCGCGCCGGTGCACAAATACGACCTGACCTTTGCGGTGGGCGATATCGGCCATTTCATCGCCGATTGCGATCTGGCGCTGGCCCGGGTCGCCCGCGGGCTGCGGCCGATCTATTTCGGCCATGTCGCCGACGGCAATGTCCATGTCAACGTGATGGCGCCGCAGGGCATGTCGGCCGAGGGCTACCGCGCCCTGCAGGCGCCGATCGACGAGGCGGTGTTCGACCTGGTCGGCCAGTATCGCGGCTCGATTTCCGCCGAACACGGCATCGGCCAGGTGAAGCGGGCCTATCTGGACCGCAACCGCTCTGCCGCCGAGATCCGGACCATGCAGATGCTGAAGGCGGTGCTGGACCCGCACGGCATCCTGAATCCGGGCCGGCTGCTGCCCTGAACCGCTTCCGTGCGGCCGGCGGCTGGGCTAGGCTTAAGGCCGGCCCACGGCACATACGGACGCGCCATGACCGACGATCGATCCCCTGACGAGGACAGGTCCGCCCCCGCGGCCCGGGATGCGCCGGCACCTGTCGCCGGCCCGGCGGCGGGCGACCGGGTGACCATGGCGCTGGCCATCACCGGCCGGGTGCAGGGGGTGGGCTATCGCTGGTGGTTCGAGGGCCAGGCCCGCCGCTACGGGCTGGACGGCTGGGTGCGCAACCGCCGGGACGGATCGGTGGAGGCGCTGATTTCCGGGCCGCGCGCCGCGGTGCAGACCGTGATCCGCCGCGCCCAGGACGGGCCGCCCGCCGCACGGGTCGAAGCCGTGCGGAGCAGCCCGGCCGAGGCACCCGAGGCGCCCGGCTTTCGCCGTAAGTCAACCGTTTGAACCGGGCCGACCGTCTGAAAAATGGGACACCGCCATTCATGGGACGCTGGCTTCTGGGCCGCATAGACCGCCTGGCCGGCAGCATCTGCGCCCTGGTTCTGGGGCTTGGCGCGGCACAGGCACAGGGCTTCGCGCTGGCCTATCTGCAGCGCCTGGGCGGCCATCTGGACGAGGCGCGCCGGCTGCTGGATCAGATCCGCATCGGCGTGGCCCCCTATGACCAGGTGGCCGAGCCGGCCCGGGCGGCGCTGGAGGCGGCCGCCGCGGCGCGGGTGGACGAGCTTGCCGTCGCGCGCGATGCCGTGGCCGCGGCGGACCCCTTCCTCAGGCCGCTGGAGCTGCTGCGGCGGGTCGATCCCGAGATCGCCCGGGCGACCTGGGCCGATTACGTGCCGACCCTGCCGGTGGAGCCGGCCAGCCTGACCTATGGCCTGCTGGGCATGGTGGTGGCGTGGCTGGTCTATGATGCGATCACCGGGCTGATCGCCTGGCCCTTCCGGCGCCGCGCCGGGTGAGATGGCCTGTCGCAGGGGCCCGCGTCATGGGCGATTGACGTAGACTGAAACATAACCGATAAGGGAGTCTGCGCCTTCGGCGTTCCCGTCCTGAAGAGGGGAGACCGGCGGCAGGAGGATCGACCCGATGCACGCCCGTGATGTCTTCCGCATTCTGTTCTTTACGGCGCTGACCGCCGTGCTGGGCCTGTTCCCGCCGCTCGACGTGCCGCTGATCGACGTGCCGATCACCGCCCAGACCCTGGGCGTGATGCTCTCGGGCCTGGTGCTGGGCTCGTGGCGGGCGGCGCTGGCCCAGATGGTGTTCGTGGCGCTGGTGATGGCCGGCGCACCGCTGCTGGCCGGCGGCCGTGGCGGCATGGGCATTCTGACCGGGCCGACCGGCGGCTTTCTGATCGGCTGGATCCCGGCGGCCTTCGTCACCGGGCTGCTGGCGGAAGCGGGGCGCCCCGGCTGGCTGCGCTTCATCCTGGCGACGATCACCGGCGGCATCGGCGTGGTCTATCTGATCGGCGTGCCCTGGGCTGCGATGGTGACCACGCTGTCGCCCTGGCAGGTGCTGACCGGCAGCATGGCCTTCCTGCCCGGCGACCTGATCAAGGCGGTGACGGCAGCCGCGATCGCCGTCACCCTCCGCGACCGCGGCCGGTCGACCGCGATATCCTTCAGGCGATGATCAGCTGCCGCGCTCCGCGGTGACCTCGTCGGTGGTGGGACCAAAGACCTCCTCGAAGGCTTCGCGCAGCGCCATGTCGGCCTCTACCATGCCCACCGGCCGGCCCAGCGCCACCAGCGAGGTGATGCCGTGGCCCTGCACGCCGCAGGGCACGATGCCGGCATAATGGCCGAGATCCGGCTCCACATTCAGCGAAATGCCGTGGAAGCTGACCCAGCGGCGCACGCGCACGCCGATGGCGGCGATCTTGTCGTCGAACCCGTCGCCGCGCTCCACCCAGACCCCCACCCGGTCGTCGCGGGTGAGGCCCTTGACGTTGAAGCGGTCGAGCGCCCGGATCACCCAGTTTTCCAGCCCGTGGACATAGGCGCGGATATCGGCGCCGCGGGCCTTGAGGTCGAGCATGACATAGGCCACGCGCTGGCCGGGGCCGTGATAGGTGATCTGGCCGCCGCGGCCGGTCCGGTAGATCGGGAAACGCGGCGGCACCAGCAGGTCGCGATCCTGCTGCGCGCTGGTGCCGGCGGTCAGGATCGGCGGATGCTCGACCAGCCACACCCGCTCTCCCGCCGTGCCCTCGCGGATCCGGGCGGCGCGCGCCTCCATCTCGGCGACGGCGGCCTCGTAATCGGTCAGGCCGGGGGCGATGACCCATTCGACCGGTCTGATCCCGTCCCCCTGCAGCGTTCCCGCCATCCGTCTCGTCCCTCGTCTTCATCTTCGTCAGCGACAGCTGGCCCCAATCTAGTGCGCCGGGGCCGGTTGCGCCATATCGGGCGACATCCCGCACGATGGTGCGGCGAGGCCCCGCCCATGCGATGGTTGCAAACCGGACCTCCGGCGGCTGCGGCCGGGTGCCGGTGGCCTTTCGGGGCGTGGCGGCTATACTGTGCCCGCACGCGGGAAAAGGGCGCGGATGAAGAGGCCGCAGCCCGGGCCTGCGGCGTAAGATACCGGGGGAGACGACCGCGAATGTCGAAGGAACTGCGCGACGGCGCGCTCGAATATCACCGCCTGCCGAAACCGGGCAAGTTCAGCATCGAGCCGACCAAGCCGCTCGCCAACCAGCGCGACCTTGCGCTCGCCTATTCTCCGGGCGTGGCCTATGCCTGCGAGGCGATCGTTGAGGACCCGCTCAACGCCTCGCTCTATACCACCCGCGGCAACATGGTCGCGGTGGTGACCAACGGCACCGCCGTTCTGGGCCTGGGCGCGATCGGCCCGCTGGCGGCCAAGCCGGTGATGGAAGGCAAGGCGGTCCTGTTCAAGAAGTTCGCCGGCATCGACGCGGTGGACATCGAGATCGACGAGCGCGACCCCGACAAGCTGGTCGAGATCATCGCCAGTCTGGAGCCGTCTTTCGGCGCGATCAACCTTGAGGACATCAAGGCGCCGGAATGCTTCGAGATCGAGGAACGGCTGAAGGACCGGATGAAGATCCCGGTCTTCCACGACGATCAGCACGGCACCGCGATCGTGGTTTCGGCCGCGATGCTGAATGCGCTGCGCGTGGTGGGCAAGCCGCTGGATCAGGTGAAGCTGGTGGCCTCGGGCGCCGGTGCCGCGGCGCTGGCCTGCCTGGACCTGCTGGTCGAGCTGGGCCTGCCGCGCGCCAACATCACCGTCACCGACATCGTCGGCGTGGTCTGGAAGGGCCGCAACGAGCAGATGGATCCGCGCAAGGAGACCTATGCGGTCGAGACCGACGCGCGGACGCTGGCCGAGGTGATTTCCGGCGCCGACATCTTCCTGGGCCTGTCGGCCCCGCGGGTGCTGACGGCCGAGATGGTCAAGACCATGGCGCCGCAGCCGATCATCATGGCGCTGGCCAACCCGACGCCCGAGATCCTGCCCGACGAGGCGCGCCGGGTGCGCCCCGATGCGATCATCGCCACCGGCCGGTCGGACTTCCCCAACCAGGTCAACAACGTCCTCTGCTTCCCCTTCGTGTTCCGCGGCGCGCTGGATGTGGGCGCGACCACGATCAACATCGAGATGAAGAAGGCGGCAGCCCAGGCGATCGCCGATCTGGCCATGGCCGAGCCTTCGTCGGAAGTGGCGCAGGCCTATGGCGGCCAGGAACTGCGCTTCGGCCCGGACTACCTGATCCCCAAGCCGTTCGATCCCCGGCTGGTGGTCGAGGTGTCGTCGGCGGTGGCCCGGGCTGCGATGGAAAGCGGCGTCGCCACCCGGCCGATCGAGGATTTCGACGCCTATCGCCAGGTGCTGTCGTCCTATTTCTTCCGCTCGGGCCTGGTCATGCGGACCGTGTTCGAGCGTGCGAAGGCGCAGCCCAAGCGCGTGGTCTATGCCGATGGCGAGGATGAGCGCGTGCTGCGCGCCGCCCAGATCGTGGTCGACGAGGGTTTCGCCCATCCGATCCTGATCGGCCGCCGTGCGGTGGTGCAGCGGCGCATCGAGCGGCTGGGCCTGCGGCTCAAGCTCGACAAGGATATCGAGCTCTGCGATCCCGAGGATGATCCGCGCTACAACACCTATTGGTCGGAATACCACCGGCTGATGTGCCGCCGCGGCGTGACGCCCGAAAGCGCCCGCACCGTGGTACGCACCCGGGCGACGGTGATCGGCGCGCTGATGGTCCATATCGGCGAGGCCGACGCCCTGATCTGCGGCCCGGTCAGCCGGTTCGTGAAGAACCTGCGCCACCTGAAGGAGATCTTCGGGGTGCGCCGGGGGGTGAGCGAGCCCTGCGCCATGCAGGCGCTGATCCTGCCCACCAAGACCATCTTCGTGGCTGACACCCAGGTGGAGCACAAGCGCAGCCCCGAACAGATCGCCGAGATGACGATCATGTGCGCCGAAGAGGTCCGCCGCTTCGGCATCACGCCCAAGATCGCCCTGCTGTCGTCGTCGAGCTACGGCACCGGCGAGACGCCGTCGGCGCAGATGATGCGCGATGCCTTCGCGATGGTCCGCGAGCAGGCGCCGGAACTGGAGGTCGAGGGCGAGATGCAGGCCGATGCCGCGATCTCGGAAGAGGTACGCCATCGGGTCTTCCCGGGCTCGCTGCTTCAGGGCTCGGCCAATCTGCTGATCACGCCGGACCTTGATTCCGGCAACATCGCCTTTAATCTCGCCAAGGCGCTGACCAGCGGCACCTCGGTCGGGCCGGTGCTGATCGGGCTCAACCATCCGGCCCATATTCTGACCCCCGCGGTGTCGGTGCGCGGTATCGTCAACCTGTCGGCCCTGGTGGTCGTGGACGCGATCGAAAAGTCGCGCGACACGCCCTGGTGCCCGATCCCGGCGGAACCTGCCTGACATGATCTGAGCGGCCGGCTTTCCGGGGACGGGATGCCGGCCGGCATCCCCTGACCCCTCGATCCCCGGAGGCCCGACAGCTTGCGCGACGATGACGACATCCAGGGACGCGAAGGCGAGGTCGCGGCGGCGGGCGAGGCCGAGGCGCTTTACGGTGTCTCGGACGAACTGGTCCGGCGGGTGGCCGATGCCCTGGACGAGGGGGACGCGCCCACGGCGCGCATGCTGGTCGCCGAACTGCATGCCGCCGACATCGCCGATCTGCTGGAACGGCTGTCGGGAGAGGAACGCCGCGCGCTGGTGGAGCTGCAGCGCGACGGCTTCGACCCTGAAATCCTGCCGCATCTGGGCGGCAATGTCCGCGATCAGGTCATCGCCCAGCTGGGCCCACGGGCGCTGGCCGAAGCGCTGTCGGAACTGGACAGCGACGATGCGATCTATCTGATCGAGGATCTGGACGACGACATCCAGGCGGCACTGCTGGCGGCGGTGCCCCCCGCCACAAGGCGGGCGCTGGAGGAAAGCCTCGCCTATCCGGAATATTCCGCCGGCCGCCTGATGCAGCGCGATCTGATCGCGATGCCGGCCTTCTGGACGGTGGGGCGCGCGATCGACTTCCTGCGCGAAACCCCGGATCTGCCCGAGGAATTCTACGAAATCTTCGTGGTCGACCCGCGGCACAAGCCGATCGGATCGGTGCCGCTGGCCCGCATGCTGCGCCATCCGCGCAAGGTGCTGCTGCGCGACATCATGGATCGCGACGTCGATGCCATCGCCGCCGCCACCGACCAGGAAGAGGTGGCCCGGCTGTTCCGGCACTATTCGCTGGCCTCCGCCCCGGTCGTGGACGATCAGGGCCGGCTGATCGGCGTGATCACCTTCGACGACGTGGTCGACGTCATTCAGGAAGAGGCCGAAGAGGACATGGCCCTGATGGCCGGTGTCGGATCCGAGGTCGACGTGAATGCCGGCCTGGTTTCGGTGGTGCGCCAGCGCATTGCCTGGCTGGGGGTCAATCTCGGCACGGCGCTGATGGTCAGCTCGGTGATCTCGCTGTTCGAGGCCACGATCGAACAGATCGTCGCCCTGGCGGTGCTGATGCCGATCGTGGCCTCGATGGGCGGCAATGCCGGCACCCAGACCCTGACCGTGGCGGTCAGGGCGCTGGCGCTGAAGGAGCTGACGCCGTCCAATGCCATGCGCATCCTGACCCGCGAGGTGGGGGTGGGCACGATCAACGGCCTGGTCTTCGGCATCGCGGTCGGCGCCGTGGCGGCGATGATCTTCGATCCCTTTATCGGCGGCGTGCTGTTCTGCGCCCTGCTGGCCAATCTGGTGACGGCGGGCCTGGCCGGCATGCTGATCCCGCTGGCGCTGGACCGGCTGAAGGTCGACCCGGCGGTCTCGGCCGGCGTGTTCCTGACCGCGGTCACCGATGTGGTCGGCTTCTTCGCCTTTCTGGGGCTGGCTCAGCTGGTTCTGCTCTAGACGCCACTTACCTGCATGGAGCGGCTCGACTGCCGGTCCGGTCAGGCAGCGGCACGCCGCGTGGACGGGGCGAGGAAACGCCGGTGCAGCCTGCGCCGGACCGGCCGTTCGAAGGCATGCCAGCACAGCATGGCCCCCAGCACCGAGGCCGACACCATCAGAATCCAGAGCAGCAGCGGGTCGTGACTGATCCTGCGGTCGATCACCAGGCGCGCGACGATGGCGAGCGCGATCGGATGGACCAGATAGAGCGCATAGGAGAGATCACCCAGCCGGTCGGAGAGGCCGTGGAACCGGTCCGGCAACCGGATGGCGGCCGTGCCGGCCACCACCAGAAAGGCGGGGACACCGTAGCCCAGCGGCCGCGGCCCGAAGATCTGGAAGACCGGCTGCAGGGCGAAGAGCCCGAGGCCGGCGAGCAGCAGCCAGGGGGCCGCCCGGTGCAGGACGTCGCCTGCACGGGCATGGAACAGCGCAAGCCCCATCCCTGCGACGAATTCGAGCATCATGGTCGAGCTGTAGAATTGCAGCAGCGGATGGGTGGGCGAGAACACCAGACCGGCCGCCACCACCAGCATCAGAACCAGCATGCAACGCCGTGCCGTGGCCTCGGCCGTGGCGGTCATGCAGAGGGCGAAGACCAGATAGAAGGCCATCTCGTAGATCAGCGTCCAGCCGACCGACAGCACCGGGTGGCGAATGGTGTCGCCCACCACCTGCGGGACGAAGGTCAGCGACGTGACCAGGGCGTAGAGGCTGCCGTCGATGGTGTTCAGCCCGCCCGGCAGCCCGGCCGCCAGGGACCAGAGGAACAGGGTCAGCAGCCAGTAGAGCGGCACGATCCGGAACAGGCGTCGCCGTATGAAGGCCCCACGGCTTCCGCCGTCGACAAAGGCGTAGACCATGATGAAGCCCGACAGCACGAAGAAGATGTCGACGCCCGCATTCAGGGGATGGAGCCCCCGGCTGTCCCGGAGGCCGCGGTCGTAGAGAAGGTTGGCCGTGTGATGCAGCACGATCATCATTGCCGCGACGAAGCGCAGAAGCTGCAGCGGGGCAATGCGTGAAGATGATGTCTGCATGCGGTGCCTTTCACCGGTCGGGGTTCACCTGATCCTCATTTCTGCCAGCTTGCCGCTGCCGGCGCCATCCCGTAGGCTCCGGTTTCGTGACATTGAAACCGGAAGGCAGGTTCAGGCATGACTGGCATGACGTCGATCCGCGGGGTAGTGGTGGCCGCCGCACTGGGCATGATGATGCTGGCGCCGCAGGCGGTGGCCGCGCAACAGATGATCGACGGTTCCGACCCCGACCAGATCCTGAATCTGGCCCGCGGCTACGGCTCTGCCAATCTTGAAAAATCGGACAACGGCGATCCGCTGATCCGCGGCCGCATCGACGGTGTCGGCTATGCGATCTTCTTCAACGACTGCACGAATAACCGCAATTGCGACACGCTGGGCTTCTATGCCGGCTGGACGGACACCAATGTGACCGAGGCCCATGTCGCCGAGTGGAACCGTACCAAGCGGTTCAGCCGGGCCTATATCGACGACGAGGGCGACCCGGTGATCGAGTTCGACGTGAACCTGAAGAGCGGCGTCAGCCGGCGCAATTTCGACGACACGCTGGACTGGTGGAAGACCGTCATGCTCGATTTCCGCGACCAGGTGATCGAGGCGAATTGAGGTGAAAAAAAGACGCCGGCCCCGAGAGGGGCCGGCGTTTTCGGTTCCGCAGGCGAGCGCTGGCTCAGAAGGCCATGGTGGCCTTGATCAGGACCGACCGGCCCGGTTCGTAGATCGGATCGACATTGGAGAATTCCTGGCCATAGGTCGTGCGGTCGGCATAGGCCTGGTCGAAGACGTTGTTGACCTCACCCCGCAGGGTGAGCCCGGGCACGACATCCGGGGTGTATTCCGCATAGAGGTTCAGCGACTGATAGGCTTCGAGCGCCTCATAACCTTCTGAAACCAGGTCGTCGTTCTCGAAGCCGGCTTCGACGGTGGCGCCGACCAGGAGGCCGGTGGTCTCGAAGCGATGGGCGATTTCGGCTGCGATCAACCGTCCGACCGGGCTGCCCAGATAGAGGCCGATGTCCGAATCGCCCGGCTTGCCTTCGATGGTCAACCGGGTGTCGGTGTAAGAGATGCGTGCGAAACCGGGCCCCCAGCCATAGGCGGCCGAGAGGACATAGCCCTCGGTTTCGACGTCGAGATTGCCGGCCGGGCCGTCACGCCAGCTTTCGTTGCGGGCATCTTCGAACCGGCTGCGGAACACGCCGGCACCGAAGGTGAAGCCGTCGAGCCGGTATTCTGCGCCAAGGGTCACGTTGTCGGACCGGACCGGCTTGATGCCGCCGGAATAGTCCCACCCCGAATTCATGACGAAATTCTCGGCCAGAGCGACGCCACCGAAGACGTTCGAATACCCGGCCTTCAGCGTCAGATCATCCCGCACGTCCCAGGCCACCGAGGCATTGCCGCTGAGGCCGGCATGGTCGATCTCGGTGCCGTTGACGCCTTCGAACCACTGCTGGTCGCCGCGCAGGCCGAAGGAGAGGCGCAGCCGGTCGACCGGCTGCAGGCGGGCCTGGGCATAGAGGCCGAGATTGGTCGCGGTCTCGGACATGTCGCTGCTGCGGTCTTTGTACGCGGCCTCGTCGTCGTAGAAATCGACACCGGCGGTGACGCTGTCATCGGGGGTGAAGAACATCCGGTTTTCGATCCGGCCCGACAGGCTGGTCGTCTCGCCATGGCTGTAGACGACCGTGTCGTCGGGGCTGGGGACGCCCAGATCGGTTTCGTTCCAGCCCAGAACCACGCGCGGGTTCCACATCCCCTCGCGGGTTGTGTCTTCGTAGGTCGCGACCAGATTGCGGCGGCGGAGATCGTAGAGCCGGTTGTCCGCGGGGCGGTTGGTCAGACGGCCGATATTGGCGCGGAAGGGGCGAACCGAATCATCCTGCACCTGCTCGCCCGACAGCTCCAGGCGGTGGCCGTCGGTGCTTTCCCAGGCGCCCTTCAGCAGGATGCTCTGCAGCCCGGCACCGGTGCCCGAAACCTCGCGGCCATTGCCGGCTTCGTAGTCGTCGCCATCGGCCTGTTTGAAGAAGGCGAGCCCTTCGAAGCCGTCGGTGGTGCGGCCATAGACCGAGCCGCCCTTGGTGAAGGTGTTGCCGTTGCTGTCCCAGCTGGTCGAGACATAGCCGCCGGCCATCTCGCCCGGGTCGAGCAGGTCGGCGGCATCGGCGGTTTCATAAACGATGGCACCACCCAGCGCACCCGGCCCGGCATCGGCGGGTGCGACGCCCGGATCCACCCGCACGGCCTTGAGCAGAGCCGGGTCGATCAGCGTGGTGGCGTTGTGGTGGAAGACCTTGTTGTTCTGGCGGGCGCCGTCGATGGTGACCGCCAGATTGGTCTCCTCGATGCCCTGGACATAGATCTTCTGCGCGACCGGCTGGCCGCCGCCGACGGAGACCGTGGCCTCGCCCGCGAAGACGTCCTTGAGGGTGGCCGGGTTGCGCCGTTCCAGATCCTCGCGGGTGACGGTCAGCGATCCGGCGCGGTCGGCGGCATTGGCGAAGGCATCGGCGCTGCGCGCAGCCTGGACCATCAGCGGGTCGAGGGTGGTGTTGCCGGCGGCGGTGCCGCCGCCCGGGGCTGCCTCGGAGATCACCACCCCGCCGGCATCCAGCCGATGGCCGAGCCCCGTGCCGGCGAGCAGACGATCGAGCGCTGCCGCCACGGTCAGGCGGCCGGAAACGCCGCCGGTCATGGCCTCGCGGACGAGATCGCCATGGGCCGAAACCTGGATGCCGGCCTGGCGGCCGAAAGCCGGCAGGGCATCGGCCAGTTTCTGGGCCGGAATGTCGAAATCGTGCCGGGCTGCCTCGGCCGCCGTCTGTGCCCGTGCCGCGGCCGTCCAGGCGGTACCGGTCGCGAGCGCCGTTCCCAGCATCAGCGCCGCCGCGACGGCCCGCCCGGCCGACATGTTCTTCACCATCGTCATAGCCCGACCCTTCGGATGCGTTCTTCAGCGTCGCGCACCATGTGCCCCATGGTGTTTTGCATGTGCGACGCAGTTGCAGATATCGATCCGTTGACGACGGTGCCGGGGCGGGTGTTCAGATTTTTTTCGAGAGCAGCAGGATCCAGGGCGTGATCTCGATGACGCGGGCGCCCTGTGCGGCCGCGATGGCGTCGAGTGCGGCGCGCGGCCGGCGGAGGTCGTAGATGCCTGTGAGCGGCTGACGGGCAAGGCTGTCGTCGGTCAGCAGGATCATCTCCGGCGCATAGGGGCGCAGCGCATCGACCACCCGGGCGACGGGCCGGTCGCGCACGATCAGCTGACCTTCGGTCCAGGCGGCGACCTCGTCGGGGCGCAACCGGTCCTGGACAAGATCCCCATCCGCGCCCAGGGTCAGCCGGTCGCCGGGGCCCAGAAGCCGGGGTTCGGAACCGCCCGCCACCTCCACCCGGCCGTGACGGACCGCCACCACCCCGCCCTCTGCCGTATCGGCCACTTCGAAGCCGGTGCCGTGGACGGTGACCGTCGCCGTGCCGGCCGTGACGACGAAGGGGCGGGCGGGATCGGCGACCACCTCGAAATAGGCCCGGCCGTCGATCAGACGGATCCGGCGGCCGGTGGCATCGATCACGACATCGGCGGCGCTTTGCGGTGCCAGATCCATGCGGCTGCCATCGGCCAGCGCGATCTGACGGGTCTGGCCATGGCCGGTGGACTGGTCGGCCAGCCAGGCCGGCAACCGGACCGGCAGGATGGCGAGCGCGATACCGGCCGCCAGGGCCAGCCCGGCCCCCGCCATCCGCATCCGCCGTCGCGGAAGACGGCGATGGGCCCGGGCGGTGCGCTGCGGGGCAGCGGCGGCCGGCGCCGGCAGAACCTGCCCCAGCAGCGCATAGGTCTGCGCCATCTCTTCCCAGTCGCGCCGATGATCCGGATCGGCGGCAAGCCAGGCATCGAAGCGCCGCCGTAACCCGGCATCGCCGGGTGCGTCGAGCAGGCGCACCAGCCAGTCCGAGGCCCGGACCGGTGTTTCTTCTCCGCGCATCGGCGCCTTCCCGTTCATCTGCGGCTCCCTGAGCAGAAGACGTCCGGCGCGCCGGTTCTGTTCAGATGAAAGGTCATCGATCCCGCTCCTGCAAGCGCTGCCGGCAGTGCTCCAGCCCGTCGGTCACCAGGGCATGGGCAAGGCCGGTGGAGATGCCGAGCCGCGCGGCGATCTCGCGGATGGTCAGCCCCTGAAGGCGATGCAGCTCCAGCGCCTGACGGGTGCGGGCCGGCAATTCGGCCATCGCCGCGGACAGGCGTCGGAGATCCGATCGCGCCTCGGCTTCGGTCTCGGGAGAGGGGTCGTCGGTGGCGAGCCCGGCCAGCGCTGCGCCCGCATCCGCCGCGCGGCGCAGATGGTCGCGGCCGATGCGCCGGCGCAGATCCAGCGCCAGATTGCGGACGATCCGGAACAGATAGGCGCGGGGCTCGTCGAGCCGCCGCTCGGGCTCGGCCGCTTCGAAGCGCAGATAGGCATCCTGGACGACATCCTCGGCATCGGCGCGCTCGCCGACGATGCGCGTGGCATAGCTGACCAGCGCGCCGCGATGGGCCAGAAAGGTGTCGAGCCGGTCGGGGTTCTGATCCAAGCCGAAGCCTGTGGCAAGAAGGACGATCGGCATCCCATAGCACGACTTGCGGCCATATTGCGACTGATTCTCAATTCCATGTCTCAGCGCGGGATCAGCTTCAGACAGGCGAGGGCGGCAAGGGCGCAGGCGGCGAGGGCGAGGCCGAGGCCGGCGGCATCGTCATGGGGCAGCAGGGCGGCGGTGGCCGCGATCACCGCCGATCCGCCCAGCTGAAACAGGCCGAGCAGAGAGGATGCGGTGCCGGCCAGCATCGGTTCCAGCTGCACCGCCCGGGTCATGACATTGGGCACCTGAATGCCGAGCCCGGCGCCGAACAGCGCCATGGGGGCCATAAGGGTGATGGCGGAAAGCGGCAGCAGCAGGGCGGCCGCGGCCATGGCGATGCCGGCCGCGACCAGCACCAGCGTGCCGATCCGGATCATCCGGCGGCCGCCCAGCCGCAGCCCCGCCCGGCGCACCACCTGGGTGCCGGCCAGGAAGCCCAGAGAGGGCAGCAGCGACCAGAAGCCGTAGTGATCGGCACGGATGCCGAGCGTGCCGATCAGCAGAACCGGGGCAAGGCCCACGAAGATGAACAGCCCGCCGAAGGTGAAGGTCAGCACCAGCCCATAGCCCCAGAAGGCCGGCATGCGCAGGAAGACGCCATAGCCCGAGAGCACGCCGGTATGGCGGGCGCGGCTGCGGTCGGCGGCAGACAGGGTTTCCGGCAGATGCAGCCGGCAGGTGATCCAGGCGGCGACGGCGGCAAGGGCGATCAGGCCGAAACTCCACCGCCAGCCGCCCAGACGTTCGATCACCCCGCCGATCACCGGGGCGCTGCCGGGGGCGAGTGCCAGCGCCAGGCCCAGCGACGACATCGCCACCACCAGGCGATCGGGCGGCACGGCATCGCGCAGCACGCCGCGGCCGACCACCGGCCCGGCGGCGGCCCCCAGGCCCTGGATGAAGCGGCAGACGAGCAGCTGGCCGGCATCGGCGGCGAAAGTGGCGCCGACCGAGCCGAGCGTCAGCAGGCCCAGGCCGATGAGCAGCGCCGGCCGCCGGCCCGCGCGGTCGGCGATCGGGCCGTAGAGCAGCTGGCCGGCGCCATTGCCGATCAGGCAGATGGCGAGGGTCAGCTGGGCGGTGGCGGTATCGGTGCCCAGATCGGCGGCGAGGGCCGCCAGCGACGGCAGGTGGATCGTCCCGGCGCCCTGGCCGACGATCACGGCGCCGATCACGATCCAGAAGGCCCAGCTGGCGGCGCGGTCGGGGGAGGGCGGCATCGGGGCTCCGGCGATGAGGTCCGGCGGGGCGATCCCGCCGGGGCCCCCGACGATAGCCGCAGCCATCCCCGGCCGACAAGCCGCGGGCCAATGTTCAGGTGAGACGTGGGTTCAGGTGAGGCGTGGGTTCAGGCGAGGCGGGCGGCCGCCGCCTCCACCAGCCGGCGTCGGGCGGCGATCCGGTCGGCGAAAGCGGTCTCGACCATGGCCAGCACGGCGGGCGGGGCCAGTTCCGGCCGGCCGGCGCCCATCGGCGGTTCCGGCGCGTATTCGATGGCAAGCTCGGCGGCGGCGGCGATGTCGGGGCCGGCGATCCGGGCGGCGAGGGCGAGGGCGATGTCGATGCCGGCGGTGACGCCGCCACCGGTGGCGACCGGCCCGTCGATCACCACCCGATCGGCCGAGGGTTCGGCACCCAGCGCCGCCAGCAGCGGGCGCGAGGCCCAGTGGGTGGCGGCACGCCTGCCGCGCAGCAGCCCGGCCGCCCCCAGCACCAGCGCGCCGGGGCAGACCGAGGCCACGCCGAATTCAGCCGCCCCGGCGCGGCTGCGGACGAAATCCAGCACATCCGGGCGGTCGAGCAGGGCATCGACGCCGCCGCCGCCGGGCACGATCAGCAGGTCGAGCGGCGGGCAGTCGGCGATGGTGGCCTGCGGCGTGATCATCAGCCGGCCATCGGCCGCGATCGGCTGATCGTCGAGCCCGATGGCGACCGGCGCCCAGCCGGGCAGGCGCAGAAACACCTCCCACGGGCCGATCATGTCGAGGGCGGTAAGGCCGGGGAAGATCAGCAGCCCGGCGCGGCGGCGGATGGCGGTGTCGGTCATGGACGGGGCACTCCTTCAGGGACGGGTGCCGCCATGCTGCCGCGGCGGCGCCCTGGCCGAAAGGTCATCAACTCCTCCTTTTCGGCATGGACATGGTGTAAGCTCGGTCGACGGCCTGTTCGCGGAGGGCGCCGATGCGCGAGATCCTGTTCCTGAGCTTCCCCGGCGCCCAGCTTCTGGACGTGACCGGCCCCTTCCAGGTTTTTGCGACCGCCAATGATCTGGCCCGGCTGGGCGGGCGGGCGGCGCCCTATCGGCTGCGCCATGCGGCGGGGGCGGGCGGGGCGGTCGAGACCACATCGGGCATGCAGCTGCTGGCAGAGCCGGCCGCGGTGCTGAGAGAGGCCCGGCCGCATACCCTGGTCGTTGCCGGCGGCGACGGGGTGAATGCCGCCGGCCGGGATGCGGATTTCCTCGACCTGCTGAAAACCGGGGCGGGACGGGCGGAGCGGGTGGCCTCGGTCTGTTCGGGCGCGTTGCTGCTGGCGGCGGCCGGCCTGCTGGAGGGGCGCCGCGCCACCACCCACTGGTGTCGGACGGCGGAGTTCCGGCGGCGCTTCCCGGCGGTGCAGCTGGAACCCGACCAGATCTGGGTGCAGGACGAGCCGGTCTGGACCTCGGCCGGCATCACCGCCGGCATCGATCTGGCGCTGGCGCTGGTGGAGGCGGATGAAGGCCAGGCCCTGGCCCGGGCGGTGGCGCGCCAGCTGGTGGTGTTCCTGCGCCGGCCCGGCGGCCAGTCGCAGTTCAGCCCGCTGGTGCCCGAGCCGGTGACCGCGCCCGAAGGCGGCTTCCTGCAGCTGCGCATCCAGGCGACCGCCGATCCGGCCGCGGATCTGACGGTGCCGGCGCTTGCCGAACGGGCGGGGATGAGCCTCAGGGCCTTTTCGCGCGCCTTCCTTGCGGAAGTGGGCGAAACGCCGGCGCGCTGGGTGGAGGGCATGCGGCTGGATGCGGCCCGCCGGGCGCTGGAGGCGGGGGCCGCCTCGATCAAATCCGTGGCGGTCCGCAGCGGTTTCGGCGATGACGAGCGGATGCGCCGCGCCTTTCTCAGACGGCTGGGCGTGACACCTGAGGCATACCGGTCACGTTTCGGAAACGGCCTTGAAAATCGCGGGATGGCGGCCGGTGGGCCAAGGCTGTAACGTGCGGCATGCGGCACCGCATATCGGCGCCGCGTTCCGAAACCTCGTGAGACAGAATCGAGGACGACATGAAGACCGTGCTGCGCATCGCGGCGCTGATGGCCCTCACCGCCTGGAGCGGGACGGCAGCGGCCAACACCTTCTCTCTGACGATCGTCAACAAGACCTCGTCGGTGGTGGAAGCGTTCTACACCTCGCCGGTGGGCGAGGATGACTGGGAGGAAGACATGCTCGGCGACGGGGTGATCCAGCCCGGCAAGCAGAAGACCATCCGCTTCAAGGACGACCGCAATGTCTGCAAATACGACATGCGGTTCGAATTCGGCGGCGGCGATCTGGAACCGCTGGAAGACACCCAGAACCTTTGCGATCTCGGCACCTATACGATCACGGAATGAGTGAGCCCCGGGTGGAGGCCTCAGCGCATCCACCCGGCCGCCACCTGCGGCACCGGCGCGGTACTGCCGGCATGCCAGTCGTGAGAGGCGGCGAAGGCGCGGAACAGGGTGGTCGCCTCGTCGGGCGCACCGTGCCAGGCCAGGCCGATCAGCCGGGTCGGCTCGTAATCGATGATCGGGATCATGGCGATGCCCGGCCGCTCGAAGCTCTGCGGCATCAGGGCGAGCCCCAGATCGGCGGCGACCAGGGCCACGGTCCATTCATCCTGGGTGGAGCGGTGGACGATGCGCGGACGGGCGCCGCCGGCCAGGAAATTGCGCCGGATATCGCCCATCAGCTCGCAATGCCGCCTGAGGATGAAGGGCAGGCCGTCGAGTTCGGGGATGCGCAGCTGGCTGCGCCGGGCGAGCGGGTTGCGTTCCGACACGGCGATGCGATAGCGGTCGCGGAACAGGGGGGCTGCCTGGGCGCGGTCGGCATCGTCGGCGATGCGGGTGATGGCGGCATCGATCCGGCCGGCGGTCAAGGCCTCGTCGATCTCGGGCACCGTGCCCTCGAACAGGTCGACATCGACATCGCGCTGGCCGTCGGCGAACTGGGTGAGCAGGGCCGCGATCCGCTCCACCGGCAGGGTCTTGAGCACGCCCAGCCGGAAACCCTGCCGATCGGCACCGCGCCGCGCCGCCTGCTCGGCGATCGCCGCCTCCTGCAGGATCACCCGCGCATGGGGCTGAAACCGCTGCCCCGCCTCGGTCAACTCCACCCGCCGCGCCCGGCGGATGAAGAGCGGCGTGCCGAGCCCGTCTTCTAGCTTGCGGATGCCGGCCGACAAGGTCGGCTGGGTCACGAACACCCGCTCCGCCGCCTTGGTGAAGCTGCCGGTCTCCGCCACCGCCAGAAAATACCGGATCTGATACAGGTCCACGCTACCCGTCCGATGGAAGCTGCCACTGCGATGGCATGATCAGGCCCCGACAACCAGCCCGGGGAGGCGCCAGCCTCCCCCAGCCGCCATTGCGGCGGCGGCCAAGGGCGCGGCAGCGCCCGCCCGGCGAGGGCCATACATATAGACGCTATCGATGCGTCGCATGAAAAGATACAATTTCGTCTATGGGCGAGCCACTGCTATGGTTCGACCCGAACCGGAGCTGCCGCACTTAAGACGGAGGCCCGGGAAGCCTCGATGGACACGATCTTCCATGCCGGGAACACGCGGCCGCACCAGCGGGTGCCGGCCGGGCATGTCGGAACGATCCCGAGGGAAGAGGGAGTGACCGCCCATGACCATCACCCTGGCCGAGGCCGAGCGCCTTTTGCCGGCACATGAGCTGCCGGAGTTCCGGGTCCAGGATCCCGATTTCGAGGCGCGCGTCCGGGCGAGCTTCGACGCGCAGGCGATCATGCGCACCATCGGTGCGGTCATGACCGTCTGTGCCCCGGGGATCTGCGAGATCGAGCTGCCCTGGTCCGAGATGGTGACCCAGCAGGACGGTTTCTATCACGGCGGCATCGTCGGTGCTGTTGCCGACAGTGCCTGCGGCTATGCCTGCCACACCCTGATGCGGCCCCAGACCCGCGTGCTGACGGTCGAATACAAGCTGAACCTGATGGCGCCGGCGGTCGGCCGCAAGCTGATCGCGCGTGCCCGGGTGCTCCGGTCGGGGCGGATGCTGTCGGTCGCGCAATGCGACGTGTTCGGCGATCGCGACGGCCGGCCGGTTTTCTGCGCCGCCTCTCAATCGACGCTGATCGAGGTTGGCGAAGCCTGAGTCACCCCGGCCGTGCCGCCCAGGGCGCCCGGTCGGGATCCAAGGGAGACGATCCAGATGCTGTCGAACTATCCGACGCTGAACTTCGATCTGGGCGAGACCGCCGACATGCTGCGTCAGACCGTGACCAGCTTCTCGGCCCAGGAGATCGCGCCGCGCGCGGCGGAGATCGACCAGACCAACGACTTCCCGGCCGATCTGTGGAAGAAGATGGGCGATCTTGGCCTGCTCGGCATGACCGCCGAAGAGGAATACGGCGGCACCGGTCTCGGCTATCTGGAACATGTGATCGCGATGGAAGAGATCAGCCGCGGCTCGGCCTCGGTGGGTCTGTCTTACGGCGCGCACAGCAATCTCTGCGTCAACCAGATCAGCCGCAACGGCAATGAAGAACAGAAGCGGCGCTATCTGCCCAAGCTGATCTCGGGCGATCATGTGGGGGCGCTGGCGATGAGCGAGCCCGGCGCCGGCTCCGACGTCGTCTCGATGCGGCTGAAGGCCGAGAAGAAGGGCGACCGCTACGTCCTGAACGGCACCAAGATGTGGATCACCAACGGCCCCGACGCCGACACGCTGGTGGTCTATGCCAAGACCGATCCGGAAGCGGGCCCGCGCGGCATCACCGCCTTTCTGATCGAGAAGGGCTTCAAGGGCTTCTCGGTCGCCCAGAAGCTCGACAAGCTGGGCATGCGCGGCTCCAACACCGGCGAGCTGGTGTTCGAGGATTGCGAGGTGCCGGAAGAGAACGTGCTGGGCGGCGTGAACAAGGGCGTCCATGTGCTGATGAGCGGGCTCGACTACGAGCGCGCGGTGCTGGCCGCAGGCCCCCTCGGCATCATGCAGTCCTGCATGGACGTGGTGCTGCCCTATGTCCACGAGCGCAAGCAGTTCGGCCGCCCGATCGGCGAATTCCAGCTGATGCAGGGCAAGCTCGCGGACATGTATGTGACGCTGAGCGCCACCCGCGCCTATGTCTACTCTGTGGCCAAAGCCTGCGACCGGGGTGAGACCACGCGCAAGGATGCCGCCGGTGCCATCCTCTACGCGGCGGAAAAGGCGACCTGGATGGCGCTGGAAGCGATCCAGGCCCTGGGCGGCAACGGCTATATCAACGATTATCCCACGGGGCGCCTGCTGCGCGACGCCAAGCTCTACGAGATCGGCGCCGGCACGTCCGAGATCCGCCGCATGCTGATCGGCCGCGAGCTGTTCGGCGAGACGGCGTGACCGATGGGGGCAGCCCGCGCCGGCCGATGACGGCCGGCGGGGCGCGCTGCCCGTGCAGGGGCCCGCGATAAGAGAGATCGAGGAGAGCAGACGTCATGACCACCGCCACCGATCCGATCGTCATCGTCGGCGCCGCCCGCACGCCCATGGGCGGCTTCCAGGGCGAGCTTAAGGACCTGACCGCTTCCGAACTGGGTGCCGCGGCGATCCGCGCGGCCCTGACCCGCGCCGGCGTCGATGCCGCCGATGTCGAGGAAGTGGTGATGGGCTGCGTGCTGCCCGCCGGCCAGGGCCAGGCGCCCGCCCGTCAGGCCTCGCTCGGCGCCGGCCTGCCGCTGGATGCCGGCTGCACCACCATCAACAAGATGTGCGGCTCGGGCATGAAGGCCGCCATGTTCGCCCATGACCAGCTGCTGGCCGGGTCCAACACCGTGATGGTGGCCGGCGGCATGGAGAGCATGACCAACGCCCCCTATCTGCTCGATAAGGCCCGCGGCGGCTATCGCATGGGCCATGGCCGGGTGATGGATCACATGTTCCTGGACGGGCTGGAGGATGCCTACGACAAGGGCCGCCTGATGGGCACCTTCGCCGAAGACACCGCCCGCCATTACCAGTTCACCCGCGAATCGCAGGACGACTTCGCGATCACCTCGCTGAAGCGCGCCCAGAAGGCGGGCGAGGACGGCAGCGCCGCCGTCGAGATCACCCCGGTCAGCGTCAAGACCCGCAGCGGCACGGCCGAGATCGGCATCGACGAGCAGCCGCGCAAGGCCAATCTCGACAAGATCCCGACCCTGCGCCCGGCCTTCGCCAAGGACGGCACCGTGACGGCTGCGAACTCGTCGTCGATTTCGGACGGTGCCGCGGCGCTGGTGCTGATGCGCGCGTCCGAAGCCGAGCGTCGCGGCCTGACCCCGCTCGCCAGGATCCTCGGCCATGCGACCCATGCCCAGGAGCCGGCCTGGTTCACCACGGCGCCGATCGGCGCCATGAACAAGCTCTTCGCGAAGACCGGCTGGTCGGCGAAGGATGTCGACCTCTACGAGATCAACGAGGCCTTTGCGGTCGTCACCATGGCGGCGATGAAGGAGCTGGATCTCGACCACGAGCGCGTGAACATCTATGGCGGCGCCTGTGCCCTGGGCCACCCGATCGGGGCCTCGGGCGCGCGCATCCTGGTGACCCTGCTCAACGGCCTGAAGCGCAACGGCATGACCCGTGGCGTGGCCAGCCTGTGCATCGGCGGCGGCGAAGCGACCGCCATGGCCGTCGAGCTGATGAACTGACCAGACGCCATGCCCGGCCGCCGCAGGGATGCGGCCGGCCGGATCCGATCGCGGCGACAGGCATCCCCACCCCCTCTCCAGCCTGTTGCCGCCGGCCCCGCCGCCGCCGTCCGATGCGGCCCGACCCCCGGTCCCCACTGGCCGGTGGCGGCGGTCAAGCCCGACCAGACCATCTGCCGGAGCGCTTTCGATGATCCTCACCGAAGAGCAGAAGATGATCCGCGACATGGCGCGGGACTTCGCCCAGGGCGAATTGCTCCCCCATGCCGCCGAGTGGAGCCGCGAACACGCCTTCCCGCGCGAGGCGCTGGCCAAGATGGGCGAACTTGGCCTGCTCGGCATGATCGTGCCCGAGGAATGGGGCGGGGCCGGCGCCGACAACGTGTCCTATGCGCTGGCGATCGAAGAGATCGCCGCCGGCGACGGCGCCACCTCGACCATCATGAGCGTGCATACCTCGGTCGGCTGCATGCCGATCCTGAAATTCGGCACCGACGAGCAGAAGCGCCGCTTCCTGCCCGATATGGCCCAGGGGCGCAAGATCGGCGCCTTCTGCCTGACCGAGCCCCAGGCCGGATCGGATGCAAGCGCGCTCAAGACCCGGGCGGTGTTCGAAAACGGCGTCTGGTCGCTGAACGGCACCAAGCAGTTCATCACCTCGGGCGCCAATGCCGATGTCGCCATCGTGTTTGCGGTGACCGACCCGGCGGCGGGCAAGAAGGGCATCTCGGCCTTCATCGTGCCGACCGACACCCCCGGCTACAAGGTCGGCCGGGTGGAGGAAAAGCTGGGCCAGCACGCCTCCGACACCTGCCAGATCATCTTCGAGGATCTGAAGCTCCCCCCCGATCTGATGCTCGGCAAGCCGGGCGAGGGGTACAGAATCGCGCTGTCGAACCTGGAAGGCGGCCGCATCGGCATCGCGTCCCAGTCGGTCGGCATGGCGCGGGCGGCGCTGGACTATGCGGTGCGGTACGCCCAGGAGCGCGAGAGCTTCGGCGTGAAGATCTTCGAGCATCAGGCGGTGTCGTTCCGTCTGGCCGACATGGCGACCCAGGTGGAAGCGGCACGGCTGATGGTGGTGCGCGCGGCCCAGATGCGCGATGCCGGCCTGCCCTGCCTGAAGGAAGCCTCGATGGCCAAGCTCTTCGCGTCAGAGATGGCGGAGCGGGTGTGCTCGTCGGCGATCCAGACGCTGGGCGGCTATGGCTATCTGGCCGAGTATCCGGTGGAGCGGATTTACCGTGATGTCCGCGTCTGCCAGATTTACGAGGGCACCAGCGATATTCAGCGGCTGGTGATTGCCCGCGCGCTCGCCGCCTGAGTGCCGGACTGATCGAAACGAGGGGGCGACCGGGCCGCACAAGACCCGGCGCCACTGGTGCGGAGGAGACGCCCCGACCATGGCCGAGCCGATCGACTTCTATTTCGACTTCACCTCGCCCTATGGCTATATCGCCGCCCACCGGATCGAGGACGTGGCCGGCCGCCATGGCCGGGCGGTGCGCTGGCACCCCTTCCTGGTGGGCGCGGTGTTCAAGCTGACCGGCACCCGCGCCGCGATCGAGGATCCGCTGAAGGGCCCCTATGCCCGGCGCGATTTCATGCGCTCCGCCAGGCTGGCCGGGCTGCCGCTCAACATGCCGTCGACCTTCCCGTTCAATCCGGTCGCCGCCTCGCGCGCCTTCTATTGGGCCGATGCGATCGACCAGGAGGGCGCGAAGCGTCTGGCGCTGAAGATCTACGACAAGGTCTTCGTGACCGATACCGGCCCGGTGACGCCGGAAGCCGTTGCCGATACCGCCGCCGAGGCCGGGTTCGACCGAGAGGCCTGCCTTTCAGCCCTCGGCTCCGACGAGATCAAGGCGAAGCTCCGCGCCGCCGGCGATGCCGCGGTGGCGCGCGGGGTTTTCGGCAGCCCCTTCTTCCTGGTCGATGGCGAGCCCTTCTTCGGGGCCGACCGTCTGCCGCAGGTGGATCGCTGGCTGGAAACCGGCGGCTGGTGAGCATGCCCGACCACCGCCATCCGGCCACGGCTGCCTGATTCCGTCTTCAGTCTGGCTCCGTCTTCAGTCGGACCCTGTCTTCAGTCCGTCTCCGTCCTCAGTCCTAGACGTCCGGGAACCTGCCTGCCATGCGACAGATCAGAAGCGCGGTGAACACCCGCTCCGACGAGTTCCGCGACAATGCCGCCCATATGCGTGCCCAGGTCGACGACCTGAAGGCCAAGGTCGCCGGGATTGCGGCGGGCGGCGGCGAGGCGGCGCGGCAGCGCCATGTCTCACGCGGCAAGCTGCTGCCGCGCGACCGCGTGCGGGCGCTGCTCGATCCCGGCTCGCCCTTTCTGGAGCTGTCGCAGTTCGCGGCCTTCGGCATGTATGGCGAAAACATTCCGGGCGCCGGCATCATCACCGGCATCGGCCGGGTGTCGGGCGTGGAATGCGTGATCGTCGCCAATGACGCCACGGTCAAGGGCGGCACCTATTACCCGATGACGGTGAAGAAGCATCTGCGCGCCCAGGAAGTGGCGATGCAGAACCGGCTGCCCTGCATCTATCTGGTCGACAGCGGCGGCGCCAACCTGCCGCAGCAGGACGAGGTCTTCCCCGACAAGGAACATTTCGGCCGGATCTTCTACAACCAGGCCAATATGTCGGCCATGGGCATCCCGCAGATCGCGGTGGTGATGGGCTCGTGCACCGCAGGCGGCGCCTATGTGCCGGCGATGTCGGACGAGACCATCATCGTCCGCAACCAGGGCACCATCTTCCTGGGCGGCCCGCCGCTGGTGAAGGCCGCCACCGGCGAGGTGGTGACGGCCGAGGATCTGGGCGGCGCCGACGTGCATTCCCGCATCTCGGGCGTGACCGACCACTATGCCCAGAACGACGCCCATGCGCTGGAGATCGCCCGGCGGATCGTGGCCGATCTGAACTGGCGCAAGCCCGCCTCGCTGGCGCTGGCCACGCCCCGCGATCCGGCCTACGACCCGTCGGAGCTGGGCGGCATCATCCCGCGCGATTCCCGCAAGCCCTATGACGTGCGCGAGGTGATCGCCCGCGTGGTCGACGGCTCGGAATTCGACGAGTTCAAGGCGCTCTACGGCACGACCCTGGTCACCGGCTTCGCCCATCTTTACGGCTATCCGGTCGGCATCGTCGCCAATAACGGCATCCTGTTCTCGGAATCGGCCCAGAAGGGCGCGCATTTCATCGAACTCTGCGCCCAGCGCGGGATTCCGCTGATGTTCCTGCAGAACATCACCGGCTTCATGGTCGGGCGGAAATACGAAAGCGGCGGCATCGCCAAGGACGGCGCCAAGATGGTGACCGCGGTGGCCTGCGCCCAGGTGCCGAAATTCACCATGCTGATCGGCGGCAGCTTCGGCGCCGGCAATTACGGCATGTGCGGCCGCGCCTACAGCCCGCGCTTCCTGTGGATGTGGCCCAATGCCCGCATCTCGGTGATGGGCGGCGAGCAGGCGGCGAGCGTGCTGGCCCAGGTGAAGCGCGACGCCATGGAAAAGCGCGGTCAGGCGTGGGATCCGGCCGAGGAGGACGCCTTCAAGGCGCCGATCCGCGAGCAGTACGAGGTTCAGGGCCACCCCTATTATTCCTCGGCGCGGCTGTGGGACGACGGCATCGTCGACCCGGCCGACACCCGCCGGGTGCTGGGGCTGGGGCTGTCCGCCTCGCTCAACGCACCCATCGAGCAGACGCGCTTCGGCGTGTTCCGCATGTGACGGACGCCCGCCTCCGTCCCTGCCACACAGCCAATCGAGGATGCCCGGACGATGACCGATACCTCTCCCGTTGCCGTGGTCGTCTCGACCGATGACCGGGGTGTTGCACGCGTCACCATGGCGCGGCCCGAGATCCACAACGCCTTCGACGACAAGCTGATCGCGGAACTGACCCGGATCTTCCGGGCGCTGGATGCCGATCCCGCGGTGCGGGTGGTGGTGCTGGCCGCCGAGGGCAAGAGCTTCTCGGCCGGTGCCGACCTGAACTGGATGCGGCGCATGGCCGGCTATGGCCGCGAGGAGAACCTTACCGATGCGGGCGCGCTGGGGGCCATGGTCCGGGCGCTGAACGATCTGTCGAAGCCGACCCTGGCCCTGGTGCAGGGGGCGGCCTATGGCGGCGGGGTCGGACTGGTGGCAGCCTGCGACATCGCGATCGCCACCCCGCGGGCCAAATTCGCCCTGACCGAGGTCAAGCTCGGCATCATCCCGGCGGTGATCAGCCCCTATGTGATCAACGCAATCGGCCTGCGCTGGGCCCGGCGGCTGTTCGTGACCGCCGAGGCGATCGATGCCGACCGGGCGCGCGAGATCGGGCTGATCCACGAGGTGGTGGCCGCCGAGGAACTGGAGGCGGCCGGCGAACGGCTGGTGCAGCTGATGCTCGCCAACGGCCCCGAGGCCATGGCCGCCGCCAAGGATCTCGCCTTCGCGGTCGCCGGCCGGCCGATCGACGACGCGCTGGTGGCCGATACCGCCGCCCGCATCGCCGACCGCCGTGCCTCGGACGAGGGGCGCGAGGGGCTGACCGCCTTCCTTGAGAAGCGCACGCCGTCCTGGCGCGGCTGACGCCCGACCCACCCGCCGCTTCCGTCATTCACGCCAAGACTTCAGAACCGGGGACCGACACGCATGTTCGGCAAAGTCCTGATCGCCAACCGCGGTGAGATCGCCTGCCGCGTGATCCGCACCTGCCGCCGGCTCGGCATCGCCACGGTGGCGGTCTGTTCCGAGGCCGACCGCAACGCCGCCCATGTCGAAATGGCCGACGAGGCGGTGCTGCTCGGGCCCGCGCCGGCGCGCGACAGCTACCTCAAGGCGGATCTGATCCTGAAGGCGGCCCGCGACACCGGCGCCCAGGCGATCCACCCGGGTTATGGCTTCCTGTCCGAAAACGACGCCTTCGCCGAGGCCTGCGCCGCGGCCGGCGTGGTGTTCATCGGCCCGCCCGCCGATGCCATCCGGGCGATGGGATCGAAGAGCGCCGCCAAGCGGATCATGGAAAAGGCCGGCGTGCCGCTGGTGCCCGGCTATCACGGCGAGGATCAGGATCCGGAGCTGCTGCTGTCGGAAGCCCGCCGGATCGGCTGGCCGGTGCTGATCAAGGCCACCGCCGGCGGCGGCGGCAAGGGCATGCGCGCGGTGCATTCCGAGGCGGAGTTCCCCGCGGCCCTGGCCGGTGCCAAGCGCGAGGCGGCGGCGAGCTTCGGCGACGACCGGGTGCTGATCGAAAAATATCTGGTGACGCCGCGCCATATCGAGATCCAGGTCTTCGCCGATCAGAGCGGCCAGGCGGTCTATCTGTTCGAGCGCGACTGTTCGATCCAGCGCCGCCATCAGAAGGTGGTGGAAGAGGCCCCGGCGCCGGGCATGGACGAGGCGACCCGCCGCGCCATGGGCGAGGCGGCGGTAAAGGCGGCCCAGGCGATCGGCTATGTCGGTGCCGGCACGGTGGAGTTCATCGTCGACGCCTCGCCCGAGGGCAAGGGCGCCTTCTATTTCATGGAGATGAACACCCGCCTGCAGGTCGAGCATCCGGTGACCGAGGCGATCACCGGCCAGGATCTCGTCGACTGGCAGCTGCAGGTGGCCGATGGCCGGCCGCTGCCGCTGGCCCAGGACGAGCTGACCATCAATGGCCATGCGATCGAGGTCCGGCTCTATGCCGAGGATCCCGACGGCGACTTCCTGCCGGCGACCGGCCGGCTGGCCCATCTGGTGCCGCCCATGGGGCCGGGGGTCCGGGTCGACAGCGGTGTCCGTGCCGGCGACGAGGTGTCGATCCATTACGACCCGATGATCGCCAAGCTGATCGTGCACGGCGCCGACCGGGACGAGGCGATCCGGCGGCTGCAGGCGGCGCTGGCCGATTACGAGGTGGCGGGCCTGAAGACCAATCTCGCCTTCCTGCGCCGGGTGGCGGCCCATCCGGCCTTCGCCGCCGCGGAACTCGACACCCGCTTCATCGAGCGGCACCGCACCGATCTGCTGCCCGGGCCGGTGCCGGTCTCGGACCGGGTGCTGGCGACGGCGGCGCTTCACCGGCTGCTGGTGCTGGCCGGCGCGACGGCGGAACGGGCGGCGGCATCCAGCGATCCGCACAGCCCCTGGGCGATCGCCGATGGCTGGCGGATGAACGCGGTCAGCCATGTCGATGACCATTTCCGCGACGGCGAACGCGAAATCGCGGTGCGGGTGCATTTCCATGCCGCCGGCTATGGCGTGTCGGTGGGCGAGGGGCCGGAACGGCCGGTCCGCGCCACGATCGAGGCCGACGGCCGGATGATCGTCGATCTGGACGGCCATCGCTTCACCGCCCGGGTCGCCGAGGTCGGGACCCGGGTGCATGTCTGGGCGGCGGGGGAGCATGCCGCGATCGACCGCTTCGATCCCTTCGCCTTCACGGGCGACGAGGGCGCGGGCGGCGGCCGGCTGGTGGCGCCGATGCCGGGCAAGGTGGTGCAGGTGCTGACCGAGGCGGGGGCCGCGGTCACCAAGGGCACGCCGCTGATCGTGCTGGAGGCGATGAAGATGGAACACACCATCGCCGCCCCGGTCGACGGAACGGTCGAGGCGGTCCATTATGCCGCGGGCGACCTGGTCGAGGACGGGGCGGAGCTGATCGCCTTCGCCCCCGCCGAGGCCAAGGCGTGAGGAAATTCCAGACGGAGGACGAGATCATGGCCCTGCCTTCCGAGGTCCGGATCGTCGAGGTCGGCGCACGCGACGGCCTGCAGAACGAGAAGGAGGTCGTGCCCACGGCCGTGAAGATCGAGCTGATCGAGCGTCTGGCCGCGGCCGGCCTGCCGGCGGGGGAGGCGACCGCCTTCGTCAGCCCGAAATGGGTGCCGCAGATGGCCGATCATGCCGAGGTGATGCGCGGCCTGACCCGGCGCCCGGGCACCCGCTACCCCGTGCTGACCCCCAATCTGAAGGGGCTCGAGTCCGCATTGGAGGTGGGGGCCGACGAGGTCGCGGTGTTCGGCGCCGCATCGGAAGCCTTCAGCAAGCGCAACATCAACTGCACCATCGCCGAAAGCCTTGAGCGCTTCCGCCCGGTGGTGGAGCGGGCCCGCGAGGCCGGCGCCCAGGTGCGCGGCTATGTGTCCTGCGTGCTCGGCTGCCCCTATGAGGGCGAGATCGACCCGGCGAAGGTGGCCGAGGTGTCGAAGGCGCTCTACGAGATGGGCTGCTACGAGGTCTCGCTGGGCGACACGATCGGCACCGGCACCGCCGGCAAGGTGAAGACGCTGATCGACACCGTTTCGGCCGTGGTGCCGCGCGACCGGCTGGCGGTGCATTTCCACGACACCTATGGCCAGGCCCTGGCCAATATCCTGGCGGCGCTGGAAGAAGGCATCGCCGTGGTCGATGCCTCGGTCGCGGGGCTCGGCGGCTGCCCCTATGCCAAGGGGGCGACCGGCAATGTCGCGACCGAGGACGTGCTCTATATGCTGAACGGCATGGGTATCCGTACCGGCATCGATTTCGATGCGGTGCTGCAGGCCGGCTGGTTCATCTCGGACCAGCTGGGCCGGCCGCCGGCAGGGCGGGTGTCGCGCGCCCTGCGCGCGAAATGCGAGGCGGCCTGACCGGCCGTGTCCGCCGCTCCACGCAGAATGCCGGGCCCGATATCAGCCGCCCTGCCGCCGATCGTCTCGGCGGCAGGGCTTCTGCTTGCCGTGATCGCCCCCTGGATTTTCGGGGATGTGGCCCCCGCCTGGCAGGCGGGCGGGCTCGCCCTCGCCATGCTGGTGCTGGTGGCGACCGCGGCCGCACCCGAGGCCTATGCCGCGATCCTGTTCTTCGCCGGGGCCGCCATCCTGGGGGTGGCGCCACCCGACACGGTGTTTTCGGGCTTCCATTCCGGCGCCTTCTGGCTGGTGCTCTCGGGCCTCGTTTTCGGGGCGGCGGCGCGCCATGCGGGGCTGGCCGACCGTCTGGCCCGCCAGGCGGCGGGCGTGTTCGGCACGTCTTACGCGGCGCTGATCGCCGGCCTGGTGGCGGCGGGCGTGCTCCTCGCCTTTCTGGTGCCGGCCGCGGTGGGGCGGGGGGCGCTGCTGGTGCCGATCGCGCTGGCCCTGGCCGAGCGCGCGGGCTATGACGCCGGCCATCCCGGCCGCACCGGGCTGGTAATGGCGGCGGCGCTGGGCACCTTCTTTCCGCCCTTCGGCATTCTGCCGGCCAATGTGCCGAACATGATCCTGACCGGTGCGGCGGAAACGCTCTACGACCATCATTTCAGCTATGGCGGCTGGCTGGCGCTGCATTTCCCGGTGCTGGGCATCCTGAAGGCGGTGCTGCTGGTGGTGCTGCTGGTGCGGCTGTTTCCCGCCCCGCCGCCGCGGGAGGCCGGCGCGATGGCGCCGGGTGCGGCGGCCGATCCGCGGGCGCTGGGCCGGCTGGCGCTGATCCTGGGCGCGACGCTGGCGCTTTGGGCGACCGACTGGCTGCACGGGCTGAAGCCGGCCTGGGTCGGGCTTTCGGCCGCGGCCCTGATCCTGACCCCCGGCCTGCGCCTGGTGCCGGCGGATTTCATCCGCACCGGCCTGCCGGTCGGCACGCTGATCTTCATCGCCGCCATGCTGTCGCTGGGGGCCGTGATCTCGGCCGCGGGGCTGGGGGATGCCATGGGCGGGGTGATGATCGATCTCGCCGGCTTCGAGCCCGGGGCCGATGCGCTCAACGTCTACAAGCTGGGGCTGATCTCGACCGTGGTCGGGCTGCTGGGCTCTCTGCACGGCACGCCTGCGATCCTGACACCGCTGGCCGCCCGGCTGGCGGAGGCGACCGGGCTGTCGCTCGACACGGTGCTGATGACCCAGGCGCTGGGCTTTTCCACCGCCCTGCTGCCCTATCAGTCGCCGCCGGTGATCGTGGCGCTTGGCCTGTCGGGCATCGGCCAGGGCCCGGCGGCGCGGGCGATGATCGCGCTCGGGCTGGCGGCGATGCTGCTGCTCTGGCCGCTTGATCTCGTATGGTGGACTGTTCTGGGCCGGATCTGACGGAGACCGGTCTCCGGCTGCAGAATGAACGCGCCCAGCCCCTTGGCGGGGGCGATAGCCGTGGTATGCTTCAATCGTAATGCGACATTGTTTACGATCGGAAGCAACTGATGGTGTCGTCGGATCCTCGAAGACCCGGTCATGGCGTGCGACCGGCCGCCGAAGTCTACGAGCAGGCCATGGCCGGCGCGGATTTCCCGCTGTTCGAGAGCATCGGCTATCTGGTGCGCGACGCCCATCGGGCCTATCTGCGTGCCATGCAGATGCGGGTGGCGGATACCGAAGTCACCATGGGCATGTGGTTCTTTCTGCGCATCCTGTGGCAGGAAGAGGGGATCACCCAGCGCGACCTCAGCCGGCGCATCCGGATGATGGAGCCGACGACGGTGACGGCGCTCAGGCTGATGGAGCGCCGCGGCCTGGTGCGCCGCGAGCGCGACGTGCATGACCGCCGCCGCAGCCTGGTCTATCTGACCGATCGCGGCCGGGCGCTGCGCCACGAATTGCTGCCCTGTGCCGCCGAAACCAATATTGCCGCCATCGACGGCCTGGCCAGCTGCGAGATCGATGCCCTGCGCGAGCTGCTGGTGCGGGTGATCGCCAATCTGGATCGCGACATCGCCGAACGCGGCGCCGACCCCGAGGCGGTCGAGGACGAGATCGCCGATCGCGGGAGCTGAGCGCCCCCCAATCCCCCTGTCACGGCAGGTAATTTTATTACCCATTCTTCCGGACGCTTTCGAAGGGAAAATGACGCCGAATTGGCGGCCGGCAACTTTCCCTCTATTTCAGACGGGCATGCGGAGGGCGATTGAAAGCCTTGCGACGCGGTGACAGATTGACTCCCAACAGCAACAGAATTCGCTTCGGCGAAGACAGTCGGCCATCTTGGGAAGATGGCCGGAGGGGAGAAAACATGTCCGTATTTTCTTGTGCCGCGTTCGACGGTCACGAGCAGGTGGTCTTTGGCCATGATCCCGAAACCGGGCTGAAGGCGATCGTGGCCCTCCATTCCACCGTGCTGGGCCCCGGTGTCGGCGGCTGCCGGATGTGGGCCTACCCCGACGAGGCCGCCGCCGTGACCGATGTGCTGCGGCTTGCCCGCGGCATGACCTATAAGAACGCCATGGCGGGGCTGGATTTCGGCGGGGCCAAGGCCGTCATTCTGGGCGATGCCCGCCGCGACAAGACGCCGGCGATGATGCGCGCCTTCGGCCGTTTCGTCGAAAGCCTGGCCGGCCGCTACATCACGGCCGAGGATGTCGGCATCGGCACCGAGGACATGGCCCATGTGCGGCGCGAAACCGGCCATGTTCTGGGCCTGGCCGAAACCAGCGGCGACCCGTCGCCCTTCACGGCCCTGGGCGTGTTTCTGGGCATCCGCGCGGCCCTGGCCCATGCCCGCGGCAGCGACGAGCTGACCGGCGTGACCGTGGCGGTTCAGGGGCTTGGCCATGTGGGGGCGGATCTGGCCCGGCGGCTGCACGAGGCCGGTGCCCGGCTGGTGGTGGCCGATATTCACCGCGATGCCACCGACCGCGTGGCGGCCGCCACCGGCGCCCGCGTCGTCGACCCGGCGGTGATCCATGCCGAGCCGGTCGATGTCTATGCCCCCTGCGCGCTGGGCGCGGTGCTGAACGACCGCACCATCCCCGAGATCAAGGCCGGCATCGTCGCCGGTGCCGCCAACAACCAGCTGGCGGAACCGCGCCATGCCCGGATGCTGGCCGATCGGGGCGTGCTTTATGCCCCCGATTACGTGATCAATGCCGGCGGCGTGATCAACATCGCGGTCGAGCACGGGCCGGCGGGCTATGACGTGGCGCGGGCCACGGCTCTGGTTCAGGGCATCGGCGACACCATGTCGCGGATCTTCGCCGAGGCGGCCAGAACCGGCCGTACCACCGCCGAAGTGGCGGATGCCATGGCCGAGGCGCGCATCCGGGCGGTGGCCGCGAAGAAGAAGGCGGCCGACGCGGCCTGACCGGGCGCCCTGGGCGGCGGGACGATCGGCCGCGGGGGCAAACTCGCGGTCGCAATCGTCACGCATTCCGGCGAGGATGGTGCAAAGCAACAAGCCAAGCGTCCGTCCACACGAGGCCCGGAAACCGACCGTTCCCATGCTCAGGATCGCCAACCGACCGTTCGAGGATATCCGCACCGGCGACAGCGCCTGCCTGGTTCACGAGGCAGGCCAGCCGCTTGCCGACCGGCTGGGCGAGATCGCCCGCGAGATCGACCCCGCCCATATCGACCCGGCCCTCGCGGCCGATGCCGGCTTTCGCGGCGCCGCCGCCTTCGCCGCCCTGCCGGGGCTGATGATCGACCTGCTGATCGCGGCCGAACTGCCCGGCCCCGGTGCCGAAATCCTGGGCTCGCGGCTGGACCGCACCGGCCAGGTGGCGGCCGGTGACCGGCTGACCGCAAAGCTGGTGGTCCGCACGCTGGGCGCCGATCGCCGCCTGACCCTGGATGCGACCGTGGTCGCGGCCGATGGCCGGCTGGTCGCCACCGGCTCGGCCGAGGTTCGTGCCGCGGAGATCCGTGTCGACCGGCCCTTCGTCGTAACCCCGCAGGCGACCGTCGCCGCCGAGGCGGCGGCGCCCGAAAACCGGCCGGTCTATCGCCGCCTGCTGGCGGCCACCGCCGAGCTGCCGCCGATCGCGACCGCCGTGGTTCATCCGGTCGATGCCAATTCGATCGAGGGCGCGCTGGATGCGGCGGCGGCCGGGCTGATCCAGCCGATCCTGATCGGCCCCGAGGCCAAGATCCGGGCGGCGGCAGAGGCCGCCGGACGCAGCCTGTCGGGCATCCGCATCGTCGACCAGCCGCACAGCCATGCCGCCGCCGAACGGGCGGTGGCGCTGGTGCGCGAGGGCGAGGCGGCGGCGATCATGAAGGGCGCGCTGCACACCGACGAGGTGATGGCCGCCGCCGTCGACAAGGTGACGGGTCTGCGCACCGGCCGGCGGATGAGCCATGTCTTCGCGCTGGACGTGCCGGCCTATCCCAAGCCGCTTTTCGTGACCGATGCGGCGATCAACATCTATCCGGATCTTACCGCCAAGCGCGACATCGTCCAGAACGCCATCGATCTGGTCCGGGCGCTGGGGACCGACCGGCCGAAGGTCGCGATCCTGTCGGCGGTAGAGACGGTCTATCCGGCCATCGCCTCGACGCTGGAAGCGGCGGCGCTGTGCAAGATGGCCGATCGCGGCCAGATCACCGGCGGCCTGCTCGACGGCCCGCTCGCCTTCGACAATGCGGTCTCGAAAGCCGCGGCCCGGGCCAAGGGCATCATGTCCGAGGTGGCAGGCGATGCCGACATTCTGGTCACCCCGGATCTGGAAGCCGGCAATATGGTCGCCAAGCAGCTGATCCACCTGGCCGGCGCCGAGGCCGCAGGCCTGGTGCTGGGCGCGCGCGTGCCCATCATGCTGACCAGCCGTGCCGACGGCCCGGCCGCCCGCCTCGCCTCGGCGGCGCTGGCGCAGATCTTCGTCCATCGTGGGGCCCGGCCATGACCGAACAGCTGATCATCACCGTGAATGCCGGCTCGTCGAGCCTGAAATTCGGCGTCGTCCGCCTGTCGGACATGGAGGAGATCGGCCGGGCCGAGGTCGAATCCATCGGCACGCTGAGGGGGCCGTCGGCCAAGGGGCGCGGCGCGCATCTGGAGGAGATCGGCCAGCCGCCGGAAGGTCTGGCCGATCATGCCGGACTGACGGCCTGGGCGCTGGACCGGATCGCGGCGGTCGTCCACAACCTGGGCGAGGTGGCGGCGGTGGGGCATCGCGTGGTCCATGGCGGCGCCCGCTTCGATGCGCCGGTGGTGGTGGATGATGCGGTGATCACGGCGCTGGAAGGCTTCGTGGCGCTGGCGCCCAATCACCAGCCGCACAATCTGTCGGGCATCGCCGCCACCCGGAAGCTGTGGCCGGATCTGCCGCAGGTTGCCTGTTTCGACACCGCCTTTCACCGCAGCCAGCCCCGGATCGCCCAGACCATGCCGATCCCGCGGGAGCTGAGCGACGAGGGCGTGCTGCGCTATGGCTTCCACGGCCTGTCTTACGCCCATATCGCCCATGTGCTGCCGGATCATGCCGGCCCGCGGGCCGACGGGCGGGTGATCGTGGCGCATCTGGGCCATGGCGCCAGCCTTTGCGGCATGCTCGCCCGGCGGTCGGTGGCGACCACCATGGGCTTTACAGCGCTCGACGGGCTGATGATGGGCAAGCGGTCGGGGGCGATCGACCCCGGCGTGGTGCTGCATCTGATCCGCGACCGGGGCATGACGGCGGCCGAGGTCGACCGGCTGCTGAATGCCCGCTCGGGTCTGCTCGGCGTGTCGGGTGTCTCTGATGACATGCGCGTGCTGGAGACCTCCCCGGATCCGAAGGCCGAAGAGGCGATGGCCCTGTTCGCCTATCGTGCCGGTCGCGAGGCGGGTTCGGTGGCGGTGGCGATCGGCGGGCTGGACGTGCTGGTGTTCACCGCCGGCATCGGACGGTATTCGGCCGCCATGCGGGCGCGCATCGCCGCCCATCTGGGCTTTCTGGGCGTGAAGCTCGATCCGGCGGCCAATGCCGCCCACGGCCCGGTGATTTCGGCCGCCGACAGCCCGGTGCTGGTTCTGGCGCTCGACACCGATGAAGAGGCGGTGATCGCGCGCGAAACGGCGCGGCTGATCTTCGGATAGGGGCGGGCTTCGGATCGAGGAGGGGGCGGGGTGCTGCTGCGGATTGCACCTCTTCCCCCACACGCGCTAGGATGGGATCCGGGACACGACCAGACGTGCCGTCGGCAACGACCGGAACACCAGACGAGGCAAGGCCCGACCTCGGCGGCACGCCATCCGCACCAGCGACGACCGATCCCCCTCACGCCGGAGACTGCGGCCCGACATGCCGGGCAGGACCGGCCCCGCCTGTTTATGCGGGCCGCCCCCGGTCATGATCGCCCTGCCAGCATCCCGGCGCTCCGGAGCGGAGACGCCCTCATGTCCGAGATGTTCATGCATCCGGGTGCCCCGCCGCACCCCTCCTGCCACCTGCCGGCCCCCGACCAGCCGGCCCGGCTGTGGCTTGCCGTCTGGCCGTCGGCGGCCGACGGCATCAGCGAGCCCCGCGATGCCGGCCTCGCCATCGCCGAGGCCGCCCGCATTCTGGCCCGCGACACCCAGGTCGCCATGCTGGCCCGCGCCGGCGATCTTGCCGACGCCTCGATGCGCTGCGGCGCCGGGGTGGGGGTATCGTCCTGGGAAGGCAGCCTGGCCTGCTTTGCCGATCGCCGCCCGTCGATGGGGCGGACGGCCGATGGCGCGCCCTGCGCGGTGGAATGGCCGGTCGACCGCAGCCACCACCATGACGATTGCGACGTGGCCGGCCGCCTGCTGGCGCTGGCCGGCGACGGGACGGTGGGCCGCATCCTGCTCGACATCGACGGTCGTGCCGGCATGGTCGCGGCCGATGGCGGCGGGGTGCTGGTTGCAAGCGAGGTGCTGGTCGGCGGGCGAGAGGCCGACCGCGAGGCCATGGCCGTGCATCTGGCCGCAACCTTCGGCGCGACCCGCGTGGTCTGGGTGCCGGGCGGATTTTCGGGCGACGAGCGGCCCGGCAATCTGGACGGCGTGGTCCGTTTTCTGGCGCCGGGGGTGGTCGCCGTTGCGGTGGCACCCGAAGGCGATCCGGATCATGCCGCCTTGGCCGAGATCCGGCGTCGGCTGGAGGTGGTGACCCTGGCCGACGGCATGCCGATGAGCGTGGTGCCGGTGCCCCTGCCGAAGCGCCGGCCGCGGGACGAGGCCGGGCGGCTGCTGCCGGCGAGCTATCTGAGCCTGCTGCGCGATGGCCGCCGGCTGGTGGTGCCGGGCTTCGAAGACGGCAATGATGCGGCGGCGCTGAAGGCCCTGTCCAGGGCCCTGCCCACCGCGGCGATCGAGCAGGTGCCCTGCCCGGCGCTGGCCCCCTTCGGCGGCTTCGCCCGCCTGGCTGTGGCCCTGCCGCAACCCGCCCCGATGCCCGAGGCCGAGGATGCCGGCCTGATCGAGGCCGCCCCGGCCGACGACCTCCGCTAGGCGGAGGTCGCGGGCGCGAGGCGAGGGCGGCGGGGGGGGGGCCGGGTGATCAGAACTTCAGGCGCGCCTGAAGGCTGACGATATCGATGCTGCTTTCCACATCGGCGCGGACATTGACCTGGCCGGTGCCGCCGATGCCCGGCTCGATCAGGTCGATCCGGGTGTCGTCGACGAAGATGTGGGCATAGGCCATGTCGATGCCGATCCAGTCCGAGACTTCCCAGCTGGCACCGGCCGCCACCCACAGCCGGTCGGCATCGGGGGTGCGGGTGGTGCGGTATTCATCGACCGTCGGCGTCTGGTCCCACTGCACGCCGCCGCGCAGCGTCCAGGCCGGATCCAGCCGGTATTCGGCACCGAGGCTGACACCCCAGCTGTCTTCGTAATTCTGGGTCTTCACCGAATCCGGCAGGCCGTTGGAGAACTGCACCCGGATCTCGTCGAACCGGCTCCATTCGTAGAAGTTGACCTGGCCGAGCAGGGTGAGCCGGTCGGTGACATCCACCGCCACCGCCGCCGAGGCGACGGCCGGCAGGTTGAGCGCCGCCTGGCCGTCGGTGCGGAAATTGGCCGCAGCCAGCGGGCCGGTCAGATCGGTGAGCGAGGCCGTGCCCTTCAGGTCGTGGGAAATGGCCGAGCGGTAATGCAGGCCGATCCGCGCCTGGGGCACCGGGGTGAAGATCACACCCAGATTGTAGCCCACGCTCCAGTCATCGCCCTCGACGCGGGCATGGCCGTCGGTCGCAGGGCTGGGCCCGCCCGGGGCGAGGCCGTTGGCGACCGCGTTTTCGAGCGTCGCCTCGGCATACTGGATGTCGAGGCCGCCGCCCACCGACAGCCAGTCGCTGGCCTTGAAGGCGATGCTGGGGGCGATGTCGATGGTCTTGAGTTCGGTCTTGGTCGAATCGTATCGGCCGAACCAGCCATCGCCATAGTCGGCGACCAGGCCAAAGGGGGCCGAGATGCCCACACCCAGCCAGACCCGGTTGTCGTCGTCCACCGGCATGGCGGCATAGAAATTCGGCACGGGCGTGGTGTCGAAGGGGTCGCCATTGGCGCCGCCATAGCGCACCGCGGCACCGCCGGTGCCGAGGGTGGTGGCGGTGGAGCCGGCATCGGTCAGATCCGCCTTCAGGATCAGCACATGGCCGCCCAGCTGAACCTGGCGACCGTCGAGCCGGGTCATGCCCGCCGGGTTGGTGAAGATGGTGGAGGCGTCGGAACCGAGGGCGGCCTCGCCGGCAAAGGCGCGGCCGACGCCCTTGACGCTCTGTTCCTGAATGAAGAAGCCGGCAGCCCCGGCAGGGCCGGCGGCGAGCAGGGCCGCCGCAAGCGCGGGCAGGCCGAGAAGGGTCGGCAGGCTGGCCGCGGCGGCGCGGCCCGGATGACGTCTGGGCGGACGGGCGTGCATCGGACGTTTCCCCATTGAGATTCTTTTGATCCGGAAAGATTCTCTTTCAGGATGTGTCTTAGGTATCTAAAGCGGGTGTACGACCCGGATCTAATTCCCTCGGACCACTCGATGGTTAAGTAACGTTTACGTTAACGTCAATTGCAGAAAGCGCCCTTCGTCGATCATGGGGGGAATTATGTCCAGGATTGGAAACCTGCTGTTGCGAAATCGCCACGGCGCCGCAGCCTTGTCACAAGGGCTTCGGTTGCGGCGAGAGGCCGGCGCCGGATAGGCTGAACGGATCATATGCCCCGGATTTCAGACGCCGCAGACGGAGTTCCGACATGACCGACGGCCTGCTGACGGTTGCCGCCCTGCAGATGGCGGTCGCCGACGACCGTGACCGGAACCTCGACCGGGTCGAGGAGATGATCCGCACCGCCGCCGCGGCCGGCGCCCGGCTGGTGCTGCCGCAGGAACTGTTCGAGCTGCCCTATTTCTGCAAAGACCAGGACCCGGCCTGGTTCGATGCCGCACGCCCCTATGAGGGCAATCCCGCGATCGCCCGGCTGTCGGCCCTGGCGGCGGAACTGGGGGTGGTGATCCCGGTCAGCTTCTTCGAACGCGCCGGCCAGGCCTTCTTCAACAGCCTGGCGATGATCGATGCCGACGGCCGGGTGCTGGGCCTCTACCGCAAGAGCCATATCCCCGACGGGCCGGGCTATCAGGAGAAATTCTATTTCTCGCCCGGCGACACCGGTTTCAGGGTGTTCGACACGAAGCTGGGGCGGATCGGCGCCGCGATCTGCTGGGACCAGTGGTTTCCCGAAGCGGCGCGGGCGATGGCGCTGGCCGGGGCCGAACTGCTGCTGTATCCGACGGCGATCGGATCCGAGCCCCAGGCCCCGGACTGGGACAGCCGCGACCATTGGCGGCGGGTGATGCAGGGCCATGCCGGCGCCAATATCGTGCCGGTCATCGCCGCCAACCGGGTGGGGACCGAGGCCGGCCGCGATGCCACGCTCACCTTCTATGGATCCAGCTTCGTGGCCGACCCGACCGGCGCGATCCTGGCCGAGGCCGGGCGCAGCGGCGATGCGGTGGTGACCGCAGAGCTGGATCTGGCGATGGCGCGCCGGCTGAGAGCCTCGTGGGGGCTGTTCCGCGATCGCCGTCCGGATCTTTACGGCGCGGTTGCAACACTGGACGGCGGGATCCGCCGCTGAGAGAAGCCGCCCGCGCGGGCGGGCCTTCCGGGCGGGTTCCGCCCGTGGCACACTCTTGCGCCCGCGGCGCCGGCGGCCTGCGCCCCGCAGACGTCTTCCCGACCGCAGATCCCGGAGCTTTCGCCCATGCCTCTGCCCAGCCGTTCCGCCGCCGCCCGTCGAGCCGTGATGTCGCGTCTGGTCGTGATGCCGCGCCTGATCGCAGCCGGAGGGCGGTTCCGGATCGGGCAAGGGATCCTGGGATGCGTGGTTGCGGCCGGCACCGCCCTGGCCCTGATGCCCGCGGCCCTGGCGGCCCCGCATTCGGTGCCGCACCGCGCGCATTACGCGATGAGCCTGCTGAAAGCCCAGGCCGATGCCGCGATCGCCGGCGTTGCGGGCGATATGGCGGTGATCTTCGACCGGTCCTGTGACGGCTGGTCGGTGCTGCAGGCCAGCCGGATGGAGATCGATTTCGACGAGGCGGAACCGGTGGTGTCGGACATCCTGTTCGATTCCGAGGAGTCCGACGATGGCACAAGGTTTCGGTTTCGTTACGAAGAGCGAGAAAACGGCGAGAGCGTCGAACTGGCCATCGCCCATCTCGATCGCACGTCACCGGATCGTCCTTCGAAACTTCGTTTCGCCAATCCGCCGGGCGTGACCGAGAGCGTGCCGGCCGGCGCCCTGCTGCCCACCGCCCATACCGAGCGGCTGCTTCAGGCGGCGGAGGCCGGGGAAGCCTTCATCCGCGCCGAGGTCCTGACCGGATCGGGCCAGGACAGCCTGTCTTTCGTGAGCGCCCATATCGGCCGGCCGACGGAGATCGCGGCCGACCAGGACTGGCCGTCCCAGGCGGGGGAGGCGGCCGATGCGCTGCGCACGGCGACCGTCATCCCCATGCGGCTTGCCTTCTTCAAGCCCGACGATCGGTCCGAGACGCCGATCTATGAGCTTCTTTACCAGATCCAGCCGAACGGGGTCGTCCGGCGATTTGATATAGATTATGGTGAATTTGCGATATCTGCTCGTCTCGTCTCGGTAGAAAATCGGCCGGCGGCGGAAGAGTGTAACTGACAGAACCCGTTCCCTCAGTGCGTTCCGAACAGAGAGACGCCACGCATGACTGTAATGGTCGAACCCGGCCTCGACCGGATCTGTCCCGACGCCTTCAATCAGATCATTCGTGATGAATTGCCCATGGCCGAGCTGCTCGGCATCCGTGTCGAGCGGATCGACGATGGCAGCGCCCGGGGCCGTCTGCCGGCCACGGTGCAGCTGATCCGCCCCGGCGGCACGTTGAGCGGCCCGGCCCTGGCGACGCTCGCCGACGTCACCTTTTATGCCGCGATCATGGGCCGGCTGGGCCCGGCGCGGATGGCGGTGACCAGCAATCTGAACATCAATTTCCTGCGCCGCCCGGCCATGGTCGACGTGCTGTCCGAAGCACGGCTGATCCGGTGCGGCCGCAGGCTGGCCTATGGCGAGGTGTCGCTTTATTCCGACGGCGACGACGAGCCCGTGGCCCATGCCACGCTGACCTTCGCACTGCCGGGCTGATCCGTCAGCCGGTACCGAATCCGTCAGCCGGGGCCGAATCCGTCAGCCGGGGCCGAAGAGATCCGGGGCGGCGGGATCGCCGTCCCGGTCGCGCACCGGCTGGGCGCCCAGCCCGATCAGCCGGAAGGCGGTATCGCCGGTCGCCTCGGCGGCCAGCAGGTCCTGCGCCGCGGCGATCAGGGGCGCCGATCGATCGGTCGGCGCCTTCAGCCGCCGGCTGCGGGTCAGGGTCTGGAAATCGGCGGTCTTCAGCTTCAGCACCACGCCTTCGGCCACCAGATGGCTGCCGGCCAGACGGGCCGCCACCCGTTCGGCCAGCGGCGGCAACAGTTCGGCCAGGCGGTCGGCGGCGCGTTCGTCGCGGGCCAGCGTGGTTTCGGCCGACACGCTTTTGGCCGGGCGCGAGGGCGTGACCCGCCGCGGGTCGCGCCCCGTGGCAAAACCTGCGATCTGGGCGCCGATCCGGCCATAGCGGCGGGCCAGCGCCTGCGGCCCCAGCGATTGCAGCTGGCCGATCCGGGTGATGCCGTCGGTGGCAAGCCGGCGTTCGAAAGCCGGGCCCACCCCCCACAGCATGCGCACCGGCTTCTCGGCCAGGAAGGCGGCGGCTTCGGCCGCGCCGATCACCGCAAAGCCGCGCGGCTTGTCCAGTTCCGAGGCCAGCTTGGCCAGAAACTTGTTGGGGCCGAGCCCGACCGAGACCGTGACCCCCACCTCGCGCTCCACCCGCCGGGCCAGGGCGGCCAGGCGCTGGGCGGGGCTGGCCCGGCTGTCGGGCGCCCCCGCCTCCGGCGCCAGATCCAGATAGGCCTCGTCGATCGACAAGGGCTCGACCAGCGGGGTAAGGGCGCGCATCAGCCGGCGGATCTTCAGCCCTGCTTCGCGATAGCGTGCCATATCGGGCGGCAGCACCACCGCATCCGGGCACAGCTCGCGCGCCTTGAACATCGGCATGGCCGAGCGCACGCCCTTCATCCGGGCCAGATAGCAGCAGGTGGCGACGACACCGCGATGGCCGCCGCCCACGATCACCGGCCGTTGCGCCAGATCGGGCCGGTCGCGCTTTTCGACCGAGGCGTAGAAGGCATCGCAATCGACATGGGCGATGGTCAGCCGGTGCAGTTCGGGATGGATCACGATCCGCGCCGAACCGCAGGCCGGGCAGCGCCGGCTGCCGTCTTCGGCCACGCGGGTGGATCCGCAGTCGCGGCACAGCCACCCCGCGGCGGCGGGGACTGGGGGCGCGGGGACCCGATCTGTGCCGCCGTCATCGGCGGCAGGGGCTGCGGACATGGGCTGTGGCACTCGCCAGGAACGGCCGGATGTTCCGGTCATGTTCCCACGCGGCGGGCGTCGCGTCCAGTGCTGAGCCGCAGCCCGCCGATCCTGCGGTCAGGCGCTGTCCCATAGCCGGGCGGCGCCGCGCACGCCGCTGTCGTCGCCATGGCGCGCAATGCGCACCGGCGTGCGCATCCGGTCGGAAAACAGCCAGGGCGCGACCAGAGGCTGGGGATCCGCCACCAGCGCCGGCACCTGCGACAGCCCGCCACCCAGCACGATCACATCCGGGTCCAGGATGTTGACGATCATGGCCAGCGCCCGGCCGAAGCGGTGGCGCCAGCGCGCCACGGCCGCCAGCGCCCAGGGGGCGCCGTCGCCTTCCGCCGCCAGCACGGCCTCGGCGCTGCGTTCCAGGGCGGCGGCGGCGTCGTCCAGCCCGCGCAGCCGGGCGGCATCGCGGGCAAGCCCCGGGCCCGACAGCAGCGTCTCGATGCAGCCGGTCCGGCCGCAATAGCAGGCGGGGCCCGGCAGTTCCGGCAGGTCGGCGGCCTGCGGCGGCGGGGTTTCGCCGGGGCCCCGGCTCCAGGGCTGGGCCCAGGGCATCGGGGTATGGCCCCATTCGCCGGCGATCGCATCGGCGCCGTCATGCACCCGGCCATCGATGGCGATGCCGCCGCCGATGCCCGTGCCCAGGATGGCGGCAAAGACCAGACGGGCCCCCGCCGCCGCCCCGTCGACGGCTTCCGACACCGCCAGGCAATTCGCATCATTGGCAAGCCGCACGGCCCTGCCGGTGCGTGCCGTGAAATCGCGGTCCAGCGGCCGGCCGTTCAGCCAGGTGGAGTTGGCGTTCTTCACCAGACCCGTTTTGGGGCTGATGGCGCCGGGCATGCCGATGCCCAGCGGCAGGCGCTCCGTCACCCCGGCCGCCTGTTCGGCACGGGTGGCAATTTCGTCGATGGTCCGTATCGTGGCATCATAGTCGCCACGCGGCGTCGGCATGCGCAAATGTGCAAGCGTTCGCCCCGTTGCCCGTTCGATGGCGACTGCCGCGATCTTCGTGCCGCCCAGATCGATGCCGACGAGCACCCGGGACTGCATGCGGGAGCCATCATCTGCGGCAGCCGGGTCCAACATGTGTGGTCGTCCTCCTCGTGCTTGACCGGGCCTGGGGCATGATCGGAAACGGCCCGCCGGGCACGCATGATGTTGCACCGCCTGACGGATGGCCACAAAATGATTGCTGCGGTCATCGGAACCGGGCATCGTGCGCCGGTACGAGGCGAACCGCCGGTCGCGGGCCGTTCGACGTGAGGTCGGGCCGCCGCGGCGGCCGAGGGGACCTCCTGATGGCGCGGGGCGGAATTGGCCATGCCGAAGACGGTTCTGATCGTCGAAGACAACGAACTGAACATGAAGCTGTTCAATGACCTCCTTGAGGCGAACGGCTACGTGACTCTGCAGACCCGTGACGGCATGGAGGCCCTGAAGATCGCACGGGATCAGCATCCCGATCTGATTCTGATGGACATTCAGTTGCCCGAAGTGTCAGGACTGGACGTGACCAAGTGGATCAAGGCCGACGACGATCTCCGCACGATCCCGATCATCGCGGTCACGGCCTTCGCGATGAAGGGCGACGAGGAGAAGATCCTGGATGCCGGCTGTGAGGGCTATATCTCGAAGCCGATCTCGGTGACCCCGTTCCTCGAAACGGTGCGCAAGTTTCTGGATTGAGGGGCGATGCCCGGTCGCGTTCTGGTGGTCGACGATCTCCTGCCCAACCTCAAGCTCTTCGAAGCGAAGCTTGCGGCGGAGTATTACGACGTCGATCTGGCGCAGAACGGCGAGATGGCGCTTGCCCGTGCCCATGCCCATCCCCCGGACATCGTTCTGCTCGACATCATGATGCCGGGCATGGACGGCTACGAGGTCTGCCGCCGGCTGAAGAGCGACCCCGAGACCGCCCATATCCCCGTGGTGATGGTCACGGCCCTCAGCGACAGCGTGGAACGGGTGCGGGCGCTGGAAGCCGGCGCCGATGATTTCCTGACCAAGCCGATCAACGATCTGGCGCTCTTCGCGCGGGTGCGCTCTCTCACCCGGCTCAAGATGATGCTCGACGAGCTGCGCCTGCGCGAGCAGACCATCTCGGATTTCGGGGTCGGCGCCACAGCGCCGCTGCCGCTGGACGAAAGCGGCGACAATGCGCGCGTGCTGGTGGTGGACGACAGCGAGATCGAGCGCGACTTTCTGGCCGACCGGCTGAAGCGCACGCACAGCGTCTCGGCGGTCGGCACGGCGACCGAGGCGCTGGATCTGGCGCGCACCGCCGGTTTCGACCTGATCGTGATCAACCTGCTGATCGAAAGTTTCGATCCGCTGCGCCTGTGCAGCCAGCTGCGGGCGATCGACGAAACCCGCCAGACCCCGATCCTGGTGATCGTGGGGCATGACGATGTCGAGCGCATGGCCAAGGCGCTGGATCTGGGCGTGAACGACTATCTGATGATGCCGCTGGACGTGAACGAGCTGGGCGCGCGGGTGCGCACCCAGGTCCGCCGCAAGCGCTATCAGGACCGGCTGCGGCAGAATTATCAGCGCTCCATTGCCTTGGCCGCCACCGACGGCCTGACGGGGCTGTACAACCGCCGCTATCTGTCGGCGCATCTGCACCGGATGTTCATGCGCGCCGGCAATGACGGCCGCCCGCTGGCGGTGCTGATGCTGGACATCGACCGCTTCAAGCAGCTGAACGACACCTATGGCCACGATGCCGGCGACCGGGTGCTGCAGGCGATCGCCGACCGGATGAGCCGCCATGTCCGTGGCGTCGATCTGGTGGCCCGCTATGGCGGTGAGGAATTTGTGATGGTGCTGCCCGACAGCGACCACCGCTCGGCGCACGAAGTGGCCGAGCGGGTCCGGGCGGTGATCTCGGGCCAGCCGATCGTGATCGACGACGAGGGCACCAAGGTCACCGTCACCGCCAGCCTGGGCGGGGCCCAGCGCATCCCGGCCGACCAGGATGCCGACGACATGCTCCGCCGCGCCGACCAGGCGCTCTATCGGGCCAAGGCCGCCGGGCGCGACTGCTTCATCTTCGACCGGCCCACCTGACCTGCTTCCGGGCCGCCAGGGTGATCCGGATCTGCCGAACGACGTGTCTGCCAAATGAAAAGGCCGCGTACCCGGGTCGGGCATGCGGCCTTTTTCGCGGCGTCGGTCGCCTGAGCGATCCGCATCCTCCCCGAAGGGAGGGCGGGATCACTTGATCTTGGCTTCCTTGAACAGCACGTGCTTGCGCAGCTTCGGGTCGTACTTGCGCAGCTGGAGCTTCTCGGTCTGAGTGCGCGGGTTCTTCTTGGTCACGTAGAAGAAGCCGGTCCCCTCGGAGCTGACCAGCTTGATCTGCACGGTGGCGGGCTTGGCCATCGCTCAATCCTCGTATCGCTATCCGGTTGCCCCGGAGGGCGGCGGCATCAGGGCCACCGGCGCCCCGCCGTCCCCCGGTCTCCCGGGGGCGGGCGACCGGCTGGCGGCCGATCGCGCGGGTGTTCGTTGACGGCGCCGTAACGTCGGCGCCGGACGTAGAGACGTGCACCTTATTCATGGGCGCAGCCTTGTCAAGCGCCGTGTCCGGTTGTGATGATTTCCAAGGGGGCACTGCCCATTTCACCCCGGTGCGGCTAAGCTGCGGGCCGCGTGCGGAGGCGGGCGGCAGACCGGCTGCCCGGACCAGATCGGGGAATGGCGGTGGCATACGAGGTTGATGAAGAGGGGTTCCGGCGGCTGCTGGGGCGGAGGGGCGCCTTCGCGACCCTGTTCGACCTCTGGCGCGACTGGCGGCCGGCTTCAGCGGCCCTGCCACCCCCGTCTGCCGTCGATCCGCAGGCCCTGCGCCGGATCCTGCCCCAGCTGATGCTGCTCGACGTGCTGGCCGCCGATCGCTGGCGGGTGCGCACGGCGGGCGAGCGCCTGCGCGAGATGTTCGATCGGGATCTGACCGGGCGCGAGCTGCCCGACGCGCTGCCGGAAGAGCTGCGCAGCCGCGCCGCCGCCAGCTATGGGCCGTCCACGGCCGAGGGGCTGTGCTGGCTGGCGCTGGCGCTCTATGTCCGGCCCGGCAGCCGGCGCCGGCTGCATTACGCCCGGATGGTGCTGCCGCTGGGCCAGGGCGACGGCAATGGCGCCAGGCCGGTTGTGACCCGGCTGCTGGTCGCCTTCCACTGGCGGGTGGTGCCGCCGCTGTCCCTGCCGCTCTGGGAACTGCTGGAAAGTGCCGAGCTGCCGGCCAGGCGGCGGGATGTCGTCTGCAGGCCGTGCGTGCCGTCCCCGGCCGGCTGAGCCGGGCCGGGGCCTGAAGGTGGCGCGTCGATCAGCGGTCGACGAAGGCCTTCTCGATCACGTATTCGCCGGGGCGGCTGCTGTTGCCCTCGGTGAAGCCGCGGTCCTCGGCCCGTTTCTGCAGGTCGGCGAGCATTTCCGGGCTGCCGCAGATCATGATCCGGTCATGCTCGGGCGTGAATTCCGGCAGGCCGATATCGGTGAACAGCTTGCCGCTGTCGATCAGGTCGGTGATCCGGCCCTGGTTGCGGAACGGCTCTCGGGTCACCGAGGGGTAGTAGATCAGCTGCTCGCGCACCGCATCGCCGAAATACTCGTGCGCCGGCATCTCTTTCGAGATGTAGTCGTGATAGGCCAGCTCGCTGACCTCGCGGCAGGTATGGGTCAGCACCACTTTCTCGAAGCGGTCATAGACGTCGGGATCGCGGATCAGGCTCATGAAGGGGGCAAGGCCGGTGCCGGTCGACAGCATATAGAGCGTGCGACCCGGGCGCAGATTGTCTTTCACCAGCGTGCCGACCGGCTTGGCGCCGACCAGCAGCGCGTCGCCGCGCTTGATGTGCTGAAGCCTGGAGGTCAGCGGGCCGTCCTGCACCTTGATGCTGAGGAATTCCAGCGTCTCTTCATAGTTGGGGCTGGCGACGCTGTAGGCGCGAAGCAGCGGCTTGCCGTTGACCTCGAGCCCGATCATGGTGAACTGGCCGTTTTCGAAGCGGAATGCCGGATCACGCGTCGTCGTGAAGCTGAACAGCCGGTCTGTCCAGTGGTGAACGTCGATCACGCGCTCGGTACGGATGTTGCTCATCGCTCAAGCTTCCAAGGTCTGGCGTGGAGAGGGCCGCATCGCGAAACGAGAAAAACACAAATCCGTTTCGCGTTTTAAGATGGTCGCGCTTCTTCGATTAGTAGTGGTTTCGTCCGGGCATGGCAATCATCGCCTCACCGTCGGGGGCGTATGGACGGCCAGACGGGCCGCGATCGCCCCGGCGATTCCCATGCCCGCGATGACCGCCGCCATCGGCCAGGCCGTGCCGTCGTCGAGCGCGCCGACGATGGCGGCCGAGATGGCGCCGGTGCCGAACTGGATCAGCCCCAGCAGGGCGGCGGCACTGCCGGCCCGGGCGCCGAAGGGGGCCATGGCCACGGCGGTGGCATTGGGGTTGATCAGCCCGTTCATGGCGATGCACAGGAACAGCGGCAGCATGATCGCCACCAGCGCCAGCGCGGTGCCGGGGGTGGAAACGGCACTGATCGCCACCGCCACCAGCACCAACCCCGCCACGGCCTGAACCAGATTGGCCCGGCGCATGATCTGTGCCGGGCTTGTGCGCCGCACCAGCCGGGCATTGAACTGCGAGGCCAGGATCAGGCCGGCGGCATTGGCGCCGAACAGCCAGCCATAGGCGGCCGGCGGCACCTGGTGCAGCTCGATGAAGACGAAGGGCGAGCCCGAGATATAGGCGAACATCGCCCCCATCGCCGCACCGCTGGCGAGCGCCGGGGCGATGAAGCGCCGGTCGATGGCGAAGCGCAGATAGGTGAGGGCGATCTCTCCCGGCCCCTGGCGCCGGCGGCGTTCGGCCGGCAGGCTTTCGGGCAGGAACAGCGCCACCACCACCAGCGCCAGCACGCCCACCCCCGTGAGCAGCCAGAAGATCGCCCGCCAGCCGGCGATTTCCAGCAGCTGGCCGCCGATCAGCGGTGCCAGGATGGGGGCGGCGCCCATCACCAGCATCAGCCGGGCCAGCATCACCGCCGAATGGCGTTCATCGAACAGATCGCGGATCACCGCCCGCGACATCACCATGCCGGCACAGCCGCCCAGCGCCTGCACCAGGCGGAAGGCGATCAGCTGGTCGACATCGGTCGCCAGCGCGCAGCCGATGCTGCCGGCTGCATAGAGCAGACAGCCGGCCAGCAGCGGCCGCCGTCGGCCGAAGCGGTCGGCCGGCGGCCCATAGACCAGCTGGCCACCGGCGATGCCCATAAAGAACAGCGCCAGCGTCGCCTGCACGGCCGCGGCATCCGCCTTCAGATCGGCGCCGATCGCCGGGAAGGCCGGCAGGTACATGTCGATCGACAGGGGCCCGAAGGCCGCAAGCAGCCCCAGGATCAGGGCAAGCTTCAACATGGGCGGCTGGCCGGCACCGGCGGCGGCATGCTCGGGACGGACGGACATGGAAAGGGTGGGCCTTCGTGGTCTAAAGGGGGAGCAGCAGGTCAGGAGGCGCGGGACTGGTCGGCGCTGGCGGCGGCCGCCTGGGCCATCAGCCCAAGATCGCTGCCGACCGTGGCGAAGCGGTAGCCAAGGCCGCGCATCGCCCGGGCCATCGCCGGATCGGTGCAATGGATGCCGGCCGGAATGCCGGCACCGCGGGCGCGGGTGACGATGCCGGTCACGGCTTCGGCCAGCGCCGGCTGTGTGTCGGTGCGGCCGCCGGTGAAGCCCAGGCCGAGCGCCAGGCCCAGATCATTGGGGCCGACGAAGATCGCATCCAGGCCGGGCACGGCCAGAATCCGGTCCAGCGCATCCAGCCCGGCGCGGGTTTCGATCATCGCGATCGCGAGCACGCTGTCGTCGATGGCCTGCAGATAGCTGCGGCCATGGATGGGGGCTGCGCGCACCGGCCCGAAACTGCGCCCGCCGCGGGGCGGGAAGCGGCAGGCGCCGGCCAGCATCGCCGCACCGGCGTCGTCGTCGATCAGCGGTGCGATCACGCCCAGCGCCCCATGGTCCAGCGCCCGCATCGCATCCTCGGGCCGGTTGGCCGGGATGCGCACGATCGGCGTGGTGCCGTGACGGCCGCATTCGGCCAGCAGGCGCAGACAGGTGGCGTCGTCGATCACGCCGTGCTGGCGATCGATCGCCAGGAAATCGTAGCCCGCGGCATCCATCAGCGCCGCCGAGGTGGCGCTGTCGGACATCAGGAAGGTGCCGACGGCGAAGCCGTCCGCTTCCTGAATGATGCGGCGCAGCCGGTTCTCGATCATCAGCGTCTCCTCGATCCCCCATGGCGGCCGTTCTGGTTGCGGCCGGTTTTCGGACCCCGGCCGCCGCCGCCGTCGCGGCGGTTGCGAGCCCGTTCGGCCGCCACCTCGCGGGCGATGGCCTTCAGGCGCTTGACCTGGCCCGGAGTCGGCGGCTTGCCGGCACGGCCGCCTTCGATCAGTTCGAACAGCAACCCGCCTGCCACGATATCGGCCTCGCGCAGCCGCCCCTCGACCCGGTCACCCAGGGTGAAACGCATGCCAGAGCGTTCGCCGATCAGCGCCTGTTCCGACGGATCCAGGATGAAGAACTCGCGACCGAGGGTGGAGATCGGCACGAAACCGTCGGCCCCGGTCTCGTCGAGTTCGATGAACAGGCCGACACCGTGGACGCCGGTGATCCGGCCGCCGAAGGTGGCGCCCACCCGGTCGGCCAGGAACACCACCAGCAGGCGGTTGGTCACCTCGCGCTCGGCCAGATCGGCCCGGCGCTCGGTGATCGACAGATGTTCGCCCAGCGCATGCAGACCGTCGGCGGCCGCCCCGTCCAGCCCGTCGGAGCCGAGGTTCAGCGCCTTGATCAGCGACCGGTGCACGATCAGATCGGCATAGCGCCGGATCGGCGAGGTGAAATGGGCGTAGCGTTCCAGCGACAGGCCGAAATGGCCGATATTGTCGGGGCTGTAGGTCGCCTGCGACTGACTGCGGAGCACGGTGGTGTTCACCTGATGCTCCAGCGGCGTGTTCGCCACCGCCTTGAGCAGGCGGTTGAAGTCGCGCGGGGCGACATGCACCGAGTTGGTGAAGCTGAGGCCCAGCGACTTCACATAGTCGCGCAGCACCGAGACCTTGTCGGCCGGCGGCTGGTCGTGGACGCGGAACAGGCAGGGCCGGTTGCGGCGAAGCAGCGTATCGGCGGCGGCCACATTAGCCAGGATCATGAACTCTTCGATCAGCTTGTGGGCGTCGAAGCGCTGGCGGGTGCGGATATCGGTCACCCGGCCGGTCTCGTCCATGACCACCCGGCGTTCGGGCATGTCGATTTCCAGCGCGCCGCGCCGGCGCCGGGCGGCATCCAGCACCTGGAAGGCGGCATAGAGCGGCCGGATGACCGGCGCCATCAGCGGCTCGATCTCGGCATCGGGCCGGCCCTCATGCGCGGCCTGAACCCGGTTATAGGTCAGCCGCGCGGCCGAGCGCATCAGCCCGCGCACGAAGCGGTGTTCCAGCAGGGTGCCCTGGCCGTCGATGCGCATCATCGCGGCCAGGCAGTAGCGATCCTCGTGCGGGCGCAGCGAGCACAGCCCGTTGGACAGCGCTTCCGGCAGCATCGGCACCACCCGGTCGGGGAAGTAGACCGAATTGCCGCGCTCTTCGGCCGACCGGTCGAGCGCGCTGCCGGCGGTGACGTAATGGGCGACATCGGCGATCGCGACCCGGATGATGTGGCCGTCGGGATTGGTCGGATCCGGGTCGGGCTCGGCATGGACCGCGTCGTCGAAGTCGCGGGCATCCTCGCCGTCGATGGTGACGAAGGGGATGGAGCGCAGATCCTCGCGACCGGCGGAGAGTTTCGGCGCCGTCGCCGCCTCGGCCTCGCGCACGGCGGCGGCCGGGAAGTGATCGGGAATGCCGTGGGCCTCGATCGCAAGGTCGATGATGGCGGGCGCCGTCTGCTCCTGGCCCAGCCGCTTCACCACCCGGGCCCGCGGCAGGCCCAGCCGCCGGCCGGGCAGGGTTTCGGCCACGACGAATTCGCCGTCCTCGGCGCCGCCCAGATCGGCCTCTTCGATCGAATAATCGGTCTTGGCACGGCGATCGGCCGGGATCAGCCGCCAGCCGTAATCGATCGAGCGGATGGCCCCGGTCACCCGGCGCGACCGGGTTTCCAGCCGGCGGATCACGCGGGCTTCATAGGCATCGGCATCGCCGCGATGCAGGCGGACCAGCAGCCGGTCGCCGAAGCCGGGGGCCGCCTCGTCACGCGGGCGCAGACCGCCTTCGCGCAGCACCACGATCGGCGGCGGGGGCCCGCGCTCGTCGTCGTCCCAGACCGCCGGCCGGGCTTCGGCCTCGCCGGTCTCGTCGTCGATCGAGACCACGTCGACCACCAGCACCGAGGGCAGGACGCCGGGTTCGGCGACGCGGCGCGGCCCGGCGCGCTTCAGGGTGCCGTCCTCCTTCAACTCGCGCAGGATCCGCTTCAGCGCGATACGGGCGCCGCCGGTGATGTTGAAGGCGCGCGCGATCTCGCGCTTGCCGACCGGGCGGTCGCTCTCGGCGATGAAGGCCAGGATCTGTTCGCGGGTGGGCAGGCGGTCGGTGCCGTCGTCCGAGGAGGAGGTCAAGGCTGCGGTTTGCTTTCTCTGCGGGCGCCGCCCGTGGACACACGGCCGGCATCATCCTGCGGCACGGTACGCCGCCCGTGCCCGCCCCGCAAGCCGCTGGCACGCAAACCTGCCGTGTGCGATCAAGCGTTTGGTGGCTGCAAAGTTGCCGCCGGCGTCAGCCGGCGGTACTCGTCTTCGCGGCGGCCTTCTTCGGCGCCGGCTTTTTCGCAACCCCCGCCTTGGGGGCTGTGGCCTTCTTCGGCGCCGCCTTGGCCGCAGCCGCCTTCTTCGCCGCGGGCTTTTTCGCAGCCGCCTTTGCCGGCACGGCACCGTCGAAGGGCACCTCGTCGGGCTCGGCCGCTGCGGCGGCCTTGCTCTTCGGCGCGGCCTTGGCCTTGGTGGCGGCCTTGGCGGTAGACGCCTTCGTCGCCTTGGCCGCGGGCTTCTCGGCCTTGGCCTTCGATGCTGCCGGCTTCTTCGCCGGCTTCGCCTTCTTGCCGGTCGCCGCCGCGCGGGCATCGACCAGGGCCACGGCCTCGTCCAGCGTCGGCGCCTCGGGATCGGCCCCGCGCGGCAGGGTGGCGTTCACCGGGCCATGTTTCACATACGGCCCGTAGCGGCCCTTGTAGAGCGCAATTTCGCCGCCCGAGGGATGCTCGCCCAGCACGCGCAGCGGCGCGACCGATCCGCCACGGCCCTTGGGGGCTTCGGCGAGCAGGGCGACCGCCCGGTTGATGCCGATGGTCAGCACATCGTCGTCGGGGGTGAGCGATTTGAAGGCGCCGTTATGCTTCAGATACGGACCGAAGCGCCCGATGCCGGCGGTGATCATCTCGCCGGTCTCGGGGTGCCGGCCGATCTCGCGCGGCAGGGCCAGCAGGCCGAGGGCGATGTCGAGGGTCACCGCCTCGGGCGTCACCCCCTTGGGCAGCGAGGCGCGCTTGGGCTTTTCTTCCCCCTTGCCGCCGTCACCCAGCTGAACGTAGACGCCATAGGGGCCCTTGCGCAGGGTGACGGGCAGGCCCATCGCCGGGTCGTCGCCCAGGTGCTTGGGGCCGACATCCAGACCGGTGGCACCCGCTTCCGACGCCCCGTCACCGGTGCCGGCGGCGCCGCCGACCGGCCGGGTGAACTTGCAGTCGGGATAGTTGGAACAGGCGACGAAGGAGCCGAACTTGCCGAGGCGCAGCGACAGCCGGCCATTGGCGCAGGCCGGGCAGGCGCGCGGATCGCTGCCGTCGCCCTTGTCGGGGAAGACATGGGATTCGAGCCGCGCCTCGACCGCCGTCAGCACGTCGGAGATCTTCAGATCGCTGGTGCCGTCGATCGCCATGTGGAAAGCGTCCCAGAAGGCGCGCAGCACGGCCTTCCAGTCCCCCTCGCCTTCGGCCACCTGGTCGAGTTCGTTCTCGAGCCGGGCGGTGAAATCATATTCGACATAGCGGTCGAAGAAGCTGACCAGGAAGGCGGTGACCAGCCAGCCACGGTCTTCGGGCACGAAGCGCTTCTTGTCCAGCACCACATAGTTGCGGTCCTGAAGCACCGAGATGATCGAGGCATAGGTCGACGGGCGGCCGATGCCCAGTTCCTCGAGCTTCTTCACCAGCGTCGCCTCGGTATAGCGCGGCGGCGGCTCGGTGAAATGCTGGTCGGATTTCAGCGGGCCGCGATCGAGCGGTTCGGCCCGCTCGAAATTCGGCAGACGCTTTTCCTCGTCCTCTTCCTCGTCGTCGCGGCCTTCCTGGTAAAGCGCCAGGAAGCCGTCGAAGGCGATGACGCTGCCGGTGGCGCGGAAGGTTGCGACCTTCGCACCGTCGGTCACCTCGATCGCGACCTGATCCAGGATCGCCGCCGCCATCTGGCTGGCGACCGTGCGCTTCCAGATCAGCTCGTAGAGCCGGAACTGGTCGTCGTCGAGATGGGACCGGATCTCTTTCGGCCGGCGGAACACGTCGGTCGGGCGCACGGCTTCATGCGCTTCCTGGGCGTTCTTGGCCTTGTTGGCGAAGCTGCGCGGCCGGTCGGGCAGGTAGCGGGGCCCGTGGACCTGGTCGACCATGTCGCGGATCGCGGCCACCGCCTCGTTCGACAGGTTGACGCTGTCGGTTCGCATATAGGTGATCAGACCGACGGTCTCGCGGCCGAGCGAGATGCCCTCGTAAAGCTTCTGGGCGACCTGCATGGTCTTTTTGGCCGAGAAGCCGAGCTTGCGGCTGGCTTCCTGCTGCAGGGTCGAGGTGGTGAAGGGGGGCGCCGGGTTGCGGCGGCCCTGCTTGCGCTCGACGTCGGAGACGCGCCAGTCGGAGAGCGCTTCCAGCCTGCCCAGCACAGCCTTGGTCTCTTCCTCGGAGCCGAGGGCGAATTTGTCGAGCTTCTTGCCGTCGAGCGCGTGCAGCCGGGCGAGCAGCCGGCGCTCGCCTGCGGCAAATTCGGCATCGATCGTCCAGTATTCCCGGCTGCGGAAGGCCTCGATCTCGGCCTCGCGCTCGCAGATCAGCCGCAGCGCCACCGACTGGACGCGGCCGGCCGAGCGGGAGCCGGGCAGCTTGCGCCACAGCACCGGCGACAGGTTGAAGCCGACCAGATAGTCCAGCGCCCGGCGCGCCTGCTGGGCGTTGACCAGGTTCATGTCGATGTCGCGCGGGTTGGCGATCGCCTTCTGCACCGCGCTTTTGGTGATCTCGTGGAACACCACCCGCTTGACAGGCACGCCCTTGAGCGCGCCGCGCCGGGTGAGGGCATTGTGGACATGCCAGCTGATCGCCTCGCCCTCGCGATCCGGGTCGGTGGCGAGGAAGAGCTGATCGGCGCCCTTGAGCGCGCTGGCGATGGCCTTCAGATGCTGTTCGGACTTCGGATCGACCTCGTAGGTCATCGCGAAGTCCTCGTCCGGACGCACCGATCCATCCTTGGCCGGCAGATCGCTGACATGGCCGTAGCTCGCGAGGACCTTGAAGTCATCGCCGAGATACTTGTTGATCGTCTTGGCTTTCGCAGGCGATTCGACGACGACGACCTTCATGAGCTGCCTTGCTGGTCTCCGCGCTTCAACGGACCCGCCGGTACCCATCTGACGAAGGGAACGTCGGGCCTTCCTCGCGCCGCGGCCGGGGCGCGGGGATCAGCCCATGCTCAGCGACACTTTCTGTCCGGGCAGGCGATCGAGCCGCCCGGCAAGTTCCAGTTCCAACAAAATCGTGAGAATGGTCGCCGCCGTCAAGCCGGACTCATGGACGAGATCGTCGAGACGTGCGGCAGACGCGCCGATCCGGCGGGGAATTTCGCGTCGGGCATGGTCGAGTTCCGCCGGATCCGGGGCCATGGGCGGCGGGGCGACGGCCGTCTCCATGACCGGTTCGGCAAGCGGCCGGTCGATCAGCGGGCGGATCGCCTCCAGCACGTCGGCGGCATCGCGGACCAGGGTTGCGCCGTCGCGGATCAGCCGGTTGGCGCCTTCCGAACGCGGATCGGCGGGGGAGCCCGGCACCGCCAGCACCTCGCGGCCATAATCGCCCGCAAGCCGGGCCGTGATCAGAGAGCCCGACCGCGGCGCCGCTTCGACCACCACGGTGGCGAGTGTGGCACCGGCGACGATCCGGTTGCGGCGGGGAAAATGACGGGCCTGGGGTTCGGTGCCCGGCGGCTGTTCGGCGACCAGCAGCCCTTCGGCCGCGATGCGCGCCTGGAGGGCGGCGTGTTCCGGCGGGTAGACCACATCGATCCCGCCCGCCACCACCGCCATCGTCCCGGCACCGCCCGGGCCGGCGCGCAGGGCACCGTCATGGGCGGCGGCATCGATGCCGCGGGCAAGGCCTGAGACCACCACCACACCCGCCGCGGCCAGATCCGCGGCGATGCGGCCGGCGAGGCGCATGGCGGGCAGGGCGGCGGACCGGGCGCCGACCAGGGCCACCGCCGGTGCGGTGGCGACGGCATCATGACCGCGGATCTGAAGCAGGGGCGGCGGGTCGGGGATGCGGGCGAGCGGCGGCGGATAGCCGGGCTCGCCCAATGCCACCAGCCGGGCGCCGGCCGCGGTGATCCGGCGCAGTTCCGCCTCTGCCGCGCTGCGCGAGGGCGGGGTCAGCGGCCGGGACCTGCCGCCGCGTTTCGCCAGCTCCGGAATGGCCTCCAGCGCCGCCGCGGCATTGCCATAGCGGTCGAGCAGGTCGAAAAAGGTGATGGGGCCGACCTGCTCGGTCCGGATCAGCCTCAACCAGTCGAGGCGCTCCGCCCGCGTCAGCCCGCCGACGCGGGTTCTGGACATGGGCCACAGGATGCATGTGCATCCCGTTGCGCGTCAATGATCCAGGAATTATGCGCGTATGTCGCTTTTCAGTTGTAGATTCAACACCGGGCGGCGCCGGAACCTGCTGCTGCGGTCTGGCCGCGGGGGCGCGGCTCGGGGTAGGGTGCGGCGGTCTTCATACCAGGCAGATCCGCAGATAAGCAGATAAAGAGAGGTGAGACCGTGTCTGGCAGAGCCGGGACAGGATGGCGGGCGGATGGGCGCCGGACGAAGGTCGCGCTGTGGCGACATCATCCGCGGCGTGACGTCTCCGCCCCGGCCCTGGTCACCGCCACGCGTGATCTGGACCGCCGGCTTGAGGGGGACCTGATCAAGCTGACCCCGGCCGGCACCTGGCAGGCGGTGGCTTTCGGGCTGACGGATTGCTGGCGGCCGGATCCGGTGGGCCTGCGCACCATTCTGCACCGCCCGGTCGCGGCCGTCGCGGACTGGGCGGGGATCGGGCAGGCTGCGGCGGCAGCCCCCTGGCATCCGCGCGAGCAGGCGGTTCTGAAGGCGACCGCCGATATGGCGGCGACCCGCACCCGGCCGGTGCCGCTGCTGACCACGCTGTTCGCCCCGGCGACGGTTCTGGCCCAGCTGGCGCCGGCAGATGTGCTGGCCCGGCATCTGACCGAGGCGCCCGAGGCCGTGATGGCGGCGCTGGACGCGGTTGCCGGGCGGGCCGTGCGGCTGGTGGCGGCGATTGCGGCCGCGGGGGCCGACGGGGTCTATCTTGCCGCGAAGCATCGCGGCCATGGCCGCTGGCCCCTGCCCGCAGGTGCCGCCGGAGACCGGCTGGCGGCCGCGATCGACGACACCGACCGCCGCGTGATGGCCGCGGCGGACGGGCTGGGGTTCAACATGCTGCATCTTCACGAGGCCGATGCCGCAGCCTGGTGGCCCCTGCCCGCCGGGGTGGCGCGCTGGGCGGTGCATCTGGATCAGGCCGTGCTGGAGGCGCTGCCGGCACAGGCGCTGGCGGGGGCCCTGCCGGCCGTGGGGCTTGACCACCGGCTGATCGGCCGGGGCGGCCGCGATCTGGCTGCGGTGGTGGACCGGCTGCGCGCCGGGCCGGGGGCCGGGGGCATGATCCTGGCCAGTGCCTGCGTGCTGCCGTTGTCGGTGGATCTGCGGGCTGCGGCGCGGATGATGCGGCAGCTCCGCCGGGTGGCGACATGACCGGGGGGCCTGCCGCGACACCCGAGGCGCTGCTGGTGCCGATTGCGCCCGACCGTCTGGAACGGCCGGTCTTCGCGGTCTTTGCCGATCAGGCGGCCCGCGACCCCAGCGCCCCTGCGGTTCTGGGGCCCGGGGCTGCGACGACTTATGGCGACCTGCTGGGACAGGCGCTGCGGATCGCCTGGGCGGTCGACGGCCGGAGGGCGGCGGCCGGAGAGGGGGCGGCCAGAGAGGAGCCGGAGCCTGTGGCGGTGGCGATCCCCGCCTCGGCCGGCTGTCTGGCGGCCCTGCTGGGGGCGCTTGCGGCCGGGCGGCCCTATGTGCCGATCGATCCCTCCTTTCCCGCAGCCCGCAACGAGCTGATCCTGGGCCATGCCGGGGTGCGGCTGGTGCTGACCGATCGGGCGACCGCAGCCGGGCGACAGGAGCTGATGGCGGCGGCCACGGCCGCAGGGGCCACGGTGCTCGCCATCGACGATCTGGCGGCGCCGCCGGCCGGCTGGTCGCCCCGGGGCGGGCCGGATGATGCCGCCTATGTTCTGTACACCTCCGGCTCCACCGGCCGCCCCAAGGGGGTCTGGCAGACCCAGAGGGGGCTGCTGCACGACGTTTTTCAGTATCGGGACGTTCTGGACATCTCTGCCGCCGATCGCCTGACCTGGCTGTATTCGCCGGCGGTCAACGGTGCCATTCGCGACATGTATGGCGCGCTGCTGGCCGGGGCCGCCGTCATTCCGGTGGACCTGAGAACCGAAGGTGTCGCCGCCGCCGGCCGGCGCTTCGCGGCCACCCGCCCGACCATCTTTCACGCCATGCCGACGGTGCTGCGTGTCCTGGCCGATGGCGGGGCCGGCCCGGCGGCGCTGGGCGGCATCCGTGTCGCCTATCTGGCGGGGGAGCGCATCCTTGCCGCCGATCTGGCGCGCGTCTTTGCCGATGCGCCGGCCGATGCCCGGATCTATGTCGGCATCGGCTCCACCGAGAATGCCACCATCTACCGGCACTGGCTGATCGATCGCGAAACCTGCCCCACCACCGGAGTGGTGCCGGTCGGCTGGCCGGTTGCAGATCGGCGCATGCGGCTGGTGGATGCCGCGGGCCGGCTGGTTCCGGATGGCGAAATCGGGGAGATCGAGGTCGAAAGCCGCTATATGGCCGCAGGCTATTGGCGGGATCCGGAGCTGACCGCCGCCACCTTTCTGACCGGCGGCGATGTGGCGCCGGGGGCACGGCGGCTGCGGCCGGGCGATCTGGGCCGGATTCGCGCCGACGGGCAGCTCGAATTCCTGGGCCGGGCGGATGGTCAGCTCAAGATCCGCGGCCATCGGGTGGAGCCGGCCGAGGTGGAGGCGGCCCTGCGGGCCCTGCCGGGGGTGGGGGATGCCGCGGTTCTGCCGGACCGGACACCGCAAGGTGAGACGGCCCTGGCGGGGGTGGTGGTGCCGGCGCCGGGGCGGCTGATCGACCCTGCGGCCCTGCGCAGCCGGCTGGCTGCGGAGCTGCCGCCGCATCTGGTGCCGCGGCGTCTGCTGGTGATGGCGGAACTGCCGCGGCTGGCTAATTTCAAGCTGGATGGCCGCAGCCTTGCCGACGGCCTGGCCGGGCTGGGGGCGGCACCTTCTGCGCCGCCCGTGCCGGAACCGGCCGGCGGGACGGGCGAGCCCGCGCTCGCCGATGCCGTCGACCGGGCCTGGGCCGAGATGTTCGGCGCCTCTGCCCCCCAGGCCGGCGTCACCTTCTCTGAACTGGGCGGCGACAGCCTGGAACTGATGCGCTTCGCCGCACGGGTCGAAACGCTGGCCGGCCGGCCGCTGCCGGTCACCCTGCTGAACGGCGCGATGACCCCGGCCGATCTGCGCCGGGCGTTGCGCGACCCCTTGGGTGCCGCGACCGCCCGGATGCTGTTCTTCGTGCCGGGGGTGATGGGCATGGCCCCGCATCTGATCATCCTGGCCGCGCGCTGCGCCGGGATGGCGACGGTGCGTCTGGTGGCCCTGCCGGACCTGGATGTGGAACTGTCCCGGCGGCGGGGCATCGACGATCTGGCGGCGGAGGTGGCCGACAGGATCGCCGCGCATCTGGCGGCGGCGGCCGGCCCCGGCGGAGCCACCCCGGCTTTCGGCCTGGTGGGGCTGTCTTTCGGCGGGCGGCTGGCGGTGGCGGCCACGCAGATCCTGGCGTCACGGGGGCTGACGGCCGGGATGGTGGTGGTGGGCGACATCGTCGCCACCCATGACGATGCCGCCTCGGTGGTGCAGGCGGGAACGATTCCGGCGCCGGCCACGAGCCTGCGGCACCGGCTGACGCGCAGCATCGGGCGACCGGTGGCGCGGCTGTTCTTCACCCTGGCGCAGCGCCGCGATCATCGGCCGCTGCGTCTGGCTGCGGCGATTGCACGACGGGCAGCACCCGGGCGGCGGAACCGGGCGCGGGTGGAACAGGCGCTGCTTCTGGCCATCCGCAGGGCGATGATCATCGGCTGGCGGCCGGGCCGGCTGCCCTGTCGGCTGCTGCTGATCGTGACCCACCAGACCCGGCAGATCTTTGCCGGCAGCGGTCGCCTGCTTGGCTGGGATGCGGTGGCGCCGGAGGTGCGACTGGTCGAGGTGGCCGGCAACCATACGGCGCTGGCCGGCGACGAGGCCAATCTGGCGCGGGTGGTGACGGCGATCGGGGCGGCCTGGCCGGACAGCGATCAGCCGCCGGCCTGATCCTTCTTTTTTCCGATCTTCGGCTCGGTTCCGGCCAGCAGCCGGGCGATGTTGGTCTTGTGGCGGATGAAGACCAGCACGGCGATGAACAGCGTGACGCCGGCCAGCTCCGGCGTGGCCAGGAACCACGACAGCACCGGGGCGGCGGCAAAGGCGACCAGCGCCGCCAGCGACGAGAAGCGGCTGAGGAAGGCCGTCGCCAGCCAGATGGCGCAGGCGGCAAGACCGATCCGCCAGTCGGCGGCCAGCAGCACGCCGAGCCCGGTGGCGACGCCCTTGCCGCCCCTGAAGCCCAGCCAGACCGGGAAGAGATGGCCCAGAACCGAGCCCCCGGCGGCCGCCAGCGCCGCATCGGGGCCGAGGAGCGCGAGCGCGATCAGGGTGGCGGCCGCCCCCTTGCCGCTGTCCAGGATCAGCGTCGCCAGCGCCAGTGGCTTGTTGCCGGTGCGCAGCACATTGGTGGCACCGATATTGCCCGAGCCGATCTTGCGGACATCGCCGAGCCCGGCCATGCGGGTCAGCACCAGACCGAAGGGGATGGCGCCCAGCAGATAGCCGCCCAGGGCGGCGATGACGAGCAGCCAGGGGGCGGTCTCTGCGGCCATGGGCGGGGGCTCCTGCGGGGATCAGGGGGCTGGGGTGAGGGCCTGCGGGATCAGGCGAGCTGGAAGACGGTACGGCCGCGGACCACGGTCCGCAGCGCCCGACCGCGCAGGGTGCGGCCGTCGAAGGGGGTGTTCTTGGACTTCGAATGCAGCAGGGCCGCGTTCAACACCCATTCATGTTCGGTGGAGAACAGCACCAGATCGGCGGGTGCGCCCTTCGCAAGCCGGCCGGCGGCGATGCCGAGCAGATCGGCCGGCTTCAGCGTCATCGCCGCCACCGCATCGATCAGCGACATATGGCCGTCGCGAACCAGTTCCAGGGTCAGCGGCAGCATGGTTTCCAGCCCGACCACGCCATTGGCGGCATGGGCGAAGGGCACGCGCTTGCTGTCCTGGTCGTGGGGGGCGTGGTCGGTTGCGACCGCATCGATCGTGCCGTCGGCCAGCCCCTCGATCATGGCGTCGACATCGCGGGCGGCGCGCAGCGGCGGCGCCATCTTGGCGAAGGTCCGGTAGTCGCCGACCGCGCGGTCGTCGAGCGTGAAGTGATGCGGGGTGACCTCCGCCGTCACCGGCAGGCCGCGGCGCTTGGCCTGGCGCACGGCCTCCACCGCCTCGGCGGTGGAGATATGGGCGACGTGATAGCGGGCCTTGCCGCCGGTCAGCTCCAGCAGGCGGATGTCGCGCTCCACGATCACGGTCTCGGCCGCAGACGGGATGCCGGGCAGGCCGAGCCGGGTGGCGGTCTCGCCCTCGTTCATGCAGCCGCAGCCGGCCAGGCTGTGATCCTCGGCATGCTGGGCGACCAGCAGGCCCATGCCGCCGGCATAAGACAACGCCCGGCGCATCACCAGCGTGTCGCGGACCGGCAGGCCGTCATCGCTGAAATAGGCGGCGCCGGCTTCGGCCAGCAGCCCCATCTCGACCAGCTGTTCGCCCTTCAGCCCCTTGGTGATCGCGGCCACCGGCAGCACGTTGACGAGGCCCGTCTCGCGCGCCCGCCGGCGGATGAAATCGACCAGCGCGATGTCGTCGATCACCGGCGCGGTGTTGGCCATGCAGGCGATGGTGGTGACACCGCCGGCCGCCGCGGCGCGGCTGCCGGTTTCGATGGTTTCCTTGTGCTCGTGGCCCGGCTCGCGCAGATGGACATGCATGTCGACCAGGCCCGGCGCCAGCACCAGGCCGGTGCAGTCCACCACCTGCACGCCCTCGGGCACGCCGTCGGCGAAGAGGCCCTGGCCGATATCGACGATGGTCTCACCCTCGGTCAGCAGCGTGCCGATGCGGTCGGTGCCGGTCGCCGGATCGATCAGCCGGGCGTTGACATAGGCGACCCGGCCGGGCATCGGGCTGCGGTCGGGCGTCGTTTCGGCGAAGACGGGCGTGGGCATGACGCAGATGTCCCTTGGGGGAGAAGCGGCGGGCAGGTGCGGGACCGGCCCTGAAAAACGTCGGCTGTCGGATCTGGCGGCGGATCAGGCTGGCAGGTTGCGGCAGAGCACGTCCAGGCAGGCCTGGCGCACGGCGACGCCCAGCTCCACCTGGTCCAGGATCACGCTGCGGTCGATGTCGTCGGCCAGCTCGCTGTCGATCTCGACGCCGCGGTTCATCGGTCCGGGATGCATGACCAGCGCATCGGGGGCGGCCACCGCCAGCTTCTGGTAGGACAGGCCGTAGAAGTGGAAGTATTCGCGGATCGAGGGGATGAAGGCGCCGTGCATGCGCTCCAGCTGCAGGCGGAGCATCATCACGATGTCGACGCCTTCAAGCCCCTCTTCCATCCGGTTGTAGACCTTGACACCCATGCGCTCGATCGCGGTCGGCACCAGGGTCGGCGGTGCGATCAGCCGCACCTCGGCGCCGATGGCGTTCAGCAGGTGGATGTTCGAACGCGCGACCCGGCTGTGCAGGATGTCGCCGCAGATCGCGACCTTGAGCCCGGCGATCCGGCCGCGGCGGCGGCGGATGGTCAGCGCATCCAGCAGGGCCTGGGTCGGGTGCTCGTGATTGCCGTCGCCGGCATTGATCACCCCGGCATGGACCTTTTCCGAGAGCAGCTTCACCGCGCCGCTGTCGCCATGGCGCACCACCAGGATGTCGGGATGCATGGCGTTCAGCGTCTGGGCGGTGTCGATCAGGGTTTCGCCCTTCTTCACGCTCGACGTCGCCACCGACATGTTGATCGCGTCGGCACCGAGCCGCTTCGCCGCCAGCTCGAACGAGGTGCGGGTGCGGGTCGAGTTCTCGAAGAACAGGTTGATGACCGTCCGGCCCTTCAGCGTCGACCGCTTCTTTTCGGCCTGCCGGTTCAGATCGACATAGCCGTCGGCCAGGTCGAGAAGATAGCCGATCTCGTCGGCGGTCAGCCCCTCGATGCCGAGCAGGTGGCGGTGTGCATAGCCGGTGTCCATGTGGCAGTCCCTTGACCCGACGGCCCGGCGAGCGGCTGTCGCCGGCCGTGCGCGTGCGACGGCGGGCGCGGAAGGACCCTTCCGCACCTCGGCGGCGGACTATACGGGAGGGGGAACCGCTTCCGCAAGCCCGGCGCAAACCCTGATGCGCGTAGGGCCTGTCAGGCGAAGCGCCGGCCGCGGTCGCGGCGATAGGCCATCAGCGTCACCCAGGCGAAGACGATGCCCCAGCCCAGCAGCCAGGCCCAGTGCACCAGCGGCAGCGGCCCGTCGGCAATGGCGCTCCAGGCCAGTTCGGCATAATGCCGGGTGGGGGGGAGCAGCGAGATCCGGTTGACGATCGCGGGCAGCATGTCGGGCGGCAGCCACAGCCCGCCCAGGAAGGCCAGCGGGAAATAGACCAGATGGGCGATCGGCACGCTGGCCCGGGCCGTGACGCTGAAACCGATGGCGAGGCCGAGCAGGGCGAAGGGCACGCCGCCCAGCACCAGCACCAGCAGCAGTTTCAGGCAGGCGAGAAAGGTGAGCGTGGCACCGTTGATCAGCACCGCGAGCAGGATGACCGGGGCCACGGCCGCGAGCGAGAAGGCAAGCGCGGTCGCCACCTGGGCGGCGATGCGCGGGCCGCCGCCGGCCGGCAGGGTGCGCAGATAGGTGAACCAGGGCCGTTCCCGCGACTGGGCGACGCCGACGCCGAACTGGAAGAAGGCGACCCCCAGCACGCCGAACAGCCCCCAGGCGGCGGCCAGGCGCCCGGCCTCGGCCGGGTTGGAGGCGTTGGTGGCGCCGAAGAACAGGTAGAGCAGCGAGGGCATGGCCACGGTCGACATGGCGAACGAGCTGGACCGGCCGAGTTCCTTGAGATTGGCCGCCAGATGCGCGCCGAACAGCCGGCCGAAACCGGGCGTGGCGGACGCCGTCCCCGCCTGGGCGAGACCGGCCTGCTGCGGGCGGGTGGTTTCGGTTCCGGCCATCACGCAGCCTCCCCACGGCCGGTGCGCACGATCGACATCAGCGCCTCCTCGAGCGTTGCCGCCCGGACTTCGAGATCGGAGAAGGGCGCCCCGCTCATCACCAGGGCGCGGACCGTGTCGTCGGCGCGGGCGGTGACCAGGACGATTTCGGTGCCCGCGCGCTCGACCCGCTCGATCCCGAGCGCCTTGGCGTCGAGCGGCGGCAGATGGGCGGCGGTGAAGCGGACCCGGCGCAGGCTGACCCGGCCGCGGATGTCGTCGAGCGCACCTTCGGCGACCACGCGCCCCTGATCGATCACCGCGATCCGCCGGGCGAGCGCCTCGGCCTCTTCCAGATAATGGGTGGTGAGCAGCACCGTGCCGCCGCCGGCGACATAGCCGTCGACGGCCGCCCAGAGCATGCGCCGCGCCTCGACATCCAGACCCGTGGTCGGCTCGTCGAGGAAGACCGCGGCCGGACGGCCGGCGAAGGCGAGCGCCACCGCCAGCCGGCGCTTCTGCCCGCCGGACAGCCCGCCGGTCTGGCGGGCGGCAAGCGGGGTGAGGCCGAAACGGTCGAGCAGTTCCGCCTTGGGCACCGGGTTCGGATAATGGGCCGAGACCAGATCGATGACATCGCCCACCTTCAGCGTTTCGGGGAAGCCGGTGTCCTGGGGGGTGGCGCCGACCATGGCGCGCGCCGCCGGATCGTCGGGGCTGCGGCCGAACAGCTCCACCCGGCCCTGATCGGGCTTGCGCAGGCCCAGCAGAAGGGAAAGCGCCGTGCTCTTGCCGGCCCCGTTGGGGCCGAGCAGGGCCAGCACCTCGCCGCGGTGAAGCGTCAGGTCGATGCCGTCCAGCGCGGCCATCGCGCCATAGCGCTTGGTCACGCCGATCAGGGCCGCGGCCACATCGGCTGTGGCGCTGCGGCGGGCGGGATCGGTGGCGGCGACGGACCTGGACTGTCTCGGCTGGCTCACGGTTTCCTGTCCCTGCGGCGGATGATCGTCTCGTTCCGGCACACGGCGGCGCCTTTGGGCTTGGCGGTAACGCCTTGGAAGCACGAGGTCAAGCCGAAAGCTGTGCGGGGCGTCACGGCACGACCAGGGCCAGCATCAGCGGCATGGTGATCAGCGCCGCGAAGGTGCTGACGGTGATGACCGCTGCGGCGAGCGGCGCATCGCCCCCAAGCTGGCGGGCGAGAATATAGGCCGATGTCGCCGTCGGACATGCGGCAAAGAGGACCGCAACCACCCGGGTGGTGTCGTCGGCGCCGAAGGGCCAGAGGATCAGCAGGGCGATCAGCGGCATGCCGAGCAGCTTGATCGCGGTCGAGAACCCGATGGCGAAGGCGGCCCGGCCGTCCAGGCGCAGCGACAAGCCGGCGCCCACCGACAAAAGCGCCAGCGGCAGAGAGCCGCGGGCCAGGATGTCGAGCACGCCGTCGACCACCGGCGGCAGGCCCAGCCCCGAGACGCCGAGCGGAATGCCGATCGCGCAGGCGATGATCAGCGGGTTGGTGACGATCAGCCGCAGCAAAGGCGGGTGCTGCGGCGCATCCTCGCCCGGCGGGACGGCACAGGCCGCCACGCAGATCACCGAAATCAGGTTCAGCAGCGGCACCATCGCCGCCACCGCAAGACCGGCGAGCGCCATGCCCTGCTTGCCGGCGATGGCGGTGGTGGCGGCGAAGGCGACATAGGTGTTGTAGCGCAGCGCCCCCTGGAAGACCGAGCTGAAGCCCGGCCCGTCCACCGGCAGCAGCCGGCGGATCAGCACCAGCGCGCCCGCCATGATCAGGATGCCGCCGGTGAGCGCCGCGGCCATCGGCACGGCGCTGGCGGCGGGAAAGGCGCCGCGGGCGGGGCTGGTGATCAGCAGGGCCGGAAACAGCACCAGATAGGTCAGCCGGTCGATCATCGGCCAGAAGGCATCGCCCGGGATCTTCGCCCGCTTGAGCCCGGCGCCGAGCAGGATGACGGCAAAGACGGGCAGAAGGGCGAGGAAGGTCTCGGTCATCGGGCGATCCGGCGGGAGCGGGCGGGGGTGGGGCAGGCGGGGGAGCTAAGCATGATCCGCGCCGACCGGGGGTGCAATCCCCGTGGTGGCGGAACGGTGCTCCGATCCTGCACGGCCCTGCGGAATTGAACGGTGTTCGGGTGCGGAAAGGTTGCGTCATCACCGGTCAGCGGCCAATCTTGGCGGCAAGATGAACCTCGCGGGGGGCTTTCGACCCGCGCCGGCCGCCCCCGCGCCGGAAGAAGAGGTGAAGATGACCGAGTTGAACGAACTGCTGGGCGCCGTCTCGGGCGTCGTCTGGGGGCCGGTGACGCTTGTGCTGCTGCTGGGCACCGGCGTCTATCTGATGCTGGGGCTTGGTTTCCTGCCGCTCCGGCGCATCGGCACCGGCTTTGCGCTGGCCTTCGGGCGCCGCAAGCCGGGCGATACGGCCGTGGCGGGTGAGATCAGCCCCTTCCAGGCGCTGGCCACGGCGCTGTCGGCCACCATCGGCACCGGCAATATCGCCGGCGTCGCCACCGCCATCGCGCTCGGCGGCCCGGGGGCGGTGTTCTGGATGTGGATCACCGCGCTTTTCGGCATGGCGACCAAGTTTTCCGAAGCCGTGCTGGCGGTGAAATATCGCGAAACCGACCTGTCCGGCGCCCATGTCGGCGGGCCGATGTACTACATCCGCAACGGGCTGGGCGCGAAATGGGCCTGGCTGGGCCTGCTCTTCGCCCTGTTCGGCATGCTGGCCGGGTTCGGCATCGGCAATACGGTGCAGGCCAATTCCATCTCCACCGCCATGGAGCACAGCTTCGGCGTGCCGCTCTGGGTCAGCGGTCTGGTGATGGTCGTGCTGGTCTTCGTGGTGGTGATCGGCGGCGTGCGCCGGATCGGTGCCGTGGCCGAGAAACTGGTGCCGGCGATGGCCGTGTTCTATATCGGCGGCGCGGCGCTGGTCATCCTGCTGGGCATCGACCGGGTGCCGGCGGCCTTCGCCACGATCATCGACGGCGCCTTCAACGGCACAGCGGCGGCCGGCGGCTTTGCCGGGGCGACGGTGATGGCCGCGATCCGCTTCGGCGTCGCCCGCGGCATCTTCTCGAACGAGGCGGGCCTGGGCAGCGCCCCCATCGCCCATGCCGCCGCCCGGACCAATGATCCGGTCCGCCAGGGCCTGATCGCGATGCTCGGCACCTTCATCGATACCATCATCGTCTGCACCATGACGGCGCTGGTGATCGTGATGTCCGGCCTGTGGACCGAGGGTACCAGCGGCGCCCCGCTCAGTTCCGCGGCCTTCGAGGCGGGGCTGCCCGGTTTCGGCGGCTGGATCGTCACCATCGGCCTGGTGCTGTTCGCCTTCACCACCATTCTGGGCTGGAGCTATTACGGCGAGCGCTGCGCCCAGTTCCTGTTCGGCCCCAAGGTCATCCTGCCCTACCGGCTGGCCTGGGTGGCGGCCCTGTTCGCGGGCGCCGTGGCCGATCTGGGCCTGGTCTGGACCATCGCCGACATCCTGAACGCGCTGATGGCGGTGCCCAACCTCATCGCCCTGCTGGCGCTGTCGGGCACGGTGTTCGCCACCGTGAAGGCCTGGAAGGCCGGCCAGGCCTGATCGGCCTCTGCCGATCAGTCCTTGCCGGCACGGGTTCTGAACCGGGCGCGCAGCTCTGCGGCGCGCCCGGGCTTTTCCACCTGGCGGCCGCGGGCGATGGCCAGCGCATCCGGGGCCACGTCCTCGGTGATCACCGAACCGGTGGCGATATAGGCGCCGTCGCCGATCGTCACCGGCGCCACCAGGCAGCTGTCGGAGCCGATGAAGGCATCGGCGCCGATCACCGTCTGCCATTTGCCGACGCCGTCATAATTGCAGGTGATGGTGCCCGCGCCCAGATTGCTGCGCGCGCCGATCCGGGCATCGCCGACATAGGACAGATGGTTGACCTTGGCGCCCTCGCCGAGCGTCGCATTCTTGATCTCGACGAAATTGCCGACATGGGCGTTCCGGCCAATCTCCGCCCCTGGCCGCAGCCGGGCGAAGGGACCGACCGTCGCACCGCCGTCGACGGTGCAGCCCTCCAGATGGCTGAAGGCGCGGATCACGACCCCGTCGGCGATGCTGACCCCGGCGCCGATCACCACATTCGGCTCTATGATCACGTCGCGGCCGATGCGGGTATCGGCCGAGAGGAAGACCGTCTCGGGGGCGATGAGCGTCGCACCCTCGTCCATGGCGCGCAGCCGGAGCCGGGCCTGCAGCGCGGCCTCGGCCGCGGCCAGCTCGCTGCGGGCATTGACGCCCAGCACCTCGTCGGCATCGGCGGCTTCGACCGCCACGGCGCTGCGGCCGTCGGCCCGGGCGATGGCGACCGCATCGGTCAGATAGTATTCGCCCTTGGCGTTGTCGTTGCCGATCCGGTCCAGGATCGACAGGGCGGCTGCGGCATCCAGGCACATCACCCCGGAATTGCACAGGCCGATGGCGCGTTCCTCGGTCGTCGCCTCCCGGAACTCGACGATCGCCTCCAGCCGGCCATCGGCATCGAGCTTGAGCCGGCCATAGGCGCCGGGATCGGCCGGGCGGAAGCCCAGAACCGCAACCGCGGCATCCTGCACGCGCCGGGCCTCTGCCAGTGCGGCCAGGGTTTCGGGCCGGATCAGCGGCGTGTCGCCATAAAGCACCATGACGTCGCCGCCATCGGCGGCGGCCGCCTCCAGCGCCGGCCGGGCGGCCAGCACCGCATGGGCCGTGCCCAGCTGGTCGGTCTGGTCGTGGACTGTGACCTCGGGGGCGGCCCTGGCCAGCACCGCCCGCACCCGCTCGCCACCGGCACCCACCACCACCGCGATCCGGTCGGGCGACAGGCTTCGCGCACCGTCGATCACATGCAGCACCATCGCGCGCCCGGCCACGGCATGCAGCACCTTGGGCAGGTCGGAACGCATACGTGTGCCCTTGCCGGCGGCGAGAACGATGCAGGTGATCCGGGTCATGGAAACGGCCTCAGCGAAGACAGGCAGAACGGGAGGGCCGACGATAGCCCGGCACGGGCGGCACTGCCAGCCCGCAGCGCTCCCCTGCTGCGCCCCGATACAGTGCCCCCGGGATTGAGGGCGCCTGGGATTGGCGGCGCCTGGGATTGACGGCGCCTGGGATTGACGGCGACGGGGCGGCGACCGAAGATCGCCGCCGCCATTCATCCACAGCCACATCGCGCCGTACCAGAAAGCCCCCCTCATGACCGGTGTCCGTTTCGACCGCCCCTTGCGCATTCTGCAGGTGATTGAGGCGACCCTGGGGGGCGCCGGGCGCAATGTCATCGATCTGGCCGAGGGCATGGCGGCGCGCGGCCATCAGGTCACCCTGGTCTGGTCGGCCGAACGTGCCGACGGCCCCTTCCTGGCCGGGTTGCGCCAGCTGGGCGGGCGGGTGGAGACGGTGGAGCTGTCGATGCGCCCCGATCTGCATCCGGGCGACCGCCGGGATCTGGCGGCGCTCCGTGCGATCATCGCGGCCTCGGGGCCGCTGGACGTGCTGCATCTTCACGGGTCCAAGGCCGGGCTGCTGGGCCTGCTGGCGGCCCGGCGGCAGCGGATCCGGGCAAGGGTCTACACCCCCCACGGCCTGGCGACGCTCGACCCCGACCGGGGCATGATCGGGCGGATCACCGCCGGGCTGCGGGAACGGCTGCTGGCCGCGCGCGCGACCCGGATCATCGCCGTCTCCGAGGACGAGCGCGTCCATGCCCGGGAATATCTGAAAATCGATCGCCGCCGGCTGGAGCGGGTGGCGAACGGCATCGCACCGCCCGAACCGGTGACCCGCGCCCAGGCCCGCACCGAACTGGGCCTGCCCCAGGACGCGCTGGTGGTGGGCTTCGTCGGCCGGCTGGTCGCCGAAAAGGGCGCCGACCGGCTGCCGGCGCTGGCCGAGGCGGTGCGGCAGATGGGGCTGGATCCCGTCTGGGCGGTGGTCGGCGACGGCCGCGATGCCGGCCGGATCCGCGCCGAAGCGAAGCGGCGCGGCATCGACCGGATGGCCTGGCTGGGGGTGCAGAACGGCGCCCGGGCCATGGCCGCCTTCGATCTGCTGGTCATGCCCAGCCGCTGGCAGGGTCTGCCCTATACCCTGATCGAGGCCCTGCACCGCCGGCTGCCGGCGGTGGTGATGGATGCAGGCGGCGCCCGCGAGGTCCATGGCACGGGCCAGGCCGGCATCGTGACCCCCGCGGGCGATGTTCAGGCGATGGCGGCGGCGGTGGCCGGGCTGCTCGCCGACGAACCCGCCCGCCGCCGCATGGCCGAGGCGGCGGGCGGGCTTGCCCGGGAATATTCGGTCGAGGCGATGGTCGAGCGCACGCTCGGCGTCTATGCCCGGGCTCTGGCCCAGGGCTGAGCGTCACCCGGCGGCAAAGCCGGTCGATCCGCCGCGACCAGGGCAAGGAGCGCCTGTGCCGCCTTGTCCGGATCGCCCGGCTGATGGCCGCTCCGGACCTGCGGTCAGACCGTCTTGACCATCACATGGCGGACGACGGTGTAGTCCTCCAGCGCGTACATGCTCATATCCTTGCCATAGCCGGACTGCTTGATGCCGCCATGGGGCATTTCGTTGGTCAGCATGAAGTGGCAGTTGACCCAGGTGCAGCCGTATTGCAGGCGCGAGGCGGTCGCCAGCGCCTTCTTCACGTCGCTGGACCAGACCGAAGAGGCGAGGCCGTAATCGCTGTCATTGGCCCAGGCCACCGCCTCGTCGACATCCGAGAACCGGGTGACCGAGACCACCGGCCCGAAGACCTCGCGGCGGACGATCTCGTCGGACTGGCGGGCGCCGGCGACCACCGTCGGTTCGTAGAAGAAGCCGCGGCCCGGCGCCTGACGGCCGCCGGTGGTGATCTCCACATGATCCAGCTCGCTCGCCCGCTCCACGAAAGAGGCGACGCGGGCGCGCTGACGGGCGGAGATCAAGGGGCCGATATCGTTCTGGCTGTCGTCGGCCTGTGCGAACCGAAGCCCCTGTACGGCCGAGGACAGATCGGCGACCAGCCGGTCGTAGATCTTCGGCCCGGCATAGATCCGGCAGGCGGCGGTGCAGTCCTGGCCGGCATTGTAGTAGCCGAAGATCTTCACGCCTTCGACCACCGCCTCCAGATCGGCATCGTCGAACACGATCACCGGCGCCTTGCCGCCCAGTTCCAGATGGGTGCGCTTCACCGAGCGCGCCGCCGCGGTCAGCACCTTCTTGCCGGTGGCGATGTCGCCGGTGAGCGAGACCATCGACACGCCCGGATGATCGATCAGCCGCTGGCCGACGCTTTCGCCGCGCCCGACCACCACATTGACCACGCCCTCGGGGAAGATTTCGGCGATCAGACCCGCCAGTTTCAGCATGGTGAGCGGGGTCTGTTCCGAGGGCTTGATCACCACGGTGTTGCCGCCGGCGAGCGCCGGGGCGAGCTTCCAGGCCGCCATCATCAGCGGATAGTTCCAGGGCGCGATCGAGGCGACCACACCCACCGGATCGCGGCGGATCATCGAGGTATGGCCGGCAAGATATTCGCCCGCCACCGCGCCGTGCATGCAGCGCGCGGCGCCGGCGAAGAAGCGGAAGCAGTCGACGATCGCCGGGATCTCGTCGGCGAGCACCGCATGGCGCGGCTTGCCGCAATTCAGCGCCTCCAGCGCCGCGAAGCCTTCGGCCTCGTCCTCGATGCGCTGGGCGAGTTTCAGCAGCAGGGCGGCACGTTCGGCCGGCGTGGTGCGCGACCAGCTGCCGAAGGCCCGGCCCGCCGCCGCGACCGCCGCATCCACCTGATCGGGGGAGGCCTCGGGCAGGTCGAGCAGGGTTTCTTCGGTCTTGGGGTTCAGGATCGTTTCCGGCGTGTCGGTGCCCGCGACGAAATCGGCGCCGATCAGCATGCGCGTGTCCAGGGGCGTGTTCGCATCCATCGGACGGTCTCCTATTTTCCGGAGCCTTCGACCGCTTCGCCGCCGCGGGGGAGGTAATAGGCGGCGAGGATCGGCAGGAAGGTGACGATGATGACCAGCACCGCGACGACATTGGTCACCGGCCGCTGCCGCGGGCGCACCAGTTCCGACAGCATCCAGATCGGCAGGGTGGACTGCTGACCGGCGGTGAAGGTGGTGACGATGACCTCGTCGAAGGACAGCGCGAAGGCGAGCATGCCGCCCGCGAGCAGCGCCGTCGCGGTGTTGGGCAGGATCACGTGGAAGAAGGTCTGGAAGGCGTTGCCGCCCAAATCCATCGAGGCCTCGATCAGCGACGGATTGAGCCGGCGCAGCCGGGCCACGGCATTGTTGTAGACGACCACGATGCAGAAGGTCGCGTGGCCGAGCACGATGGTCCAGAACGAGAAGGGGATGTCGGCCACCCCGAAGGCGGTGCGCATCGCCATGCCGGTGACGATGCCGGGCAGCGCGATCGGCAGGATCAGCAGCAGGGTCACCGGCTCGCGCCTGAAGAAGGAGAAGCGGGCAAGGGCGCCTGCAGCCAGCGTGCCCAGCACCAGGGCCAGCGCGGTGGCCATGGCGGCCGCCTTCAGCGACAGGCCGACCGCATCCCAGATGTCCTGACGCTGCCAGACCACCGCGAACCATTTGAGCGTCAGCCCCGGCGGCGGGAAGGCATAGGATTTCTCTTCGGTCGTGAAGGCATAGAGGACGATGAAGGCCAGCGGCAGATGCATGAACAGGATGCCGAAGCCGGCCGCGAGCTTCAGCCCGCGCGAGGGGCGGGAGATGTCAGACCGCATCGAAGGCCCCCATGCGCTTGGCCGCCGTCAGGAACAGGGCCATGACCAGGATCGGCACCACCGCGAAGGCGGCGGCGAGCGGCAGATTGCCGGCGACGCCCTGCTGCATGTAGACCGCCTGGCCCAGAACCAGGGCCGAGGTGCCGATCACCTGCGGCACGATGTAGTCGCCGAGGGTGAGCGAGAAGGTGAAGATGCCGCCCGCCACCACCTCCGGCATGGCCAGCGGCAGCACGACGTTGCGGAAGGTCTGGCCGGGCGTGGCCCCCAGATCCGACGAGGCCTCGATCATGCTGGCCGGCACCCGTTCCAGTGCGGCCTGGACCGGCAGGATCATGAAGGGCAGCCAGAGATAGAGGAACACCACCACCATGCCGGTATAGCTGACCGAAAGCGACGGCCCGCCCACCAGCGGCAGGGACAGCCAGCCATCGAGCAGGCCGGCGAGGCCCAGCCGGTCCGCGAACCAGCCGATCGCGCCTTCCTTGGCCAGCAGCAGCTTCCAGGCGTAGAGCTTGACCAGATAGCTGGACCAGAGCGGCATCATCACCGCCAGATAGAAGGCGGCCTTCATCCGGCCGCGGGCATAGCGGGCGGCATACCAGGCAACGGGAAAGCCGATCACCGCCGCCAGCACCGTCACCACCGAGGCGATCGCGATCGTGCGCAGCACGATGTCGAGATTGGCCGGGCGCATCAGCTCGCCGAAGGTCTTGAGCGTCGGCTCGTAGATCAGCGTGCCGGCGAATTCGTCGATCGAGAACAGCGAATGGGCGAGCAGGGTGAAGAGCGCGCCCAGATAGACCACGCCCAGCCAGAGCAGCGGCGGCACCAGCAGAGAGAGCAGCAGCAGGCGCCTGCGACGCAGCAGCAGGTCCGAGAGCCGGCGGACGGGGCCGCCTGCCATGGCGGGCGGCGGGGCGGCCGCGGCGGCGGTGCTTGTATGAATTCCACTCATCGGGCCGTCTCCTGGTAGGATGTTTGGCCTGATAGCCGGGAGAGGGTCGCCGCGTTGCGCTCGAAGGATGATCTT